>JAZNBB010000026.1:0-25342 GCA_045586845.1 Eubacteriales bacterium
CACCTGCTCCGTCCAGAAGTTCGTGAACAACTCCTGGGAGATGGAGGAGGTGGGCTCCGCCACCTACTCCGTCAGCGGCAATTACATTCAAATTAAGGTAGATGCCGATCTTCTGGGGCTTGGCGACACCTTCGACATCAAGTGGGCAGACAATTCTGTGGACGAAGATGACATTATGCAGTTCATTGACCTGGGCGACGCCGCCCCCAATGGCCGCTTCAACTATCGGTACACAACCAAGGAGACCGAGGTCAAGGCCCCCGCTGTCCTGACCGAGGATATGATCGTCCTCAAAGCAGGCTCCTACTACGCCTTCGCGGGCGGTAAGATGGTGCGTTTGGACGAGTCTTCCACCAAGGCGACCTTCTTTGGTGACGAGAACCATCTGTACGTGCCCAAGGCATTCGCAACCGAGATCATGAGGCTCACCGTCAGCGGTGAGACCTACAACCACTACGGTGTCGAATACGTGGATATCCTCCCCTTGCTGGAGTCCTGCGGCAAGACTGTCATCCGTACCGACGATATGCTGGTGCTTGCGGACAAGGCGGTGGACGAGAACACGCTTCTGACCCTGTACCGCGGGCTTTACTGATCGAAAAGGTTGTTTTACGTTTCACCAAAACAAGCCTACCTTTGACGATAAGCCTATCAACATCCCCACAACCGAAGACATTGAATATATGGCAAATAGTTCGGACATTCAATCGTCCGCTTCACCAAAAAGAGGATGGAGTAGTTTGTACTACTCCATCCTCTTTTTGCTGATCTGCCGCGAACCCATTTCGTGCGCGAAGCGCACGATCGGGTTCGCATTTGCCGCTCGCAGATCGGAGAGCGGCTTGCGCAAAAAGACATTCTCCAGACGAAGAGCGTGCAAATTCTCGCCAAAGGCGAGATTCCCGAAAAAGAATGAAGCGAGTTGCTGCGCAACTCATGAAGCGCGCCAAAGTAAACTTTGGCACATGAAGCGGGGCGCTGCCCCGTGAAGCTCTTGTGCATAACGATTTCCCACATTTATCTGTCCGCTATCCCTTGACTGCCCCTGGGCGTTCGTGTTACAATGTTCATATACACGCGAAAGGAGCAAATATCTATGAAGCTGCGCGACATTCACCTGCGAGACCCCTTCATTTTTGCCGAAAACGGTGTTTATTATCTGTACGGCACCCGCCGCGGCCCTGCCACCAAGGTCATTCCGTGGACGGGTCTGGACGTGTATACCTCTCCCGACCTTGTCGAATGGAGCGAGCCGCACGAGTGCTTTACCCGCCCTGTGGATTTTTGGTCGGATCGCGATTTCTTTGCTCCCGAGGTGTATCATTACGGTGACGCCTACTATATGTTTGCAAGCTTCCGCAGCGAGACGCATCTGCGCTGCTCGCAGATCCTCAAGGCCGATAGCCCCATGGGGCCGTTTTTGCCTTTTTCCGCAGGGCCTATCACGCCCGAGGATTGGGTTTGTCTGGATGCAACCTTCTACGTGGATGAAAAGGGAACACCTTGGACGGCATTCTGCCATGAATGGACGCAGGTTGGCGACGGTACGATCGAGATCATGCCCTTGGCCGAGGATCTGACCGCGCCCGCGGGAAAGCCCGAGACGGTTCTGCGCGCATCCGGCGCGGAATGGTCGTATTCGCTGGTGGATCCCACCTCCCGCAATTACGTCACCGACGGCCCGTTCTTCCGCAAGGGCAAGAACGGTAAGTTGTATATGCTGTGGTCGGGATTTCACGCAGGTCCGCAGTATTGGTACGTGCAGGCGCTTGCCATCAGCGACAGCGGCAGCATCCGCGGTCCCTGGCGTCACGCCGATCGATTTATCTACGACGAGGACGGCGGACACGGCATGATCTTTGACGGCTTTGACGGAGATCTGTACCTGATCCTGCACAGCACCAACGTCAATCCCAACGAGCGTCCGCGACTTTTCAAAATCAAGGAGACGGATGACGGCTTTGAGATCGTCGCGCGCGTGGAGTCGTAAAGACAATAAAAAAGAACGGGTTGTCCTTGCGGACAACCCGTATTTTTGATTAGTTTTCTTGCTTGCTTCCTTGGGTCAGGGCTGCGGTGCGGTATGTGCCCTCGGTCTTGGCACATTCCTCGGCCCAAAGAGCGGCCTGGCGGTCGTAGATCTGCTGCGGGATCTCGGGAGTGCCCGCAGCGAAATTGGGAAGGAGCATATCTCCTGCGACCTTGGGGTCGGTGCAGGCAGTATCGTGACGCCATTTTTCGCGTTCTTCTTTGTTTCTGAGGTTGGGCACCTCCATGGAAACGCCGCCCGCCAGAATGGATCTGTAAGCAAACAGACCGGGCAGGAACATATCCAGCGCTTCGTAGACGTCGATGGTGTCTGCGGTCTCATCGCCCAGAATACGCTTGATGAAGTAGTACATGGAGAAGAAGTCGGATCCGCCGTGGCCAAAGCCTGCCACATCCTCGGCAGGTGCGTGCTCGGGGAAGTAGGAGCGCAGCGAGCCCGTCTCGTAGCCGCCGTCATATTCATCCTTGTTGATGTAGATCTTGGCAATATGTCCGTCCATGGCGTCCTCGCGGCCGCATTCCATGCGTCCCTTGGAGCCGTACATGGTGTACCAGATCGAGTTTCTGTACAGGTCTCCGTGGATCGACTTGACAATACCGCCGTTTTCCAAGGTTACCATCTCAATGCCGAACTGACCGCTCTTGCATCCCGTGCGCAGACGGCGCGCGTTCTTGGTTCCCTCAAAGCCAATGACCGATACGGGACGCAAGCCCGTGGAGTGGATGATGGGGCCTAAGGAGTGCGTGCAATAGAAGGTGGCATAGCCGTTGTTACGCCAGTGATCTGCTTCACCGTAGGCAATAGAGGGCCAGATGGGCTCGCAGTTGTGAATGTATTCGCCCTCGCCATACTCGAATTCGCCGATCTCGCCGCTCTCGTAAAGCTTTTTCATCTCGTAGGGGGCGGGCATGTAGCAGTAGTTTTCGCCGTAAGAATAAACAAGGCCGCTTTCCTCCACAGCCTCCACCAGCTCCACAGCCTCCTTCATGTTCTGAACGGGAAGCACTTCGGAGAACACGTGCAGACCCTTTTTCAGGCAACGGATGGCAAAGGGCGCGTGCTCGTTGGCATAGTTTGCCAGCACCACAGCGTCCATATCGTGCTCGATAAACTTGTCAAAATGATCGTAGAAGGTAATATCCAGGCCTGCGGCAGCCTCTCTTTGCGCGTCCAGCGCCTCGGGGCTCTTGTCACAGATAGCGACCACCTCTGCGTGGTCCGCTCTTTTGCAGTAATTGATCATGCTGGTGCCGCGATAAGCACCCAAAACGCCGATACGTACTTTTTTCATGGAGTCTGTTTCCTTTCTTTTATGGAATGATGCATGGGGCTGGGTGAATACGTGGGGAATCTGCCCTATTTCACATCATCATTATATCACAAGACACGCCCTTTCGTCTGTGGATAAATTCCACAAATTTATGAAAAATAGTTATGTTTCGATTGACTTCTTTTCAAAGATGTGCTATACTGATGCCATCTTATCCGAAGAAGGAGGCAGGATCATGGCTGAGCAGAACATTTGTCGCTTTGTCCCGCGTGAGATCAACGACCATAGCATTCATACCGTCCATTTCGTGCTGGAAACCAAGGAGCAGCTCTATACGGGTCTGCGCCTCAAATCTCTGTATACCGTATATTTCGTGCTTCAGGGAGAGGGGAGACTTCATACCAGAGGAGCGGTTCTGCCCTTGCAGCAGGGGGACGTTTTCTTTTCATTTCCCGCCGAGCCTTTTGCCATTGAATCGGTTTTGGATTTTCAATACATGTACATCAGCTTCTTGGGTGCGCGTGGCAATCGCATCATGGAGCAATTGGGGGTCTCTCCCAAGGCCATGCTGTTTCCTGACTGCCCCGAGCTGGAAACGGTTTGGGTGCAAGGCCTTGACAGCCCCGCAGAGCTTTCGGATATTGCCAGTGAGGCGGTGCTGCTCCATACCCTTGCCTATCTTGGCAGACGCCTGCCCAAGTTTTCCTGCCGCGATGAGGGCAGAATTGACCTTGTGTCCATGATCCAGAAATACGTGGACGAGCATTTTTCGGATCCCGATTTTTCCTTGGAGCGACTGGGAAGTGATCTCAAATACAACAAAAAGTACCTGTCTACGGTGTTCAAGCGGCACGTGGGCGTGGGGATTGTGGAGTATTTGCACACGGTGCGCATCCAGCATGCCTGCACCATGCTCAAGCAGGGCTTTACCAGCGTCAGCGACGTCGCGCTTCGCTGCGGCTATCCTGACGCGCAGTATTTTTCCAAGGTGTTCAAGCGCAGAATGTCCTTAGCGCCCCGCGAATATATGGCGTCGATCAAATCCGAGTCGTCTGTGTCGAATTCATAGCAAAAAGGGCTGAATCAGCAATCGGTGATGTCCTTATCGGAGAAATAAGATAGGGGTATGGGCGCAGCCCGATGCATTTGTAAAACAAATGCGAAACCGGCAATAAATACAGAAAGAGAGAGTAACACGGTTACAAAATTCCGTGAAGCTCCCCCTTTTTCTGCTGTCTATGAGTGATATTTTTTGCTTTCGCAAAGAGTGATATTGCTCTTGCGGGCAGTGATATTGTGCGGCTACGCCTCACAGTGATATTCTATTCGCCCGGGAACTCGCGAAGCGAATACCACTCGGCGTAAGCCGAATATCACTGCAACGCAATAGAACTCGCCGGAGGCGAATAGAACCGGCGTGATACTCCGATAAGAGTATCACGCCAATGATTCAGCCCCTTTTTTATTTCTTTACATCAGCGCGCGATACAGCGTGGTCAGGGTGTCCGCATCTTCTACAACAGAGGATGCAATGATCACAAGGCCGTCTGCGGTGATGGTCACGCTCTTGCCTGCGGCTGCAATCGCCTCGGCGGGCATGACGTAGGTGATGCCGTAGTGCGAATAGGTGTCAAGTCCTTCGCAACAAATGCCGATGACCTCCTCCACAAAGGTCTTGGGGAGGTAGAACTCGTCGCCTCTGCCCATCAGCACGGCCTTGGTGCTGGAGGCATCCAGTCTTACCTGCTTGCCACCTGCAAACGCGTTGTAAGAGCCGGCCTTGAGCACGATCATATCCTCGGTCAGGACCTCGGGGATCTTGACCTTGGTCTGCACGGTGGTGTAGCGGTAGTTGAAGCGGTCGTTGGGAGCAGCGTCGCCTTGATCAAGGAACTGCATGACGTTGCCGTCTGCGACAGAGTTGTCCGCCCACTTGAAATCAAAGGTGTCGCCAAGGTTCATGACCGAGCGTGCGATCTTGATCTGCAGCACGTTGCCGCGCAGATTGTACTCGGCCTTGCCAACCGTTTCAAATTCCCAGGTGTCGGTGCCCACGAACTTTTCCACCGAAACCTTGCCGTCCGCCTGCGAGCGGTTGATGATAAAGTCGTAGCCGTACCAGCCGGTCTGTGCGTTGCAATCGGCGTCGATGAAGAGGTTCATCCAGTTCGTGCCCTCGGGAGAGGTGATGTCCTCGGCGCACTCGGCGTAGAAGTAAAGGTTGTCGGCATCCGAGGAGACCTTGCAGGTCACGAAGTCGTTGCGGCCGGAGGTGTTTACATAGCGGAAATCACCCACGTAGGAGAAGTGATCTCGATCCACGGTGTCGCCCTGGTAGTCGCGGTACTCGGGGCCTACGATATACCATTGTCCGAGGTCGCCCTCGATATCGATCGCCCACTGCTCAAAGGCAGCTTCGCCGACGCGAGAGCCCTTGTACTTGCGGATGTTCTGTACCATCTGGTAGAAGTAGTTGTCGTTGTAGCCGCCCGTCATAGGCTCAATGTCACGGGAATATTCGGTGTTAAAGGCGTCCACGTAATACCATTGATACTTGGGAATGCTTTGGTTGACTCTGTATTCGTTGCAAATCATCTGTCCCTGTGCGGGATTGTCCACGGAGCCGCCCCAGCGGCCTGCCCACCATTCGTTCCAGCCCGTGATCATAACCAGCGGGGGATCTACCTCCATGGCGTAATCAAAATGCTCCTGGAATGCAAGACCCAAGCCAGAGGTGGTCTTCATGAGTGCGTAACCAAAATCCCAATCACCCTCGTAGTCGGGAATGCCGTTTTTCTTGGTATAGCTGCGGCCGCCGTTGGTGCCTGCGCTGCCGTTTGCCCAGAAGCCGCACATGACAATCATCTGCTCCACGTCACCCTCGGGGGAAAGACCGGGAGACTGGGGATACATATCCGCCCATGCCCAGCGGCCCTTGCCGTCCTTGGAGGTGTACCAGCCGTCGCTTGTAAATGCCCAGCTCTGACGGGCGGTGAAAAATTCGTTCATTTCATCGGGAAGGGTCTTTGCCAGCGAATCGGGATAGAAGATCAGCGGCTTGCCGTCCCACAAAAACCACATATCGGCATATTTGCCGGTCGAATAGTAGTTGTTCCAAAGGAAATTCAGCGAAGAGGCAGCCAGGGAATCGGTGTTGCCGCAATGGAAGCAGATCTGCGGCACGGCATATCCCTCGGTACGCATCTCGCTCCAGACGCGCAAAAGCGTTTCCAGATTGTGCTCGTAAATAATGCCGTTGGTGGCGTCCACGTAAATAAAGTCCACGCCCGCCTCGGCAAGCATGTAGCCGTGCTTGCGGATGACCCATTCGTCATCCGAGTTATAGTAGCCAAAGTAGGGCTCGGCCCAATAGTGCGCAAAGCCGAGGTTGCCCTGCGGGATCAGATCCCAAACGGCATTCACACCACCCGAAAGGTAAGCGGCTGTGTGGTCGAACAGAGGATTCTGCCCCTGCTTGGTGGCGTTGTGCCACATGAAGTAGAAGATGCCGACCTTCTTATCGCCGGGGGTGGCGGTGTCTGTGCCAACGGGCGTGGTACGGTCTACGTCGTCGGTTGCTACCCACGTGTCCGCGAAAACGTCACGGGAATTGAGCATATCGATGGGCTCGGTCGTGTAGCCGGTCGATTCGCCCGAAACCTTGATATTGGTCAGTTTTACTGTTTTTTTCATATGATGCGTCCAAATACGCGCATAGCCCGTTTTAGCCACCGGTGTGCTCAGCGGCTCGGTGATGTCGGGGCTGTCGCTGCCTTCCAGATAAAATTCCAGCTTGTCGTCAAAGATCACCAGCCTTGCCAGGGGTGTTTTTGTGCCCGCGTCGTCGTAAAAGATCGAGATCACGTTGGCAACCGGGTCGTCCTCAATGATCAGGCTCACGCCCTGAGAAAAGTCCACGGGGCAGGGGAGCATAGTGCAGCCCGGCCACTTGCCTGTACGCAGACCGATCTTTTGGTCCTTCATCAGGATCCAAACGCGCGCCGATTCATGGTTGGGCGCGGCTCCCGTATTTGTCAAACGCAGATCAAAGTAGGCGCTGTCGTAATTCGCTTCCGGCTCAGGCTCGGAGGAGGTCAGCTTGAACTGATATCTGGCTGTTACGTTTTCATTGAACGAAAGGCCGATATTAAAGCATGAGAGCGTGTTTGCATTGAGCGAAACGGTGCTTTTCTTGGCTCTTCCTTCTCCGATGGAGAACGCGGGGTCGGGCTCGTCCTCGGAGTATACGTGCTCTTCCGAGACGATTTTTTCAATCTCTGTCACGGTCTGCTTTTCAAAGCTCAGGTCGGTCGTGTTCTGAAAAGGACCCTGTTGCGGCTTGGAGCGATCGATCTCGGGGATCTGCTCCTGCGTCGGCACCTCCTCGGTGCCTTGCTCGCTTTGCTCGTCTTTGCAAGCGAACATGCCAAGCAGCATGGATGCGCACAAAAGGCAAAGTAATATTCGTTTGATTGACTTTGGCATAAAACCTCCTCTTTGCTGCAAAATTTACCGGTTTGCGTATAATTCGCGGTAATAAATATTGTTTTGTTCGGTTGCTACGGGTCTGTAGGCGAAAATGAAGGGAGCGTCAGCATAGCTGATCGGCTCGTTGGTGGGCTGCTTTTTGTTCATGATGCGCGAGTCCGAGCCGTGATCGTAGCGATATGCGCTGCCGTCCTTGGGGTCTGATGCAAGGATAAAGACGTGCTGCGGTCCGCCGTCGCCGGCAGGACGGACGAATACGATGTCTCCCGCGCGCAGATCCTCGATATTCGTGATCTTTTCAAAGCCCATTTCCTCGCACCATGGGTGCAGGTTGGATACCACCTTGCCCTGTACCAAGGGCTGGTCGGTAAATCCCGCGCGGTACAGGATCCAGTCCACAAGCCTGTCGCAGCTGGTGCGGTGCGGCGCGTGGTTGATGCCCGGATTGGTGCAGGAATCTCCGTATTTGAATTTCTCCACTCTTGCATAATTGACGATGTAATAGCCCTCACGCAAAAGATTGGTCTGCAGCAGGGAATAGGGGGTATATACCACCTCGCCCTTTTCGTTTGCCACGCGATAGCCGTGTTTCATGTATTTGTCGCAATAAGCCTTGGCCTCTTCAAGCGTTGCAAATACCTCACCCTTGACGTTATCCTCGGGCAGGTGCAATCTGTCCTCGTAAAGGCAGACGTAATAGCCCGGGGCAACCTCGGGGATGGGCTCTGTCGGGCCGCGATCCTTGGCAATGTACGCGTCAGCCTCGGCGCGGTCGGCACAAAAGGCGATCTGCTCAATGATGAAAAGGTTATCGGGATTGACGAAATTGGAATAATCCAGGCGGAAGCCGTCGTTGAAGCGTACGCACCAGTCCTCGGTGGTCTCGTCTGCTTCAAATATCACGTATTGCCATACGCGCTCGCCGAAGAATTCGAAGTCGCCGCCATAGATCTCGATCATGGAAAAGTTGCCCTTGGCATGCTCGCGCTCGTTTGTAGCGTAGAACAGCTCAAAGGCACCGCCCCATTCGGCCCGGATCTTGAATACGATCACCTTTTTCTCGTCGGGGGTAAAGGGCACGTAATTGCCTGTCCTGTCGTTGAGCGGATAGTCGGCTGCGAGGTACATGCTGTTTACGTCCCAGGCTACGCTTGGGTCACGGGATTCCTTTTTGGCGGTTGCCTCCAGTCCCATATCGCCCTGCGTCACCGTGGTGGCGGTGCCTCTGGGAAAGGCCGCCTTGAACACCGCCGCGTCCAGCTCTGCCAGATTGATGCGGTCGGGATAGGGGATCAGATAGGGCAGGGGCTCGGGATCGGGAACGATGGCCTCGGTCGTTTGCTCGGTTTGCACGGGAGCTTGCGTATCTGTCGTTTGCGCTTGTGCGTTATCGGGTGTGCTGCAGGCGGCAAGGCCTCCAAGCAGCAAGGTCAGTCCAAAAAAAACGCATAGGGCTTTGTGTGGTATCATGCCATCATCCTTTCTGCAGTTATTAATTCATTGTAGCATGCTTGCGCCGCCTTTGTCAAGCATGCACAAACAACACGTGTATTTTAGTCTGTATTTTCTGTCTATTTGTCTTATTTTCTTGACAATCTGTCAAGGTATAATTTATAATGAGGATAACTGAAAGCAAACGGAGGGAGAACTTTTATGAATACTGTTCCTCGTTTTTCATTCAAGTACAGGGGAAAGCCCTTTGATCTGGCAGATGCAAAGGTGAGTACGACCGCTTACGGCCGTCTGTACGAGCTTGCCGATGGGCTGCGCGTTGAGCTGCACGTCAAGGAATATCCCCAAAATAACGCCGTCAGCTGGATGCTTTGGTTTGAAAACTGCGGCGAATATGACAGCGGACTGATCAGCGACGTGCTGGACTGCGACGCGACCTGGTGCTTTGCCGAGATCCCGGGTGTCACGCCGCCGCTTTCCCTGTATGATACAGACGGATGTGCGGGCTATGAGGCATACCTGCGCTCGGACAGCATTGCAGAGGAATGCAAGGTGCACGAAACCAAAATGACGCTTGGTAGGTCGCGCTCCTTCCATCCGCTGGGAGGCCGCTCTTCGAGCGGTCAGATGCCGTTTTTTGAATTCTGCACCGAAAATCGCGGTCTGTTTGCCGCGATCGGCTGGTCGGGGCAATGGCGCGCCTCCTTTGCGCACACGCAGGGGGAAACGCTGGAAATCAAAACGGGTCTTGACTATACCTCCTTCAAGCTGTATCCGGGCGAGAGGATTCGCACGTCCTCAATCCTGCTTATGGAATATCGCGGCAGCCGCGTGCAGGGAAGCAACCAATTCCGCCGTCTGATCAAGCACGAACTTTGTCCCTGTGATGCCGCTCAGTTCCCGTTTGCCCTGGAAGGCATGGGTCTTAGCACCGAGCGTCACCTTTATCATCTGAATAAATTCCGCGACCACGGCATCAAGGCCAATTATTACTGGATCGATGCGGACTGGTACGGCAAGGGCGGCACGCTGGGAGCAGCCGACTGGTACAAGCAGGTGGGCAACTGGCAGGTGCGTCCCGACGAGCATCCCGACGGCCTTTTGGACGTGGTCAGAACGGTGCACGAATCCGGCATGCAGTTCTTGCTCTGGATGGAGCCCGAGCGCGCCTATCCCGGCACCGATCTTGCGCTTGAGCACCCCGATTGGCTGTATCCTTTGGACGGCTTTTATCTGCTTTTGCGCCTTGACAAGGACGAGGTGCGCGAGTATCTGTTCCGGGTCATTTGCTCCTTTATCGACACCTTGCATATCAAGTGTTTCCGCCAGGACTTCAATATGGAGCCGCTGCAATCCTGGCGCATTACCGACGAGATGGACCGCGGTGGTATCAATGAGATCAAGTACATCATGAATCTGTATCGCCTGTGGGACGATCTGCGCGCCAAGTATCCCGATCTCGTCATCGATAACTGCGCGTCGGGCGGCCGTCGCATTGACTTTGAGTCCTTGCAGAGAACCATTCCGATCTGGCGAACCGATGCTTTCTGTGAGCCCGATCTTGATCCTGACGCGATCCAGACCCAGATGTTTGGGTATAATCGTCTGATCCCTTGCTCTGGCGGCGTGTGCAAGAGGATGGGTGACACCTATGCGACAAGAAGCTCCTATGCGCCCTGCTACGTGGGCAGCTGGTGGTGGACCGACCGCCCCGATCGCCCCGAGCCCGACGAGGAAAAGTGCGCCTGGATGAAGAAAATGTGTGACGAGTACCGCGTGCTGCAGCCTTACTTCTCCTGCGATTTCTATCCTTTGGAGAACGGCGGCTGGTCGTATGCGCACGGCGGCTGGGCAGCTTACAGATATGACAGACCCGAACAGGGTGACGGCATCGTGATGGTGTTCCGTCGCGCGGGGTCCAATTGCGTGACCTCCTCTTACGTGCTGGAAGGGCTTGATCCCGAGGCTGTCTATACCGTGACCGATATTGATACCGAGCAAGCTTGGGAGATCGAGGGCAAGGTGCTTGTCCGTGACGGTCTGAGCGTTACTGTTCCCAATCAATATCAGAGCAAGATCCTGATTTATCGGATCAAACATTAGATAATTATACAAGTACACTACACTTTTCTCATAAATCCCTTTACAAACTGTCAAGATCGTGGTATAATAGTCTTGCGACACAATTACATAATGCTCCCCAAAGCCCTAAGTGTACTTTTTTACTTCACGGTAAAAATGTATGCTCTGTTTTCGTACGCTTATCTTTGGGGTTGAAAACAATTGTGTCGCAGCAATAGAGCTACGTTTTTCGGTGCGTGGCATTGCTGCGCACCTTTTTTGTCTAACCTGATCGGTTAGCCGATCAAACCAACGGTTGCTTGACAGGAAAAGGTACACATGGTACAATGATCGCGTAGTATGTGTGAAAGGAGCGTGATTCACTTGGCGAAGCACTCAAAGAAAAAGGACAGTCCCAAAAAGCCAAAGCAGGAAAAGCTGCCCATGAAACGGGTGATACGGAACAATCTGTATATGCTAAGGATCATCCACAGCGTTGACCCTTGGCTAATCCCGCTGCGCCTTGGCATGGCGGCATTGGTCAGCGCAACATACTTTTTAGGCTCGACCTACCTTTTGCAATATGCACTGAACGCTGTCGGCGAGGGCAAGGGGTTTTACGATATTTTATGGATGGCAGTACTGTTCGTGGCGCTTGAGCTGTCTGCCGATCTGCTCAATAACGCCTTTTGGCAGCTGTATTATGAAAAGCGCAGGTATGCGGTCGGGCAGCAGGTCAATCTGAAGATCTTTGAGCATGCCGACAAGGTAGAGCTTGCCTGCTATGAGAATCCCGAATTTTACGATAAGTTCGTCAAGGCGCTCGGAGAAGCCGATGACCGCGCTATGAACGTGCTGGATAATGTGGCGGGCATTCTTTGGTGTGTGGTCGACCTGGCGCTTTGTGTGGGCTTGGTGGTGTCGGTGCATCCCGTGTTCTTGCTGTTCGCGCTGATTCCGCTTGTAACCATCCCGTTACGTGCGAAATATCAAAAGGGCGTGCATGACAAGGATATGGAGATCCGTAAGATCGACCGCCGTAAAGGATATCCCCACCGTGTGTTTTTCGTGGCGGAGTATGCCAAGGAGCTGCGTCTGACCCGTATGCCGGGATATCTGCTCAAATATATGAAGGATGCTTCCGAGACCTGCAGACGCATCCATGCCCAAAAGGGCTTATTTCTGACCGTGATCGAATGCGGCTGCATCGTTTTCGGAAACATACTTCCAACCATATTGACTACGGTATATGCCGTTTGGCGCACTGTTGTGCAGGGACTGATGGGATATGGCGACTGCTTTGTGGTGCTTAACACGACCTCGCGCATTTCGGGTGTGCTGCTGGATTCCCTGGAGGAGTTCATGAATTTCAGAAAAAACGCCCAATATATAGACACCATGCGAGAGTTTTTGGAATATCAGCCTAAGCTGACGGACGGTGATACACCGCTGCCCAAGGGTGGGGACATTGAGCTGCGCCACGTGAGCTTCCAATACGAGAGTGCAGCCGCGCCCACGCTGCAGGATATTTCCATGACCTTTGGCGCAGGGCAGCGCATTGCCATCGTGGGCGCAAATGGCGCGGGAAAATCCACGTTGGTCAAGCTGCTTCTGCGGCTTTACGATGCCGAGGGTGAGATTTCGTATGGCGGCGTGCCGATCCGTGCGCTCTCCATGCGCGAATATCGCGATATGTTTGCGGCAGTTATGCAGGATTTTCACTTGTTCGCGGTGAGTGCCGCTGAAAACGTGACGCTTGCGCGGCGCGTCGAAGGAGATACCGAGAATATCATTGACGCCATGCAAAGAGCGGGCATTTGGGAAAAGCTTTGTCAAAACGGCGGGCTTGACGCCTGCATGACCCGAGAATTTGACCCTGCCGGAATTATGCTCTCGGGCGGCGAGGCACAAAAAATGGCGATTGCGCACGTGTATGCCAAGCAAAACCGATTTGTCATTTTAGATGAGCCGTCCTCAGCTCTTGATCCCATTGCGGAATACGAAATGTATCGCACCATGCTGGACGCCTGTGCAGATTGCGGCGTGATCTTTATCTCGCACCGCCTTTCCAGCGCGGTATTAGCGGACAAGATCTATCTGATCGATGGCGGCAGAGTTGCCGAGAGCGGCACACACGAGCAGCTCATGGCGCAGAACGGCATTTATGCAGACATGTTCCGCAAGCAGGCGGAGAATTACCGGGAGAGCGGGGAGGTGATTGCATGAGTAAAGCAAAAAAGACACCCAAGCAACGCAAACCGCGTGAAAAAGGTGCGCTCAAGGCGGATCTTTGGATGCTACGGCGTATCTGGCGTTACTCCCCTTGGTACGTGATCACAAACGTGCTGTACGGCATTATGATGGGTGCTTTGCCTGCAGCCGGACTTTTGTATACCGAGCACCTGTATAACGGAATCGAAGGCGGCACGGTGTTTGGCAAGCTGCTCGCGCTGATCCTTGCGTATATGGTTATTTTACTGATCGGGCGTGCGTTGCACACTGTGTATCAGCTTGTCATGCTGCCGCGCTTCCGCGAGGTCATCAACCGCAAGCTGTACAGTGATATCTTCGCGCATGCATCCAAGACTGACCTTGCCAATTACGACGATCCCGAGTTTTTCAACGAATTCATTTTCTCCATGCAGGGTGCATGGCCGCACGTCATCCAGCTGATTGAGGGTACGGGCGGACTGATCTCCAACGTTGTAACGATGCTTGTGGGCGTGGGCGTCATTGCGGGCGTCAGTCCCATTGTGGCGTGTATTCTGCTTGCTTCCGGGGTGTTCCGTATTTTAATTTCCCGACGCACCAATGCGCTGAGCAAAAAGCAGGAGGAAGAGATCACTCCCATGCGCCACCGCCGCGATTACATCAAGCGCGTATATACCACACCGGATTATGCCAAGGAGCTGCGCATTTCGCGCATTTCCGAGAATCTGCACGACGATTACCGAGAGGCGACAAAGGCGATGCAGAAAAACGCGGTGGAGTACGGCAAGAAGTATATGTTTTATGATTTTTTGTTCTTGCTGATCTTGGATTTCGCCAATTATGCCGTTATGCTGATCCTGCTTTGGCAGATGCTCATGGTGCCGGAAAGCGGTGTAACACTGGGCGGCTTTGCCGTGGGTGTTAACGCCATCTGGAGTCTTGGCTGGCGTTTGCAGGAAATGGGCAGGGGCTTGATGGCGTATCATCAGCACGGCATCTTTGTCAAAAAGATCATTCATTTCTTCAGCATCAAGCCGACCATTGTGGGTGGTGCGCTGAAAACCGAGCCGCTGGAGTCGCTTTGCGTCAAGGGCTTGCGCTTTGCCTATCACGGCAAAGAGGGGGACGTGACCGCGCTGCAGAGCGTGGATATGGAGATCAGACGAGGCGAGAAGATTGCTATCGTTGGCTACAACGGAGCAGGCAAGACTACGCTGACCAAACTGCTTATGCGTCTGTATGATCCAACCGAGGGCAGTATCACCTATAACGGACACGATTTGCGTGAGTATGAGCTCGAAGATTTGCGCGGCAGAGTGGCAGCGGTGTTCCAGGATTATCGCATTTTTGCCGCTACCATTGCCGAAAACGTGGTGGGCGGAGAGCTTGCGACGGGCAAAGAGGGAGAGGCGCAACGCGAGCGAGTTTGTGAGGCGCTGCGAAAAAGCACCTTTGCGGGCAAGCTTGCTACGCTGGAGAAGGGGATCGATACTCCCTTGACCCGCGAATTTGAGGATGACGGCGTGCAGCTATCGGGCGGTGAAGCGCAAAAGATCGCCATTGCCCGCGCGTTTTATCAGGATGCGGACCTGATCATTCTGGACGAGCCCTCGTCGGCACTCGACCCCAACGCCGAATACGAGCTCAACCGCGCGCTGTACGAGTATGCTGAGGATAAGACGGTCATCTTTATCTCGCACCGCCTGTCCACCACCCGCCATGCCGACAGAATTTATATGTTTGACGGCGGCAGGCTGATCGAGTCGGGTAGCCATGACGAGCTGATGGCGCAGGACGGCAAGTACGCGTATATGTTCAATCTCCAAGCGGAGAATTACCGAAACGGAACTTAATAATAAGCAAAGAACCCCCGCCAGACGGCACGAAAAATTGCCGTCGGGCGGGGTTTGTTATGATTACTGTCCGAAAACGTATAAATAGTAGTCCTCTAAAGTGGGAGCGGTGGGCTTTGCGTCGGCAAAGGGCTGCTCGTCGGACAGGATGCGCAGCGTGACCGCGTGCCCCGCCGCGTCGGATTTGGCAATGCCCGTGACCGTAAACTTGTTCTGCATTGCCGACACCTCGTCCTCGCGCACATCTGCTGTCCAGACCTTGTCCGCAATCTGCTGCAAGAGCGTCTGCTGAGGTGCCATGCAAAGCACCTCGCCCTTGCGCAGTAGGATGATCTCCTTGGCGACAAACTCCACGTCGGACACCACGTGCGTGGCAATGATGACGATTTTGTTGAGCGCAATGCGCGAGATATAGTTGCGTACGGCAATACGCTGCTTGGGGTCAAGCCCTGCGGTGGGCTCGTCTAAGATCAGGATCTTGGGGTCACCCAGCACAGCTTGCGCAAGGGCTAAACGCTGCTTCATGCCGCCTGAGAGCGAGCTGATCTTGCGGTGAGAGACGTCGGAAAGCTCCAATTCTTCAAGGATTTCTGAAATTTGATGGTTGATCAAGGCGTCTTTCTCGCGTTTCGGCAGATGCTCATTTATGCCCTTGAGCACGGCAGCATACTGCAAAAACTGTTTTGCGGTAAAGTTGGGGTACATTCCGGGGTATTGCGGCATAAATCCGATCATTTCGCGGAATTTATCTCCCATGTCAAGCGTGTTTTGCCTGCAACCGCCATTATTTGTAAAGAAAACCTCCCCCGAATCAGCGCGCAGATTATGTGTCAACACGTGCATGAGTGTGGATTTTCCCGAGCCGTTGGGACCCAGCAGCGCATAAATGCCGGGAGTCAGTTGCGCGCAAAATCCGTTCAGGGCTTTGTTGGAGCCATAGGCTTTTGTAATACCGTTTATTTCCAGCTTCATGAGCGTGCTCCTTTCATTTGGTGAATTTGCGATAAGATGCGATCACAAGCACTGCGGACGGCAGTAGGGTGAGGATGGCTGCCGGTGCGAATGCATCGGCAAGCTGTGTTTGTGCCAAAATCGTGGGTAGCGCAATGCCTACTGTGCCAACGGCAAGTGCATACAGGCTGCGCCGCAGCAGACAAGACAGGGAAAAGACGGTAAGCGACAGCAGCACGGAGAACGCGCATTTTTCAAGCAGTACCAGTGCACAAAAGCCGCCGATTGAGACAGTGGACGAAAACGTTTCAAATCCTGCAAGTGATGTCAGCGGTGCGTCTGCGGCAGGCAGAGCGTATTGGCTTGCCACCGTCAGCACGTCAGTCATTGAAAATGCAACACACAGCAAGGCAGAAACACTCAGCACCACCGCCAATTTGGCAAAATAGGTCTTGGATCTGCCCTTGGGGGTGGCGCGCAGAATGGATGCAAAGCCGTCTGATGGACCACTGCGGCGGTATTCCATCGAAAATGCGTGAGAGGCAAACAGGGCGATCGCCAACAAAAGCAGCAAATCAGCTCGGGAATTGTGCAGCTTCAGCCAGCCGGTATCATAGACAAGCCAGCCTTGCTCCGAAAGCGAGAGCAGGCGGTCGCGCTTTTGCTCCACGATTGCCCAATGCGCGTCCTCGGATTTGGCGGATTCAAGCTGCTTCAGATATGCAGCGTATTGTGCTTGCGTGATCTTGCCTGCGATAAAGTCCTCTTGCATCTGATCGGACTTGGCAAGGGTTTGGTCGATCTCATTTCTCTTTTCTTGTATATACAAAAGCTTTTGCTCGGTCAGCGGTCCTTCCAGCTCGGTCATATGCTTATAGTAGATGCGATCGGAAACGGTGCCCGGATTGCGATATTCGTATTGCGCATATGCGATTTTGCCCGCACCAAGCAATAGGATTACGAAAACCATACCCGAGACGATCAGCATCTTGTATAGCTCTATGCCGAAAAGACTCTTTGGCACAAAGCGTGGCAGATGGCGCTTGCTTGCCAACTCCCTGAGCTTGACAGGCAGCTTGCAGGGCAGTTGCTTTTTTGCCGAGCCGCCTTGCCTGCGGACAAATACGAGCCAAAACAGCATAAGAACCGGAGCGGTCAGTATGACACACAGGCAGAATGCAAGCGGCACGTAAGGGCAAGGCATGCCCAGCAGATTGCAGGTGCGCAGCCTTGCAAACAAAGGAGAAGCATCGGTCAGAGCGATCAGATTGAGGCTTTTCCACGGAGAATCGGGGTTGATATAGGAAATGTTGTTCAGCGCATATTGCAAGCCAAGAAGCAATAGCCCTGCTCCAAAGGAGAAAGCGCGATGGCGAATCAGCGCACAGATCACGGCTGACACGGCCGCAAACAGGCAAAATGCCGCAGAGCGTAAAAGCAATGAAAGCACCAAATACTGCCCGATCGACAGCGCATAGGGGCAAAGCGCAAAGCCGGGAACCGATTGGATGGCGTTGGATGCAGAAGAATAGCCGCATACAAGCCAGACAGCAGCAAATGACGTTAGCGAAAAGAGCAGCACAAGACACACCGTCACCGGCATAAGTGTGACGATCTTTGCGCCACTTACCCCTTGCTTGCCGCGCTTGGTGCAAGCAATGACGGGCAGCATGCCGACCGTGCGGTCGCAGGAGACAGCGGAAATGGATACCAGAAGGATCAGCGCAAACAGCAGCGCGTTTTGCGCAGAGTGGTTAAAATAGATCTCCCATCCGCGCGTGGACTCAATGCCGATGCGCACGGTGCTTTTGAGCTCTGTGTAGGTGCGAATGAGCATTTGCTGCAGCTTGTAGTTATAGCTGCTCTCTGGGATGCCCATAGCGCGAAATTCCGCCAAGTTTTTCTCGGCAGATTCAACCACCCCATCCATGCGCTCAGGATGCCCCTGCGCTTGCTCGATCACAGCATAGAGAGTCGTGAACATTTGCAGATCGGTGTATCCGTCGGGGGCATATTTTTGCTCTGCCTGTTGCGGACGCTGCTCTTGCATCGGGTCGTGTATCTCGCTTTGCACAAGCTCGTTGTAATACGCGTCCATTTCTGCCCGATTTTCAAAGTAAAGGTCAAAAAACGCCTCCAATTCTCTATGCGGAACGGCCTCCTTTTGACTGCTCTCGGCAGCAAAAAAGGACAGCGCAAAGCAGATCGACAAAAGCACAAGCAAGCAAACGCGCAAAAAGCGCATCCCAAGCAGCTTTTTCAGTTCAAATACGATCAGCTTCATAGCGTGTCCTTTCAATGTTCAGTATTGAGAAAGTGTCTTATCCCAGGTGTTGAAATAAACGCAATAATTGCCGGTTTCTATATCGATGACAAGCTTGCCGCCCGCGTCGGTTTGCCAAAAAGGGCAATGAAATAACTCATGCTTGACAAATGCACCGAAGTCGTAAACCAGATATCCGCCGATGATTTCAGGGTTGCCTATAACAAGATCATCATTGGAGAACAGAATCTCCTCTTGGTCGGTCGCGGTGTTGTAGCGGTACACCGTGCCGCCCGTACGGTTATAGACTTTGCCGTTCAATCCGCATTCGCCCATCAGCCGAGGCTCTTCTGCGGGCTGCGTGTAGCAAATATAGTCGCCCCGGGTCAGCCCCGACTTGGGCGCGGATTTGTCCGTGTCCTTGCGGTGCGTGGCAAGATCGTAGGTGCAGGGCACCAGCTCGCCCTCGCGCCATTCCGAAAAGGTAAGGTAGCCGCTGTCCTGCGAGGTGACGTGATCAAACCTTACGTAGTAGAGAATGCAATCCTCCAAGATGCTTTGCTTTTCTTGCATGCTTGCATCCAAGGAGTACACCTCTGTTGCAGGCGAGCCGCTTGCAGTGCAGTAATATCTGCCATCCACGTATGCTGCGGGGATATCGTACGCGGGATCAAGCTGCTCATATGCGCCCGTTTCCAAATCGACTCTGAAAAAGACCTTTGCATAGGCGTCGCGGTACCAGTAATAGCCAAGGGAGATCGAGGTGGATGCGCCGCCGTTGCTCTCTGTATCCGTTCCCGAAGAAACGGTGTAAAGCACCTGCGCCTTTTTCTTTGCAAAATCGTATTTTACAAGGTCGCGGTTGGTCACGTACCAGATCACGTGCTTTGCATCGTCAACCAAAAACTGAAATCCCACGTCTGCAAATAAGCAATCGGATTTTTCATCGTGCGAGCACAGGGGATCGTCACACAGGTACGTTACCTCACCCGTGGTCACGTTGAAGCGAGCCAGAACGCCGTTTAACAAGAAGTATTGATACAGAGCAGCGGGCTCGAATTGCGTGTTTTCTATCGGATTTTCGTAGGAGTTGGGGTTGCTTGGGTCACCCGTGGCGGCCTGCTCACCTGTCAAATCCTCGGGCAAGGGAAGTGCTTGATTGCAGGAGGCCAACACAAGCAGCAGGCATATGCATAGCAATCGTTGCGCTCTTTTCATTTGGGTCCCCCTTTTTACGTTTCGTATCTACATTTATTGTAACATGGCGGGCGTGTGTTGTCAAGTCAATAGGGCAGCATGACATGTCCATATTGACTGATATGGACATTGCAGATGGGATGCAAGCGCCAAAAAAGCCGAGGCATTGCCTCGGCTTTTTTACTTATGCGTAATTACTTACCCTGCTCCATCGCGCGGCGCTTGCGCATCATTTCCTTCATACGCAGCTCGGTGTTGAGAATCTTCTTGCGCAGACGGATGGACTTGGGGGTGATCTCGATCAGGTCATCGTCGGTGATATATTCGATCGCTTCCTCCAAGGTCATGATGATGGGGGGCGTGAGCAGCAACTTTTCGTCCGCGCCGGCGGAACGAATGGCGGTCAGGTGCTTTTCCTTACAGGGGTTGACGGCAATGTCGTCGTTCTTGGGGTTCTCTCCCACGATCATGCCCTCGTATACGGCGGTCTGAGGACCTACGAACAGTCTGCCGCGCTCCTGCGTCTGATACAGACCGTAGCGGGTGGTCTCGCCTGCCTCGGATGCGATCAGAGAGCCCGTGAACTTCATGGTGATCTCACCGCGGTAGGGCTCATATCCTGCAAAAATGGTGTTGATGGTGCCCTCACCGTGGGTTGCGGTCAAAAATTCGGAGCGGTAGCCGAACAGGCAGCGGGAGGGAATGAGGTATTCAATTCTCATGCGGTTGCCGGAGCCAAGGGGATTCATTTCGAGCAGGTCACCCTTGCGCTGACCCAGCTTTTCCACAACGGCACCCACGTATTCGTTGGGCACGTCCAGCGTGACGCGCTCCATGGGCTCGCACTTTTCGCCGTCAATCTCACGGATCAGTACGCGGGGGTTGGAGCAAGCCAGCTCAAAGCCCTCACGGCGCATGGTTTCCAAGAGGATCGAGAGGTGCATTTCACCTCTGCCCGCAACGCGGAACTCGTCTGTGGTGTCACCGTCGGACACACGCAGCGAAACGTCCTTGAGCAGTTCGCGGTACAGTCTGTCGCGGATCTGACGGGAGGTGACGAACTTTCCTTCCTTGCCTGCTAAAGGGGAGTTGTTGACCGCGAAGGTCATCTCCATGGTAGGCTCGCTCACCTTGACAAACTCCAGCGGCTCGGGGCAGGTTGTGGAGGTGATGGTATCACCGATCGAGATCTCGCCCGCGCCGGAGAAGCAAACGATGTCGCCAACCTTGGCGGACTCTACGGGCACGCGGTTCAGACCGTCGATCTGCATGACGGTCACGATGCGGATCTTCTTGGGAGCTGCATCGGAGTAGTAGTTGCAGATCAGCGCGTCCTGGTTGACCTTCAGGCTTCCGCGCTCAATGCGACCGATACCGATTCTGCCCACGAAGTCATTATAGTCGATGGAAGAGACCAACAGCTGCAGCTCGCCGTCCTCGTCGCCCTCGGGGGCGGGAATGTAATCTACGATAGTCTCAAACAAGGGGGTGAGGTCGTCGCCCAGGTTATCGGGGTCGAAGGATGCCTTGCCCTCTCTGCCCGAGCAGTACAGCATGGGGGAGTCCAGCTGTTCGTCGCTGGCGTTCAGGTCGATCAGAAGTTCAAGGATCTCATCCTCGACTTCGCCAAGGCGTGCGTCGGGCTTGTCGATCTTGTTGATGCAAACGATGACGCGGTGGTTAAGCTCCAGAGCGCGCTGCAAAACGAATCTGGTCTGGGGCATGGGACCCTCGGCAGCGTCCACCAACAGGATAACGCCGCTGACCATTTTGAGCACACGCTCCACCTCACCGCCAAAGTCGGCGTGTCCGGGGGTGTCGATGATGTTGATCTTGGTGTCCTTGTAATGTACTGCGGTGTTCTTTGCAAGAATGGTAATGCCGCGTTCCTTTTCAAGAGCACCCGAGTCCATAACGCGGGTTACGGTTTCCTGATTGTCGCGGTAAATACCGCCCTGCTGCAAAAGTCCGTCAACCAGTGTGGTCTTGCCGTGGTCAACGTGTGCGATGATCGCAATGTTTCTCAAATCGTTTCTGATCATATTTATCCCCTATAATCAAATTTTGGCATAATTCGCTATTATATTTATTATACCATATAATTTGCACAAAAAACAGATGTGAAATCATGATTTTTACAAAATCTGCAAGAAATCGCTTGTGCAAAATTGACAAAAGAGAGGTTGTATGATATAATGATGCAAGAATGAAACGGAGGCTGTTGATCATGATAAAAGCCATCATTTTTGATCTGGACGGAACAGTTGCGGACACCATATCCGCCATCCGCGAGGGTGTCAATCTCACTATGGAGCAGTTTGGGTACCCGACGCATACAGATGCGGATATCCGCCGCTTTATCAACCACGGTGCACGCGAGCTGATCCGTCAGGCGTTGCCCGAAAGTGTCAGTACAGATCCCGCACGTGTGGACAAGGCATTGCAGGTGTATCACGGTATGTATGAGAAGACTTATACACATACGAATCTTTGCTACGACGGCATGGTCGAGGCGATGTGCGATCTCAAAGAGAGGTATGTGCTTGCCATCCTTTCCAATAAGCAGGACCGAATGGTTAAGGGGCTTGCCGCGCAGCTGCTGCCCGCGGGTACGGTCAAGGTCGCGCAGGGGCAGGTTGAGGGTGTGCCGGTCAAGCCCGATCCCACCGCGGTGTGGAGCGTTTGTAAAGCTTTAGGCGTTGATCCTGCCGAGTGTGCATTTGTGGGGGATAGCGACGTGGATATGCAGACCGCTATCAACGCAGGCTGCCTGCCCGTGGGTGTTACGTGGGGCTACCGCGGCGCGGATGTGCTGATTGCAGCCGGCGCCAAGGTGCTGGTAGAAAAGCCGCATGAATTGGCAACCGTTATTGCAGGTATGTGAGCTGCGCGGACGATTAGTAAATTCCCCCCTGCGGTGTAAAAATTCCAAAACAATGAAACCAATTCGCCCAAAAACCGTCTTTATATATGACGCTAAAGCGCACACGCTGTCGCGTGTGCGCTTTGCGTTATAGAGTTACTTTGCGTCGGTTGCGTCCTCGTAGGTGTTGAGCGTCTTGATGTCCTTGTCCGAGAAATATTCCAGAGGGTCAACAGAAAGGCCTCCCTCGGTCATTTCAAAGTGCAGGTGGGGAGCTTCTGCCATTTCCAAGGTTGCGGTGCCGCCGACCGTACCGATCTGCTGGCCGCCCTTGACTTGCTTGCCCGCAGTAATGCCGTCGGCAAGGTTTGCTGCAAGGTTCTTGTAGATGGTGACAACATCACCCTCGTGAGAGATGGCAACGCAGGTGCCCATCATGGGGTCATCCCAGATCTGTGCCACAGTGCCTGCTGCGGCTGCGTATACGGGGGCTGCGTCTTCTGTGGTGATGTCAATGCCAAGGTGAATGCGGTATTCCTCCATGGTAGGCGACCAAACCTGTACGGATGCGTCGTGCTTTGCGCCCAGCGTACCCATAACGGGCAGGGAATAGCCGTCTACCTGCTCCAGCACGTCTTCGGTGCCGTTGCCTTCATTGTAAACGGGCACGGTGTCTTCACCGCTGCCGCCCGCATCGGTGTCGGGGGCTTGCTGTGTGCCTTGCGTGGTGTCACCCGGCAGCGTTCCGTTTTGCTCGGCGTTCTGCTTGTTAGCACGGTTGGTGGCAACGGTTGCGGTAATGGCTATCGTCAATACCAAGACCACCAATACGGTCGTGATGATCACGCCCTTGTTGGAAAAGACCTTGATCACTCTTTTCCCGAATTCGGATTCCTTAAAATTTTCCCACATAAATGCTTCTCCTTTGTGTCTGTTTTAAATCTGTTGTTTCCCTTGGTAGGTACGCTTATATTTTCCGCCAAGGTATGCAGTTTTATACAGATGCGGGAAAAATTATTTCTGCGAGAGATGGGTTGCATGATACTATCTTCCCCTGCAAATGGAGAGCATCATGTATTGTGACAAACATTTATGGATGTGTTCTCGTCGGTAGACGCACATTCTACCACCGGTAGACAGAAAATTCTTGACGGAGCAGGGAAAATGTGCTATACTGGGTACAATGAAATAACACACAAGGAGGCTACCTATGGATTTTTTGACGCTTTGTGCCGAGCGCTATTCGGTGCGCTCGTATTTGCCGGATCCCGTACCCGCCAAGGCAGTTGCCGAGATATTGCGCGCAGGGCAGCTTGCTCCCACCGCGAAGAATAACCAATCGCAAAAGATATTCGTTTTGCAAAGTTCCGAGGCAAAAGCAAAGCAGCAAGCGCTGCACGCCTGCTACGGAGCACCTTTGGTGTTCTTGGTGTGCGGTGACGAGCAGATCGCGTGCAACCGCCCCGTAACGCATCATTCCATGGCAGAGATGGATGCCTCCATTGTTGCGACGCACATGATGCTGGCAGCAAAGTCGCTGGGTGTGGACTCCACCTGGATCTGCGCCTTTGACCACGACATGGCAAGTGAGCTGTTTGAGCTTCCCGATCATGTCAAGCCGCATCTGTTGCTTGCGTTCGGCTATCCGGCACCGGACGGCACGCCCTCAGCAAGACACACCGACCGCAAGCCGCTGGAGCAGACGGTCACCTACCTTTAATAAACAGGTCAAAATCTTCGGAAAGGAGATCATTATGGAACAAAAGCAAACCGTTCTTTCGATCAAGCAGGTATCAAAGCACTTAGGCAGGCGTAAAATCCTGTCCGACATTACGCTGGATGTTGAGGCAGGGGAGATCTTTGGGTTTTTAGGTCCGAATGGTTCGGGTAAAACAACTACAATCAAGCTGATCTTAGGACTTTTACGCATGGAAAGCGGAGAGATCAGTATCTGCGGATATGACAACGTAAAAGAATTTGAACAAGCCATGCGTTGCGTGGGCGGTATCATTGAAAATCCCGAGATGTACAAGTATCTGACGGGCAGAGAGAATCTCGAGCAGTACTGGCGTATGTACCCCGAACTGCCCCGGGAGAGGATCGATGAGGTTGTCAAGCTGGTACGTATGGAGAGTCGTATTGACGATAAGATCGCCAAATATTCTTTGGGTATGCGTCAGCGTCTGGGCATTGCGCAGGCGGTGCTGCATCACCCCAAGCTGCTGATCCTGGATGAACCGACAAACGGACTTGACCCTGCGGGCATCAAGGAGCTGCGTGACGTGCTCAAGACCCTTTCGCGCGAGGAAGGCGTGGCGGTGTTTGTATCCAGCCATATGCTGTCCGAGCTGCAGCTGATGTGTGACCGCGTGGGCATTATTGACCGCGGTGTGACCGTGGGCTTCCGCTCCTTGGATGCCGAGGGCATGATAGAAGAGGACAGCGTTTCGCACTATACGCTGGAAACGCCGGACGGTGCGCGCGCGGTAGAGCTGCTTGCCGCGGGTGTGCTTTGCACGGGCGCCAAATACGACGGCGCCTTGACCTTTGACGCGTCATATGATAACGTGCCCGACCTTGTGGCAATGCTGTGCCGCGAGGGCGTGCGCGTATACGGATTGACAAAGCAAAAGAAATCGTTGGAGGATACCTTCCTTGAAATGACCGATACGGCGGACGTGGG
>JAZNBB010000027.1:0-13796 GCA_045586845.1 Eubacteriales bacterium
GAGGGTTGCACTGCGTAACTGCGGCGTGATCAACCCTGAGAATATTGACGAGTACATCGCTATGGACGGTTATTTCGCATTGGAGAAGGTCCTGCGCGAGATGACCCCCGATGAGGTTATTCAGACCATTCTGGATTCCGGTTTGCGCGGCAGAGGCGGCGGCGGATTCCCCACCGGTCTGAAGTGGAAGTTCGCTTCGGGCAACCGCGGCAACGTCAAGAAGTACGTTGCTTGTAATGCGGACGAGGGCGACCCCGGCGCGTTCATGGACCGTTCCATTCTGGAAGGCGACCCCCACGCAGTCATCGAGGCAATGGCAATTGCTGCTTATGCAATCGGTGCTGACGAGGGTTACGTATATGTTCGTGCAGAGTACCCCATCGCAGTCAACCGTCTGCAAATCGCCATCGACCAGGCTAAGGAATACGGTCTGCTTGGCGAGAACATCTTTGGCACCGGCTTTAACTTTGATATGAAGATCCGTCTTGGCGCAGGTGCATTCGTCTGCGGTGAGGAGACCGCGCTCATGACCTCTATTGAGGGTAACCGCGGCGAGCCCAGACCCCGTCCTCCGTTCCCGGCAGTCAAGGGCCTGTTCGACCAGCCTACGGTTCTGAACAACGTAGAGACCTACGCAAACATTCCTCAGATCATTCTCAACGGTGCGGATTGGTTTGCTTCCATGGGCACCGAGAAGTCCAAGGGCACCAAGGTATTCGCACTGGGCGGCAAGATCACCAACACGGGTCTTGTTGAGGTTCCCATGGGTACCACTCTGCGCGAGGTTATCGAGGAGATCGGCGGCGGTATCCCGAATGGCAAAAAGTTTAAGGCTGCTCAGACCGGCGGTCCTTCCGGCGGATGTATTCCTGCAGAGCTGATCGACACCCCCATCGACTACGACAACCTGACCGCGATCGGCTGTATGATGGGCTCCGGCGGTCTGATCGTCATGGATGAAGATAACTGTATGGTTGACATTGCAAAGTTCTTCCTGGAGTTCACGGTTGACGAGTCTTGCGGTAAGTGCACTCCTTGCCGTGTCGGTACTCGCAGACTGCTTGAGATTCTTGATAAGATCATTTCCGGTAACGGTGAGCTGGAAGACCTTGACAGAATGGAAGAGCTGTGCCAGTATATCAAATCCGCATCTCTGTGCGGTCTTGGTCAGACTGCTCCCAACCCTGTTATTGCAACCCTGAAATTCTTCCGCGATGAATACATTACACATATCGTGGACAAGAAGTGCCCTGCAGGTGTCTGCAAGAGCCTGATGTCTTACGTCATTGATAAGGAAAAGTGCATTGGCTGCGGAAAGTGCCTGAAGAACTGCCCCGCAGACGCGATCACCAAGACCGACTACGTAGCTCCCGGCCACAAGCTGCCTTCGCTGACCATCGACGCCTCCAAGTGTGTCAAGTGCGGCGCTTGCGTATCCGGCTGTAAGTTCGGCGCAATTTATAAAGACTAAGAAAGGAGAATTGTGGATATGGAAACCAAAATGCTTAATATTAAGATCAACGGTCAGCCTTATACCGTACCCTACGGTACCACCGTTCTCGAAGCTGCCAAGCTGGCAGGCATCGATATTCCCACCCTTTGCTACCTCAAGGACATCAATGAGATCGGCGCTTGCCGTTTGTGCCTGGTCGAAGTCAAGGGCGCGCGCGGTCTTGTAACCGCTTGTGTATACCCCATCGAGAGAGAGGGAACCGAGATCGTGACCAACTCTCCCGCAATCATCAAGGCAAGAAAGATGAATTTGCAGCTGCTCTTGTCCAACCACAATAAGAAGTGCCTGTCCTGCGTGCGTTCTACCAACTGCGAGCTGCAGAAGCTGTGTCAGGAGTACGGCGTGGAAGAGGACTACTATGCAGGTGTGAAGACCGAGAGTCGCATTGACGACTCCTCCTGCGCTATCATTCGTGATAACAGCAAGTGCATTCTGTGCCGCCGTTGCTCTGCAATGTGCGAAAAGGTACAGGGCATTGGCGTCATCGGTGCAAACGACCGCGGCTTTGATACCCACATTGGCTGCACCTTTGATATTCCTTTGGCATCTACCTCTTGCGTCAACTGCGGTCAGTGCATCAATGCATGCCCCGTAGGCGCTCTGTATGAGAAGGACAATACCGATGAGGTATTCGAGGTGCTGGCAGATGCCTCCAAGCATGTAGTGGTGCAGACTGCTCCCGCAGTCCGTGCTGCTATTGCTGAAGAATTTGGCAATCCCATCGGCACTAACGGTGAAGGCAAGATGGTTGCAGCTCTGCGCCGTCTGGGCTTTACCAATGTATTTGATACCGACTTTGCAGCAGACCTGACTATCATGGAAGAGGCAACTGAGTTCCTTGGCAGATTCAAGAACGGCGGTGTGCTGCCCATGATCACCTCCTGCTCGCCCGGCTGGGTCAAGTACTGCGAGCACTATTATCCCGAGTTCACCGAGAACCTGTCCACCTGCAAGTCGCCTCACCAAATGCTGGGTGCGATCACCAAGACCTACTATGCAGAAAAGATGGGCTGGGATCCCAAGGACATCGTTATGGTATCCATCATGCCTTGTACTGCAAAGAAGTTCGAGATCGGCAGAGACGATGAGAACGCAGCAGGCGTACCTGACGTTGATTACTCTCTGACCACTCGTGAGCTGGCTCGTATGATCCGCCGCGCAGGCATCAACTTCAACGAGCTTCCCGAGGAGCAGTTTGATACACCTCTGGGTATCTCCACCGGTGCAGGCGTTATCTTCGGCGCAACCGGCGGCGTTATGGAAGCAGCACTCAGAACTGCTGTATTCGCACTGACCGGTAAGAACCCCGAAAAGCTGGAGTTCCACGAGGTTCGCGGTACCGAGGGCTGGAAGGAAGCAAGCTACACCATTGGCGATATCACGCTCAACGTTGCAGTTGCATCCGGCACCAAGAATGCAGCCGCTCTGCTTGATGCTGTCAAGAGCGGTGAAAAGAAGTATGATTTCATTGAGATCATGGGTTGCCCCGGCGGCTGCGTAAACGGCGGCGGTCAGCCTCACGTAGAAGCAAAGGTTCGCAACTGGGTTGACGTAAAGGCTTTGCGTGCAAGCGTTCTGTACAACCTGGACGCTTCCATGCCTCTGCGTCTGTCTCACGAGAACCCCGCGATCAAGGAGCTGTACGACACCTACCTTGGCGAGCCCAACAGCCACAAGGCTCACGAGCTGCTTCACACCACTTACGTGAAGAGAGGTCTTTAATACATGAAAACAACCCCGCGACACGTCGCGGGGTTGTTTTTAATTCTTGTGCAACCGCCACCATACGGTTGCCACGGATGAAAAGTTTTGATCAAACTTTTTCAAAAGTTTGCAGGTCAAGGGCAGCGCCCTTGTCGCCTCCGCAAAGGCGAAATGATTTCGGCGTTTTTGGTTCTTTTTGCGCCAGCGGTGTCAAAAAGAACGGAGGAAAATATCTCAATGTTTCACTCACTTCAAATTCGAGTCAGGCTCAAAAAATTCGTTATTTTACCTGAACACAAGCGCCAGCACCGCAAGGTGCAGAGGATAAAACAGATAAAACCCGTATTTGAGCAGGGCAGCACCCCACTTGCTTTTGGGCTTTGGTCCCGGTTTGCCGTTGTAAAATACCATGGGCAAAAAGGCGACTGCTGCGAAAATACCACGCTGATATACGGGCTCGTCCCACGCACCCGTCGTGAGCTGTTGGCGAAATGCGAACAGCAGCATGATAGGGCACCACGCCCATTTAAAGTCAGCAGTCAGGTATAGCAATACTGTCAGCAATACTCCCATCCAACCGTAATCCACACCTGCAAGATCTGCCGTCCAAATGATACCACAGACCGCCGCGCACAGGGCAAGGCAGATAAGCCACCAAGCCCTTTTTCGCTTTTGCGCCATCTCTCTGCCGATCTGCAGCAGCCACATACAGACAAGACCGACCGAAAGGGTAAACAAAATGTTCAAGCTATCCCATTTCCATGCATCGCCGTAAAAGCAATAGGTGTAGATTGGCTGTGTCGCAATGGCAAGCACCAGCATACGCACAAGGTATTTCCACCTTGAACGCGTATGAATAAAGCCCTGCGCAAGCATAAAGGCATACAGGGGAAAGGAAATGCGACCGACCATGCGCATGAATTTCCAACCCTCAAACGGTTGGAACGCACCGATATGGTCAATCAGCATGGTCGCGGCTGCAATGATCTTTAGTACCAAAATGCTCATACGGTTCACCCCTCTCATTTCGTATCCATTATACCATAAAAATGAAAAAACTGTGCGCCTTTTTGCAAAAAAATCTTGCATTAATGCACATGATATGATAAAATGAAAAAGTAAATAGAATTTACCTTTCGGGAGGCTAACTATGAACATCGGTGAGAAGATAAAAAATCTTCGGATGTCAAAAATGATCACCCAACAGGAACTTGCGGGCGATTTTATCACGCGCAATATGCTCTCGCGTATTGAGCACGGCGCAGCCCTGCCATCTTTGCCCACTGTCATATATCTTGCTAACCGCTTAAACGTGCCTGCAGGCTTTTTGCTGGCAGAGGAGGAGAACGAATTTCTCTATCAAAAGATCCGCTATATGCCTAACATCCGCAGGGCGTATCAAATGGGTGACTATCGTATCTGCCGCGAGCTTTGTCTGTCTGTACTGTCCGAGTCGGATGATGAAATCTCTCTGCTCATGGCAGAGTGCGCGCTGGGAATTGCTAAAGAGGAATTTTTCACAGGCAACTTGCATAACGCTTGCTATTGGTTTGATACTGCTTTGCGCGATGCGGACAAAACTGCTTATCACACCGGACACATCACCGCCCCCGCAATCGTATATTTTCGTTATATGCGCGGTATTTCTCCGTCCTTGTCCTCATATGAGGCAACAGATCTATTGCCGGGAGAGCGCGATTTTGCGGCATGGCAGGACACCTTCTGTCGTTATGCTTTGATTATGGAGCAGCAGGAGCAGTTGCAACCGCTGCACAGCTTTGACCCAGACTCCGTCCGTGAGCGTCAGCTGGTACTGCATATGCAAGCGACCGTGCTGCAAAAGAAAGGGGAATACGCAACAGCATATGAGGTACTGCAGCTCATCCTTTCTGATGATCAAGCTCCCGTGCCCGTACTGCTTTACAGTGTGCTGCAGGATATGGAGCTTTGCTGTAAGGCTTTGGACGATTACAAAGGTGCGTATGAGCACGCGCTGCACAAGCTTTCGGTGCATGAAAGGCTATTGGCGGAGAGTACGGTATGAGAAGGATTTGTTTGATTGTACCGGTACTGGTTACCCTTGTGAGCTGTAGTGCGCAAGGCAAAGTGGAAGCATCAAGCGGGGAGATCATAAGTCCCGAAGAGCAAGCCTCGCTGTATGAGGAACGACTCGAGCAAGAGGGTGAGCCAAATGTAAGTGTAAAGGGAACGGTGTACTGGACGCCCAGCGGCACCAAATACCATAAGGACTCGGACTGCAGTTCTATGAAAAACGCAAAAGAGGTGTATGCGGGCACAGTCGCACAAGCGGCAAATCATGGTGCGTGCGAACCTTGTTCACGCTGTGCGGGAGGATAGCGTGAAAGTTTACATTGTATTTCTTTTTTACTCTGTTATTCACGCCTAAACTTCACCTAAAAAGGATCCCGACACTTTTTTGGAGCAAAGCTCCACGGTGAAGTTTCCAAAGCTATTTGAGCCGCCGCCCGGCGGCATGGAGATGAATATGTCAAAAGACAAAATCAAAATCAGACTTGCCACGCAAGACGATGTGCCGGCTATCATGCCTGTATTTGACCAGGCGCGCGCAGCTATAGCTGAGCTTGGGATCGATCAATGGCAGGACGGCTATCCGACTCAGGCGCACATTGAGGCGGACATACAGGCAGGGGTTGGTTACGTACTTTGTGTGAGTGGCTTGATACAGGGATATTTTGCCATGATCGCAGATCCCGAACCTACCTACGCGCGCATTTATGATGGTGCGTGGCAGACGGACGGAAGCTATACTACCGTGCACCGTGTTGCCATGTCAGACGTGTTGCGAGGAAAGGGCGGTGCGGCAGAAGCTATAAGATATGTGGTGTCACGTACGCTGCGCGCAGGTATTTCGTCTGTCAGAATAGACACGCACGAAGGCAATCTGCGTATGCGAAAATTCCTTGAAAAGCAAGGATTTTGCGCGTGCGGCATCATTTATCTCGAAAGTGGCGCATCGCGTATTGCCTTTGAGTGCGACCTGCGTCCCATCTTGCAAAAAGCCCCCATCGTTTTGTACGAGGACAGGAATATACTGATTTGCGAAAAGCCTGTCGGTCAGCCCAGTCAGCCTGACCCCGCGCATACGGATGGTTCTGATCTGCTGTCATGTATCTCGGCATGGCGCGCTGCTTGCGGCTATGTCCCCGAGGTCTATCCGGTACACCGATTGGATACTGCTACGGGCGGTGCCATACTGTTTGCCAAGGATCGCAACAGTGCAGCAAGGCTTGGCGGCATGGTCGTGGGCAAACAGGTTTTTAAGCAATACTGTGCTGTGGTACAGGGCACTCCTTCTCCTGCTGAGGGGCGTATGGATAATTATTTGTACCACGACAAGACCAAAAACAAAGCGTTCGTGGTGGATACGCAGCGTAAAGGTGTCAAGCTTGCAAGCCTGCGTTATAGCATCATGGCACAGCGCGAAGACTGCAGTTTGGTCAAGGTCACGCTGGAAACGGGACGCACGCATCAGATCCGTGCACAATTCTCGCATGCAGGACATCCGTTGCTGGGCGACGGGAAATACGGCAGTCGGGAAAAGGGCTGTACCACTGCACTGTGGGCAACCCATCTTTGTGTCACGCATCCTGCAACCGGTAAGATGATCGAGGTAAAAAGCCAACCTTCCAATGTGTTCCCTTGGAACTTATTTGAGGTATAAGGAGGCGGCATATGCCATTTCCGAAGAACTTTTTATGGGGGAACCGCAACCGGTGCAGGGCAGATCGAGGGCAGGGCTGATGCCGACGGCAGAACGCCCGGTATATGCGTCAATTCCTATAGATTTTCGATCTCTTGGTCGCGTGTTATGCCAAATGGCGTGGGGACAGATAAACCAAGTTGGCATAGACTATTACAGACGCATATTTAAGTCGTTACCGGAGAAGGGTATCGCACCTTGTGTTACGTTGTACCCCCGGTGATTATGAATTGTTGAGCCTAAAAACAGATTATTTTGGTCTGAACGTATATAATCGCGTTCCAGTGACACATAATCAAAAGGTACAGGCAGGTTTCTCGCAGGGAGGGAGAGAGCACATGGGTGCGTGCGGATGGCACGATCCATGACGACCGCATCCGCTCTGTCGCGCGGGCTATAACTCTAAATTCGGTATCATGTCTTGCGACCGCGCGGGGAGTACCGCATGGAAAAAGAGCGCACATTTCTACCGTGACTTTATTGCAAGTCACAAATAATTGCAGAATCATCGAATAAGTTTTATAAAACGTGAAACTTTTTGAGTTTTTTGTCGTCTATATAGATACAGAGCATTTTACAACGGGGGTGATCACATTGAAAAAGATCTTTTTGATAGTTTGGACAGCAATATGTGCAGTATGGGCGACCACGGCGTGTACTATGCTTGTATTTGCCGAAGAGCCGGCAGGCAGAGCTGCAAAGGTCATGCTGACCATGGACGTGTTGCAAACCGTGTGCCTGATCATCGTGATCGCTGCCGCAATACTGGTGCTGGCTTTCTACGTAGTCAAATTGGTTCTGAAAAAATTGCACGTCGCACCCGAGGATAAGGACCAAGAGAAAAAATGAAAAAAGCACTTGCTTGCAGCTGCAAGCAATTGCTTTTTTTGATATGATTTGGATCAGTTACAAATCTCGTAAGACATATTATACAGCTTTTCAACCTTAGCCTGGCGGTATGCACAGCGCGCTTTCATCTGTGCAATGTCCTCAACACCAAACTTATCAAGGTCACCGTCCTTGAGTTTCCCCTTGTACATACGGTCAAGCACCAACGCGTAGTTGATGTCCTCGGAGGTGATGCGGTTGTCTAATACGCACATAACGCGATTGCTTTTGCCCTGAAGTAACAGATTGACTGCCTCAACACCCATCTGCGATGCGGTCATTCTGTCGCGCAGAGTAGGACCGCCGCCACGAATAATGTGTCCAACACGGGCGAATTTGGTCTCAATACCGGTTTGCGCCTCTACCTTTTCGGCAAAGTATTCACTGTACTTGTGGCCTTCCTTTTGGGGCATACCCTCGGAAACCACTACGATGATACCGCGCTTGCCGTTTTGACGCACTCTGGCTATCTTACGAATAGCGGCTTCCTCATCAAATGCAACCTCAGGGATGGCGATTGCCACAGCACCCGTACAAATGCCTGCATACAGTGCAACCAGACCGCAATCTCTTCCCATGACCTCGACCACATTGCATCTTGCGTGTGACTCGCAGGTGTCACGCAGATAGTCGATCATGGAGAGCAGGGTATTGACCGCAGTATCGTAACCGATGGTCAAATCGGTGGCGGTAATGTCGTTGTCAATGGTGGCGGGAATGCCGATAGAGGGAATTCCGTGGTTGGTCAGATCGGTCGCACCGCGGAAGGTGCCGTCACCGCCGATTGCAACAATTGCGTCAATGTTATTCTCGCGGCAGGTCTGCAGAGCCTTTGCCATGCCCTCGGGAGTCTTGAACTCGGGGCAGCGGGAGGAGTACAGGATGGTACCGCCGTGCGTGACGATATTGGAAACGCTGTGGGATTCCAGTACTCTCAGATCGCCGTTTAAGAGACCTGCGTAACCGCCGTTGATACCAACGACCTCAATGCCCTCAGCAAGTGCTTTCCTTGTTACGGCTCTGACAGCCGCATTCATACCGGGAGCGTCACCGCCCGAAGTCAGGACGCCGATTTTTTTGAACTTTGCCATGTAATTTGCCTTTCCATCCCTTCATGGGACCAAAAATAATCTCAATTCTATATTCTACAACAAGAAATGAAAAAAATCAAGAGCTTTGTCCGAATTTATGATGGATTGTATGATAATTTTTCGCCTCCCGCGTCGCAAGCGTGATGGCAAGCAGTGTTGCACGACTGCGGATCTCATGTCGGGGCAGGTAGCCGGGCATACAATACCGCACAGCATACGTGCAGTCCTGTGAGCTGATACCGATGTACACCGTTCCCACGGGCGTTTCCTCGCTGCCGCCGCCCGGACCTGCCACGCCTGTCAGAGAGATGGCAATATTCGCGCCCGTGCGCTCTCGCGCCCCCTGTGCCATTTGCTCGGCTACACGTGCGGATACTTCGGTATTCTCGGCAATGGTTACGGGATCAACGCCGAGCATATCGATTTTCATTTGATTCGTGTAAGTCACAAAACCTCCAACGTATACCGAGGAGATGCCCGGTTGCGAGGTCAGAAGTCCGCCTACAAGTCCACCTGTGCAGGATTCTGCCGTGGCAAGTCGGTAGCCGTATTCATTAAAGACTTTGTAAAGATCGGCAACAGGATTTGGTGTGATGATAATTCTTTGTGCAATCTGCATTTGTTTCTCCTTAAAAGCGGCAGTTCCAAAGAAACTGCCGCAGTCCGTGTGTTACTTGTTTTCTTTGATGTGAACGTCCATTTGCGGATAGGGAATCACTATACCGTTTTGGGAGAACGCTGCTTTCACTTTGTCGCAAATGTCAAATTTTACAGTCCAATAGTCTCCGTTTTTGCACCATGCACGTGCGGTGATCTTGACGGCACTGTTTGCCATTTCGGTCATGCGTACAAAATGCTCGGGATCCTTGAGCACAAGCTCGTGTGCTTCAATGATGTCGTTGACGATCTTGATGGCTTTTTCGCAATCCGATTCGTAGGCAATGCTGAAATCGATGTCCACCCGGCGGTTCTCCTCACGTGAGTAGTTGATCACGGTGGAATTGGTCAGGCTGCCGTTGGGGAGCATAATGTGTTTGTTGTCGCCCGTACGAACGGTAGTGTAGAAGAAGCCTACGTCAATGACAGTACCGCTGATACCTTGCGTTTCGATAAAGTCGTCAATGCGGAAAGGACGGAACAAAAGAAGCATGAAACCTCCGGCGAGGTTGGAAAGTGAGCCCTGCAAAGCCAATGCGACAGCAGCGCCTGCACTGGCGATGACTGCGATGACGGATGCCATGGGCACACCGATGATAGCGACGATCGAAACCACCAGCAGGATGTTGAGTGCAATCTTGATCAGATGGAACAAGAAGACGCGTACGGTGCGGTCCATTTTGTTAAACTTCTTACCGTTGGGGAAGAAGTTGAGTAAAAGTCTGATCAGCAGATTGCCGATCACCAATATAAGAAGGCAAGCCAAGATCTTGCCCGCGATGTTAATAAAAAGTGGGATAAGATGTTCGGGGGAGAGCCAAGCCCAAATAGCGTCAAGATAACCGGCAGCACCTGCTTCGGCAACCGTATCGGTTAAAGCTTCGGTTACGGTTTCGGTCACTTGCTCAGTAATTCCGTCTGCAGAGAGAAGGATAAGGCGAGGGAATGCCAATGGATACACTTCCTTTCATTTTTGGATGTTAGCATTATAACACAAAATAGTATCTTTGTAAACTATTTTTGTGAAATTGTTTGCTTGACATCAGAGAAATTTTTTCGTATAATGGAGGAAACAAACAAAAGGAGGGCGGTGTATGGATCGGTGTGTTTCATGTCCGCGCGAATGTGGCGCAGATCGAGATGTTCATCGTGGATATTGCGGACAGCCGAGTGCATTACGCATTGCTCGTGCCGCATTGCATATGTGGGAAGAGCCCTGTATCAGCGGTACGTGCGGATCGGGTACGATATTCTTTTCGGGGTGTAATCTCGGTTGTGTGTTTTGTCAGAATTATCGCGTCAGTCACCGTGGGCAGGGAATCGAGGTCAACGAGGACGAGTTGACCTGCGTTATGCTTTCTTTGCAGGAAGTGGGCGCGCATAATATCAATTTAGTCACCCCGACACATTTTGCCGAGAAGCTTGTGCCTTTGCTTGCGCGTGTCAAGCCGCAACTGCATATCCCTGTGGTAAATAATACAAGCGGCTATGAAAAGATCGAAACGCTTGAAAAGCTCGCACCGTATATTGACGTATGGATGCCCGATTTCAAATTCGGGTCGGAACAGCTCGCACAAGATTACGCCGATGCACCCGATTATCCCCGGGTCGCTGCGTGCGCTATAGCCAAAATGTTCGAAATAACCGGCAAGGCGCAATTTGATGATCAGGACATCATGACCCGTGGCGTATTGGTACGCCATTTGCTTCTGCCGGGTTGTCGCAAGGATTCTATCGCCGTGCTTGACAGGCTTGCCCGGATCGTGCCCGTGCAGGATATCCGCTTGAGCCTGATGAGTCAGTATACCCCCGAATTTGCTACCAATACCCCTTTTTCCAATCTGCACCGCCGTGTGACCACCTTTGAGTATAACTCTGTCATGGCACACGCCCAAAAGCTGGGTTTTGTAGGATATATGCAGCAAAGGGAATCGGCGACGTCGCGGTATACACCCGAATTTGAGGGAGAAGAGAATTGTTAAAGCACTTGAAATCATAAAGGTGAACATATGACGGAAGAATTTATTTTGATACGACCGACGAGCGAATACGTAAGTCAAATTGCCCAATACAGACAAGCGTTCCTTGATGCAGGCGATTCGATGGACGGTTGCGGTCCACTTCGCAGAATTGAGGATCCTCACGAATACGTGAAACTGTGTAAGGATTACGAATCCACCAAAGAGGTTTCTGCCCGCTTAGTTCCGGCAACGCAATTTCTTTTCATACGCAAAAGCGACAATCAATTGGTTGGAATGATTCAAGTCAGACACCGATTCAATGACTATCTTGAAAAATACGCAGGTCATATCGGATACTCCGTAAGACCGAGCGAACGACGCAAGGGGTACGCCAAGCAAATGCTGAGAATGGCACTTCCATACTGCTGCGAGATCGGACTTGATAAAGTATTGATCACTTGCCTGGATGGTAACATAGGAAGCGAAAAAACTATCCTCGCCAATGGCGGCGTTTATGAATCAACGGTACATGAACCGAATGAGAATAAGGATTTGAAAAGATTTTGGATTGAACTGTGAACTAAGATATGGAAATCGTAAAAATAACTGATAACAGCAACAAAAAGCAACTCAGGAATGATCTGCTTGAAATAGAGATGGTCAAACGATCATAAACCAATGGCGTGCGTAAAAAGCCTTCTCCGCTGGAGAAGGGGGACCACAGCGGAGCGAGTTGGGCGAGGCACGAGCTCAAACGAGAGAAGCGATTGTGGTGGATGAGATTCATTCAACAACCGCTCCTGTGCCCAAACAGACTGCTTTTAAAAAACTTACTATCTAAGTCATTTATCTTTCCGGTATCGGTTTTTCATCGTGGTGCAAGAGCGTCTGAATGATGCATCTCACCCACCACAATCGCTCCTCTCAATTCACCTCATGTATAGGTGAATTTCGCTCCGCTGCGGTCCCACCTCTCCCGCGGAGAGGGCTCTTTGGCGCATGTCCTTCTTGCTACTCACCCAACAGGCGACCTTTCGCGCAATCTGCGTTGTTGATTCGCTGCTCCTTTCATGCTATGATATTCATGTAAGGACTTCCAACGTATTGAAAGGAGATTTTTATGGAAATAGGAGCAAAGATCAAGCAACTCAGAGCCAAGGCGGGCTTGACGCAGGAGCAGCTTGCAAATGCCCTTGGCATCAGCGCACAGTCTGTATCCAAGTGGGAAAACGCGGTCACTATGCCTGACATAGCCCTTTTGCCGCTGTTGGCGGGCGAGCTTGGCGTAAGCATCGATGAACTTTTCGACCTGACCGCCGATCAAAAGCTGCACCGTATCGAACGGGGTATTGATGTGCAGACCGAATTTTCCCCCGAGGAATTTGCACGTCACGAGGAATTTCTCTTACATCAGCTGGACGAATATCCCGACAGAACCGAAATTCTTGAGCACCTGTCCCGCCTGTATCACTTCCGCATGGAGGCGGATGCAAGACGCGTCAGCAAATACGCACGCGAGGCTATGCTGCGCGCACCCGAGCATAAATGCTGCCAGTGGATGCTGCAAATGTCCGAGGGCGCTGACGTCTGGGATTGGAACGTGGCAAATCACGCGCGCGTGATCGACTTTTACAAGGAGGTCATCGCAAGCGACAAGGAACCCCTGAAAACGCCGCTGCCGTATATGTATCTGATCGATAATCTGATCGCAGACCACCGCACAGCCGAGGCAACACGGTATTTGGACGAATACGCGAATTTGCCCGCGTCAAGACCTTTTATGGTTCCCGTATATCGCGCACATATCGCACTTGCTGAATACGACAAACCCGGCGCCGATGCGATCATGGCAGAGACAGAGCAGTATTTCGGCGAGGATGCCGGCTTTTTGTTCGAGCTTGCACAGTATCATGCGCGCAATTGCGATTATCAAAAGGCAATTACGTATTACGAGCTTTCATGGGAAAAGGACACAAGGCAGCCGCGATACACCGATGCTTTAGACGCAATCTGCGCCATTTACGAGATCCTTGGCGACAAGGAAAAAGCCATTGCGACCTGCGACCGCCTGATCACCTGCATGACCGAGGAATGGGGATATGAAAATGACCACGCCCCCGTCGTCGAGGTGCAAAAGAGAAAACAGGCGCTCATGCAGAGATAAGCATATGTACCTGCAGCCTTGGACTTGAAATTACTTATAACACAAAGGTTGTAGGGGGCGACGTCCTCGACGCCCC
>JAZNBB010000028.1:0-74541 GCA_045586845.1 Eubacteriales bacterium
GAATTACTTTCTTACAGCTTCCAGTCTCTTCTTGAACTTGTCAACACGACCGCCGGCATCAACGAACTTCTGCTTACCGGTGAAGAAGGGGTGGCACTTGGAGCAAATTTCAACTCTCATCTCGCTGCCCTTGGTGGAACGGGTAACGACAGTCTCGCCGCAAGCGCACTTAACGACACACTCTACGTAATTGGGATGGATTCCGCTTTTCATTTTTCAATACCTCGCATAAAATTTCTCGATGTTCTTTGACATCGGATTCACAAGCGGAGACATTATACCATATATTATGCCCCGTGTCAAGGTCTTTTTGAAATTTTTTTGAATTACTTGATTTTTCAAATACAGCAGACAAAAGGCGATAACCGATAGGGCGTTGTCCTTATCGGAGAGATAAAAATAAGGGTATGGGCAAAGACCTGTGCATTCGTCATACAAATGCGAAACCGGCGAAAAAACTGAAAGAGAGAGCAATGCGGAAACAAAATCCCGCAGAACGCTCTCTTTTCTGCTTTCTATAAGTGCTCTGAAAAAGGCAGGCGAAAACTTTTCATCTGTTTTATCAATACTGTTTACGCGTGCGTCATTTGCTCCCGCAATTCGTTTATAATCTTCTTTTCCAGCCTTGAAATATACGACTGCGAGATGCCCAGATAGGCGGCAACCTCCTTTTGCGTCATTTCTTCCCTGCCCGAAAGCCCATAGCGCAGCTCGATGATCAGGCGCTCGCGCTCGTCCAAGGAAGCCACCGCGCGCCGTATTGCCTCGCGCTCCTCGCGTTGCTCGATCTCGTACACCACGCCCTCTTCCTCGCTGCCGAGGATGTCCGAAAGCAACAGCTCGTTGCCGTCAAAATCCACGTTGAGCGGCTCGTCCAGGGACACCTCTCCGCCCTTGCCCGACTGCTTGCGCAGGTGCATGAGTATCTCGTTTTCAATGCATCTGGAGGCGTATGTGGCAAGCTTGATATTCTTATCCGAGCGGAACGTACCCACCGCCTTGCAAAGCCCGATGGTACCGATCGAAATCAGATCCTCAATACCTGTGCCCGAACTTTCAAACTTCTTTGCAATATACACCACCAGGCGCAGATTGTGCTCAATGAGAGCCACGCGCGCATCCGGGTCGCCCGCTTCCAACGCCTCAATCATTTGAGCCTCGCGCTCAGGCGTATAGGGTGCAGGCAGTAGCTCGGGACCGTTTATGTAATAAACACCATACTTTTTTGATAGTTTTTGCTTGATCCGCCGCAAAATCATCTTGATCTTGTTCATATTTTTCTCCTTTACTGCAACAGTGTAGCGGGTACAACAGCACGATAATCACTTGCCAACGGTTGCCCGGACGGTGCAATCAGTGCGTGCACCGCCCGCGTTTTGCCATCCTGCTCCGCAAGCAATATTTCGTCGGGCAACAGTGCCACCACCATACTGCTGCCCTGTGCGGTGTGCATGGGCACAATGCGTACGCGTTTGCCATCGGCAAGCGCATCAAGCTGTCTCCCCTCACTTTCCACCAACCGCCGCAGCGTATCGGGCAAAGCCGAAAGCCATGTCTGTCGGTCGGCTATAATAACGGGTGTGCCGCTGATTGGGTCACACAACAGGTTTCCGCTGTCACAAAGCCCCTCCAGTTCCCATGTCACGCCCTCCAATCTTACGCGCACGGTGCAGGTACGCACCGCGCTCTGCTTTGAAAACAATCTCCCGCCAAATGCCGCCACCAGCGCGGCAGCCGCAGCAAGTGCCAAAAACATCCAAGCCGAAATGCCATCACTCTGCACCTCACCCAATGGCAGATCAGCCCTGCCAAGCAAGTGATAGATAGCAGTCATGCCGCCCCCCATGAGTGCAGAGATGCCAAAATACGTGCCGCTCAAAAGCAGCAATCTGCCCATGTGCACCCCCTTACCCGCCGCACAAACAGCGCACATACCAATGCACACACCCAGATCCAGCGCAAGCGAGAGCCACGATCCTACTGAGATAACCAACGCCACCACGCTATACACTCCGCCCAGTGCAGCAGCCAGCAGCATACGCCACCGCACGCGCGGCAGATGCAAAAGCTTGACGCTTAAGTACAGACACAAAAAATCCATGCTGAAATTAACCAAAAACAACAAATCCGCATATACGTCCAAAATCCCCTCACCTCCGCCCCTATTATACGCCCGCGTACATGACGGATAAGGTCACATCGGGGAAAGTAAGAGAAAAAATAATAAATTTTCAAAAAATGCGTGACAGACACGCGTGTATATGATATAATGAAAAAAAACCATAGGAGATTTCTCTATGAAATATACAGGATTGATCGCAACCGCACTGGCAGTGCTCTGCTTATCCTGCGCTTGCAGGGCACAAGAGCCCAATCAAGAACAGCATACGACCAAAGAATACAGCACAGTCGATACACAAACCGGCACGCAGTACGAAAGCAGTTGGATGACCGGCATTTCCAAGTCAACTGCTTGCAAGAACAAAGCCGTGGCAGATTGGTTGGAACTCTGCTCTCGTCCCGAACGTGACGATATTGGGCATTATGTGCTGCACAATCAAGCAGATAACGGTGATGGCACTACCACGCACCACCTGCTGCTCTATCGCTCGGCAACCGAAAAGGATGCCAAGAGCTTTACAGTGGATTTTGCCATGAACGGCGACGCGCTGACCGTGACCCCCACCTATACCTCCTCGGACGTGTCGGCATATGGGTACGACCTGATCTATCTGACGCTGTGTACCGATGGCAACCCCGAACTGAACGTAGAGTTTTTGATAGACGGCGACTACCCCGGCGCGATCCAGAGCACCACGACCGATGCCATCTCCCCCGACACCTTTGGTATGCAAGCCGATGAGTAAGCAAGCAGCAACTTCTGAAAAGAGCGCACGTTGCCAACGCCGACACAGGCTGACTTTTTGGCTTTATCGCTTTGTGGGCAAGATGTACGCCCGCACATATTTGGGTTTTCGTTCCAAGACCGTGCCGCGCGAGATCCCGGGACCGCACCTCATCCTTTGTAACAGCCAAACGCTACAGGATGCGTTGCTTGTGCGCCTTGCATTTGATTATCCCGTGTATTGCGTGCAAACACGCGCGCATCGCCGTGGCATGATCTCTGTGCTTGCCGATGCACTCACCTCTCCCATTTTCCAAAAACCGAGCCTTAACACGTGGTCTGCCTCAACTGTGCAGAACGTCAAGCAAGTCATAAGCGCGGGGGGCAGCGTTTGCCTGTTTCCTTGCGGTGATCCGGCTTACGGATATGTACCAAACGCAGTGAGCAAGCAGGCCGTGCCACTCATCCGCGCGCTTGGAGTGCCTGTGATACTGTATACGCTGCACGGCGGGGCGGGAGCGCTGCCTCGTTGGAGCGACGGCAGGCGTAAGGGACCCTTTATCGGTCGCAAAGAGCGCACACTGACTCCCGAAGAGTATGCCAAAATGAGCGATACAGAGCTACACGCGTACATCAGCCGTACACTATGTATCAACGACAAATCACTTGGCTTGACATACAAAAGCAACCACCGCGCCGAGCGCTTGGACAGAGTGCTGTACGTCTGCCCGCGCTGCCGTGAGCACTCGGGGCTCTACACCTCGGGCAATCACGTCAGTTGCCGCGGTTGCGGCATGACCGCAAACTATACCGAGGCAGGCAATTTCGTTTTTCTCAACTGCGAGACCCCCATTTCCACGGTGGATGCATGGATGGATTATCAGGTTTCTTGGCTGCAAAACCGTTTGGACGGCTTTGGCAATGAAATCTATACAGATGACGGCGTGACCATACTGTCTGTTGACAAAAAGCCTGCTGACGAGCCGCTGTTCGGCACGCTGATCATGACGCGCGAAAAGCTGCTTTTACGCTTCGATGACGGAGAGCGAGGCACACGTACGATCGGCTTTGCACTTGATTCGGTAGCAACGTTAATCCCATCCGGCAGATCCAAGCTCTCGCTGACCACGGCAGAGGGGACCTGGGAGATTGCAGGATCGGGTGGCTTTTGCGCCTACAAATACACGCAGGTGTTCTTCGCTCTGCGCGGTCAATTTCGAAAGTGAATCTCCGCAAAGAAAAACAGAGGTTGCCATGCTGATCCAGCAAAACCAAGAATCATATTAACATACTTACCGAGATAATGCATCATATTTCTCGACAAACACAAAAAATCGGCAGAGATATTGTTTCTCTGCCGATTTTGTGATATAATAAAAACACTGAAAAGCTTGATGCGTCAAGCAGAGGTACGGGCGTTTTCAGCATAAATACGGCACTTGTAAAAACAAGACGGTATCTTGCAAGCGAAAGCGCGCCGAAAGATGCGAAAATGCATCGTCGTCGGGCAATTCGGTTCGATTCCCGTTCGGCTATCCGACAATTCAACAAAAAGATATGCTAAAGGAGATTCGTATGATAGAGTATCAACAGATAAATGCACAAATTATCAGCAGATGGTGTCTGGAAGGATGGGAATGGGGACAGCCTATCACACATGAAGTATATATGAAAGCATTGCAAGGTGACTGGGGCGTTTACTTAACGCCCACAAAAATTGTACCGATCGAGTGGTTTGGAACCCTGAAAAACAAAAAGATCTTAGGACTGGCAAGTGGTGGCGGACAGCAAATGCCCATATTTTCTGCTTTGGGTGCTGAATGTACCGTGCTGGATTATTCGGACGAGCAATGCAAGAGCGAAATTCTGGTGGCGCAAAGAGAAGGTTACAGTATTAAGGTCGTACAAAGAGATATGACAAAGGGGCTTCCTTTTCCGGATGAATATTTTGATCTGATTTTCCACCCGGTTTCGAACTGCTATGTTGAAAAGGTTGAGGATATTTTCAAGGAGTGCTATCGTGTTCTGAAAAAAGGCGGGGTTTTTCTGGGAGGATACGATACTGGCATCAATTATGTTTTCGATGAAGAAGAAAGAGAAACAAAGTATGCGCTTCCTTTCAACCCTCTGAAAGACCCTGTATTATACGAAAACTCTATGAAGAACGATTGGGGAATTCAGTTTTCTCACACGTTAGAGGAGCAAATTGGAGGACAATTAAAGGCAGGTTTTATCCTGACTGACCTATATGAAGACACAAACGGAGCAGGCAGACTGCATGAATTGAACGTTCCCTCGTTTATTGCAACCCGCTGTGTTAAATAGCACATAAGCCGATTGTGCCCCCCTTTGAGGGACCGGTTGAGCTGTTTCCAAAAACATACCCCCCGACAGGCCTTAGCATGATATCTTTCCGAACTTCATGCTACGGTCTGTCGGGGGGCTTTGATCTTCCCGGGGAGCTGAATTTGCATCCCATTGGCTTTGTACTGTTGTTTTTCGATTACTGCATCGGAAATTCCGGAAGCTCGGGTATCTCCGGCATTTTGATACCGTACTGTCCCAAAAACGCTTCAATCTTCGCCTCGTCTTCATCAGACATAATACTGCCTTCGCTGCGGTGCACCGATAACACACCCGCCATTACTGTAGCCAGCAGGCATAGCAAGACAATAACAAAGCTGATTAATTTGATTTTCATGACAATTCGCCTCCGACAATGATGAAACTCAATACTCTTTTTTCTTAACCGCCGACTTGACAGCATCAAACGCTGCGTTCTCCCCTTGCTCTGCAAGCGTCCGCAGCCAGCGCTCCAAAAGCACCGCCGTTTCGGGATGCATACGTGTCCTTGCCTGTCCGCGCATAAAGTAATCCAACGCGCTGGCATCGGTGTATTTTTCCTTTTGGTAGGTCTTACAGGCAGCTATTCTGTCGCAAAACATTTCTGCTACGTAGCGCACCGGCATTTTGACCGCCGCATACGCGCGTGCCGCGGGCACGTAGTCAAACCAGTATTCGTAATGGTGCTTGTTGCGCCCCTGATGGTGCAGCCACATATCCGAATAACCCTCAGACTCGCGCTGCGCTTCACCCGGACTGCGCGTTCCCTGATAGTACTTTGCTCCCGGAATAAACTCTGCGGGAGAATACTTGGAAAGGTCATGCCCAAGCCCTTGCCAACCGATACCAACACGAAAACAAATCGCTATCACCTTATGGCGGTGATTGGTGATGGTAATAAAATGTTTGATGGGATGTGCCATATCAGCGCAAGAAACCGTTGATGATGTGTTCCTCGGCTTGCTTTTCGCTAAGTCCCAGCGTCATCAGCTTGATCAGCTGTTCGCCTGCGATCTTGCCAATGGCAGCTTCATGGATCAAAGAAGCCTGCACGTGATTTGCCGCCACCTTCGGGATCGCATCCACACGTGCGCTATCCATGATAATGGCATCGCATTCGGTGTGACCCGAGCAGCAGTTATTGCCGTTGATGCAGGAAAGGAATGTTTGACGCGAATCGTCCTTGGCGACCGAACGTGAAACTACATGTGCGCCGCAATTCTCCCCATCAAGATCGACCGTAAAGTCGGTCACGGCTGTCTGCTTGCCGTGCGTCATGATCTTTTCTCCGATGACCAACGTTGCACGGTCAGCAAGCTTGGCGCGCGTCACGCGAACCGTGGAGTCCACACCGCCCAACTGTGCGGATTCGATCTCCATATAGCCGCCCTCTGCGATCTCGATCTCGGTAGTGGGGTTGAGCACCTTTTCTCCTGTTCCCTCTCCTTGTCCGTAATGCTTTTCCACGTATTTCAGCTTTGCATTCTTACCTACGTGGAAGCTATGAATACCGTCGTGCGCGGTTTCCTCGTCGCCCGCGTTATGAATACCGCAGCCTGCTACGATCAGCACATCGGCGTCCTCACCAATATAAAAGTCGTTATAAACCAAATCCTTAAGTCCCGTCTTAGTCAGCAGTACGGGAATATCCACGCGCTCATTTCTGGTGCCGGGCTTGATGATGATATCAATGCCGGGCTTATCAGTCTTAGTCACAATATCAATGTTTGCGGTGGTGTGTCTTGCAGCACCCTCACCGTTTGCGCGAATGTTGAATGCGCCCTCGGGCACGATCTCCAGATCCATGATCTCGGCAAGTAAGTTCTTTTGAATTGCATCCAATGCCATTACGCTTCACCTCCGACGATCACTCTGCAGGGCTTCTGCGTGCCAAACAGTCCGGGTAATATCTCGTCCTTAGTGCCCTGTGCACTCACAGTCCCCTCGGAAAGCACGATGATCGTGTCCGCAATATCCAGGATGCGCTCCTGGTGGGTAATGATCAGAATGCTGCCTTTGTTCTTTTCGTACATACGCTCAAACACAGTAATCAGTGAGCCAAAGCTCCACAGATCAATGCCTGCCTCAGGCTCGTCAAACACAGCAAAGGGCGTGTTTCTTGCGTTGATCATTGCAATCTCTATTCTCTTGAGCTCACCGCCCGAAAGCGAAGCGTTGACCTCACGGTTGACGTATTCCTTGGCGCAAAGTCCGACCTCGGAGAGGTAAGCGCAAGCCTGTGCGACCGAGATATCTTTACCTGCTGCAATAGAGATCAGATCCTTGACCGTGATGCCCTTGAAGCGGACAGGCTGTTGAAACGCATAGCTGATGCCCAGCTTTGCGCGCTCGGTGATACCGAGATTTGTAATATCCTCCCCCTGGAAGAGAATTCTGCCCGAGGTGGGTGTGATGATACCGGCGATCACCTTGGCAAGGGTGGATTTTCCCGAGCCGTTGGGGCCGGTGATGGCGACGAATCTGTCATCAATGGTCAGATTGATGTCGCGCAGTATATCTGTCGTCTTACCTGTCGACTCATCGATGGCTGAGTAAGACACGTGTTGTAGTTCTAACATATCAGTCTCCTTGCCGCCTTATGCGGCGCAAAATGGTTTTTAGTTGTTTCCGTACTTAAAGGTACGGCGAATTTCGGGCACGCGGGGCAAGCCTTCGGCAGCCGCCATGCGCTCTCTGACCATTTCGGAAAGTTCATGTGATCTTGCCGCCTTGACAGTCTCTGCGTCAATGACATCCACAAAATCCACGTAAACGCGCGTTTTTCTCCAGGGTGCGCGGTGCTTGACCTTGTCGGTATCGGTCACGCGCACGATCACAATGGGAACGCCCGCTTTTTTTGCCATCAGGAACACGCCCTCACGGAAAGGCAGTAAGCCCTCGATCTGGCGGTTTCTTGTTCCTTCGGGGAACACGCCGTACGAAATGGGCAGGGTCTTCATGCGACCCGCAACCTCGCGGATGGTGGTCAGCGCCTCACGCGCCTCCTCGCGGTTGATGGGCAAAAAGCCACCCTTGTGCAAGTATTTTCCCGCAATGGGATAATTGAAGTTTTCCGGCTTGGACACAAACGCTACGCTTCTGCCGCGCAAAACGGTCAGCATGGACATAAAATCGTGGTCGGAGAGGTGGTTGGAAACCAGCAGGAAGTTGCTGTTTTTCGGCACCTTTTCCTTACCGCGCACACGGATCTCAATGCGAGCCAAGCGGAAATACAGCGCAATAGTCTCGACAAAGACAGCCAGATAAAAGCGGTTGGGCTTTTCCTGGGGCTTGGACTTGTCCACAAATACGGAAAGCAGCATAAAAAGCAGCACGTATATAGCGAAAAAGCCTACCGAATAGCCGATCCACAAAACCAGCGGGATCCAAGCATCAAAAATCGAGGTGACCAGTGTTGCGTTGAGAAACACGGTCAGCACGGAGCAAAGTGCACCCAGCGTCAAAAATAATTCAAGAAGCATTTTACGAAACTCCTCCGTTTATCGTTATGTTACTTGGCAAGCTCCAAAAGCTCTGCCGTGATCTCGCAAAAGCGGTCTGCCTCCGCTTGCAGATGTACCGAACTTCTCTGGCCGACTTCAGCCTGCGCAAGCGGCTGCGGCTCGCCCACGACGACGCGCAGTCTTTTGCCAAACAGGAAATTGTAGTTGCCGTCGATGGCGATCGGCACTACCTCACTGCCTGCCATGGTGGCAAGCAGCGCAAATCCGGGACGGAACTTGTCCATTTTTCCCGTCTTGGAAGTATGCCCCTCGGGGAAGATGATCATGCTGTTGCCCTCTTTCATCACGCGGATGCTTTCTTTGATCCAGCCTGTATCCAATCCAAAGCGATTGACCGGAATGGCGCGGTTATTGGAGAGCACCTGGCCTACGATCCAGCTCTTTTCCATCTGATCCTTTGCGGAAAGTATATGGATGCGGTATTTCCACAACAGCGTTGCGATGATAATGCCGTCCTTGTGCGAGACGTGGTTGCAGGTAAACACCACAGGCTTGTCAAAGCCCTTCTTTTTCCGCTCGGGGTTGGCATAAATGACCTTGGGACGAAACCCGATATATACAAACAAAACGCAAAGTCCTCTGAAAATCAAGCCGGCACACTTGCCGACAAAGTTCTCCAAACGCTTCATGATGCCCTTCCTTTATCTCAATGCATGGTAATACATTATGGTATTATATCATAAGAGAAACATAATTGCAAGAGTTTTCCCCGAATTTCGGTGATTTGACAAATAAATTCTTTGAAGTTGTTTGAAGGACTGCTATGGGAGCAAGACAGCATCCTGCGAAAATACAAGTAGTAGTTCCGTGCACGCAAAAAAATGCCCAAAAGCCCTTGCATTTATGCGAAAAACGTGATATAATATGATTTTGATAATACTTTTGAAATCTTCTCAAGGAGGAGTAAAATATGTCTTCTTACAAGATCGATACAAAATGCGTACAGTCCGGCTACGAGCCCGCAAACGGCGAGCCCCGCGTGCTGCCCATCGTGCAAAGCACCACCTACAAATACTCCGACGTTGACCACGTGGGTGACCTGTTCGACCTCAAGGCTGACGGTCATATGTATTCCCGTATCTCCAACCCCACGCTTGCTTGCGTGGAGGCAAAGATCGCGGATATGGAGGGTGGCGTTGGCGCAATGCTCGTGTCCTCGGGTCAGTCCGCAAGCCTGCTTTCCATTCTCAATATCACAAGTGCCGGTCAAAACTTTATCTCCATGTCCTCAATCTACGGCGGCACCATCAATCTCTTTGCCGTAACGCTGCAGCGCCTTGGTATTGAGGTGCGCTTTGCAACCCCCGATATGACCGACGCAGAGATTGAGGCGATGATCGACGAAAACACTCGACTGTTCTTTGGCGAGACCGTTGCAAACCCCGCTTTGGTGGTGTTTGACATTGAAAGATACGCCAATCTTGCTCATAAGCACGGTATTCCTCTGATCGTGGACAACACCTTTGCAACCCCCATTTTGTGCCGCCCCTTTGAATTTGGTGCGGACATCGTTGTACACTCCACCACCAAGTACATGGACGGTCACGCTACTGTTGTGGGCGGTGTGATCGTAGATGGCGGCAAGTTTGACTGGGAGGGCTCGGACAAGTATCCCGAGATGAATGAGCCCGACGAATCCTATCACGGTGTCATTTACACAAAGCAGTTCGGCAACGCCAATGCCTACATCACCAAGGTGCGCGTACAGCTTTTGCGCGACCTTGGCTGCACCATGGCTGCACTTCCCGCTTTCATTCTCAACTTGGGTCTTGAAACCCTTGCCGTACGTATGGAAAAGCACTGCTCCAACGCGATCAAGGTTGCGACCTATTTGCAAAACCATCCCAAGATCGATTGGGTTTCCTATCCTTCCCTGCCCGGAGACGCGCAGTACGAGCTGGCGCAGAAGTATCTGCCCAACGGCTGTTGCGGCGTTATCTCGTTTGGTGTCAAGGGCGGTCGAGAGGCATCCGTAAGACTCATGGACAGCCTCAAGCTGGCTGCTATTGTCGTGCACGTAGCAGATGCGCGCACCAGTGCCCTGCACCCCGCAAGCGCGACCCACAGACAGCTGACCGATGAGCAGCTGATCGCCGCAGGCGTACGCCCCGAGCTGGTTCGCTTCTCTGTCGGCATTGAAAACCCCGACGACATTATCGCAGACCTTGCACAGGCACTTGAACAGGTCTGATTTACGTACTTTCAGAATAAGGAGAACCTTATATGCCCATTAAGATCCCCAACCGGCTGCCCGCCACCACCACGCTGCTGGAGGAAAATATCTTTGTCATGACAGAGACACGCGCTATCACGCAGGACATTCGTCCTCTGCGCGTGCTTATGCTCAATCTCATGCCGCAAAAGATCGTGACCGAGACACAGATCGCGCGCTTGATCGGCAACACCCCTTTACAGGTCGAGCTGGAGCTGTTGCAAACCGCGACACACAAAGCCACACATACCTCGGGCGAGCATATGCTGGCTTTCTACAAAACCTTTGACCAGATCAAGGACAAGAGATATGACGGCATGATCATTACCGGTGCTCCCGTTGAGCAGCTGCCCTTTGAACAAGTGGATTACTGGCAGGAACTTTGCGAGATCATGGAATGGAGCAAGACTCACGTGACCAGTACCTTTCACATCTGCTGGGGCGCACAGGCGGGTCTTTACTACCACTACGGCGTACCCAAGTATCCTTTGGAGAAAAAGCTTTTCGGCGTTTACGAGCACTCGCTGGATTACAAGCGCTCGATCCTGTTCCGCGGCTTTGACGACACTTTCAAGGTGCCTCATTCCCGCCATACTACCTGTAAGAGAGAGGATATTGAAAAAGTGCCCGAGATCCGCATCTTAGCAAGCTCACCCGAGGCGGGCGTGTTTGCCTGCATGACCGAGCGCGGCAGACAGGTATTCATTACCGGTCACTCGGAATACGACGCAGACACACTCAAAAAGGAGTACCTGCGTGACAAGAGCGCGGGACTTCCCATCGAGTTGCCCAAGAATTATTTTCCCGATGATGACGAGACCCGTGAACCCGTGGTCAGCTGGCGTTCCTGCGCAAACCTGCTCTATTCCAATTGGCTGAATTATCTGGTTTATCAGACTACGCCCTACAACATTGAGGAAATCCAATAAAACTCCTGCCCCCCTTGCCTTTATCGGCAAGGGGGGCTTTCTTCAGTCTTTATTTTTTCGTCTTTAATCCATCAGTTTTGCCCCAGGATCGCATCGATTCTATCCTGCGCTACTTGGATATTGTACTCCAGGTCCTGTACGATCGGACACAGCTGCGCCCTTGTAATATCTGCTCTTGCAACGGGATTGCCATTTGCATCGACCGTAAAGTAAGCGGAAGCTCTTTCGTACGCATCCTCGACCACCGTAATACCTGTGCCCGCATAGGTAGTATCATCTATCATAGCCTTGGCACGGTTAAGCAACAACTGAAATTCTGCAGTCATGTCAGCATCTACCGTCTGTACAAGAGTTTTGATCGTAGTTCCCTGAGCCACGACATAAGAATAATTCTCGGACACTTGATAAGTTGCACGATCTGCCACCCAGTTATCGGTAACAAACGACCCCGTACCGCCGGCGGTGCCGTTATAGCTGACGATAGGCGCTTGTCCCTTGTACGTTTCACCGATCTTATACCAGTCGCCAATCATGTTCCCGTTCGCATCCCTATCGCAAGTAAATACCGTAACGTATACGGGAGCATTGCTGTTGGGCGTATCCAATTCGTCCGTCGTCAGATATAGCGTCATTTCACAGCCATACCCTTCAAATCTGCCGCCGTTATTTGTATTCACAGCTACGTAGTCATCGCCCGTATTCCTGTTGTTATCCAAATTTTCATGCTTGATCAACACGGTGGCAGGTTTTGTCTCGCCGTCAATGACCAGCTGCAGCTGACCGGCAAATAAGGTATTGACTGCCATCGAGTCATCCGATGTCGCATCTCCAACATTGCCTACGTAATTGGATGTCCATTCCTGATTGCCGTCAAATTTATTGTCTAAAACATCGGTCAACGTTTCGTAGGTTGAAGTGGTGTTGAGAATATCCAAAAACTTGTCGTGAACTGCGTCGACCGCTTCCTCTTCCGAATCCACATTGATGCCGAACTGATAGTTGATCAACGTTTTATACGTATTATTTCTTCCCAGATCGCTTCCCAGCGTATAGGTAACTTGAAAGGTCAACGTCTGCCCCGATGCTACCTTTTTGCCATTTGGAAAAGAGGGGATGACCGCTATCCGGGTATTGGCATTTTGTGTACTCTCCGTGATCCGATCATTGTCATAACCCGATGCCTGAGTCTGATAATACAGTCCTCGGAAGGCATACTCACGATTTGTGTTATTGAGCACTGTTATCTCATACGTAACGGATCCGGAGCCGTTTCTCTGTTGTCTGCTCAACGAATTGGACACGGTGGTGGAATATTGGACATGGCTATAGTCGTATTCATCCAAATTGCTCGGAGAACCGTCAACTTTTATACTTGTGATGAAAAGTCCTGACGGAATATCTACCTCCGCAGTTCCCATAACATTCAATGTATCTGTCAAAACTGCGTAACCAAACGTTAAAAAGCAAAACATCAGGGAGAGCGCAATGCAAAGCACTATCAGAGCTTTATTACTCATCATTACACTCTCCCTTCTATGTGAGATTTAATCCTTATGATTCGGTTCCTTCTTCTGACTTGGTGGTCAGTACATTCTCGGCATGACGCTTGATCACTCCGATAATTTTTTTAATTGTATGCGGATGCAGAGCAGGATCGATCCTATGATTTTCATGTGCGACCGCTGCCTTTCTGATCACCTCTCTGTTCTTGTGAACGTCTCTGGTAGGAACTAAGACCAGATCCCCTTTTTCAAGCTGTTCACCGTCGGGATCATAACGATAAACCTTGTTGTTCCTTGATTTTTCGGGCCATACAACGCCGATGACCTCAACGCCCTCCTCCAATTCCTCATCATCATCTTCTATGTAGTTGATCTCCTCCAACTCCGGATCCGGCTCAGCCATCGCCTCGGCAACCACTTCTTCGGGAACATCCTCATGCAACAAAACGACCTCCTCTTCAGGCTCGGATGCTGCTTCGGGTTGGGGCTCTCCGTAGATCTCATCAAAGTTCTCCACCTTGATAGCAAATGTGTACAGGATCTTGGTATTAGTGGGAATGACAAATTCAGTCATGGTCTGATCGGGATTTTCAAACATCAAAATCGGTGATTGAATCGTATCCCGAATGCCCAGCATTTCGGTAAAGGTCTTGATGGGTACGATCTGATATCCCTCCGTATCAAACTCGCCCTCCATCTGCTGAATAAACGAGCGATATTGCGATACCAGCTTGCGCACCTTGTTGGTGTAGTTGACGTCTTCGTTTCTGGTGATGTATGTGAACACGGTCAAAAAGGCTGCCTGCAACACGGCAATGGAGAGCAGGACGATCGCCAGGATCAGAAATACGTTTTGATTGACCGCGCCGCTGCAAGCGAGCACCTTGCTTGCTCCCTCGGTTGTACTGGAGGTAGTGAAGATGCTGAAGTTCTCCTCAGTCAGCGGAATGTTCAGAGATACAAAATAAGAATTTTCGTTGTTGTCCTCAAATTCCTCACAACGGCTGAGCACGTCCACCGTCATAGTCACAACCAGCGTGCTGGTTGTATCCTTCAAACCGTAAGCATTGACAAACTCCGTGGCAAGGGCGTTGTACTTCGGATAATCAATCATGACGTTCTTCTTAATATTCAAGCGGTTGCCGTCCTGTACGCTCTCGCGCGTCTCGGGGACGATCTCAAATACAGGATCATAGATATGATCACCCGTACTCTTATTAGCCACGATCATCTGTGCATCGATCTTGTAGGAATAATCAAAACCGACGCTTCCGGCATCCATGTTGAGCTGATAAGCAAGATCAGCGGAGATATTCTTGATCAAACTTGCCACGTAGGATTGATCCTTCCCGACATAGTCCTCTTCAAAGAAATTGTTGTCTTTCAGATACACCTTATAGTCAGCGCTGCCGATTTCGGAATACTCAACATAGTACGTGCGATTCATACGCTCATACACGGCAATACCTGCTAATGCCATAGCCAATACCACCGCAAGTGCGATTGCTTGCACAAGAATCCATTTTTTTCTGTTGCGCTTATATTCTTGTCTTCGCAGTCTTTCAGCCTCAGACATGGGGTACCTCCTTTTCTTTAACGTTTGAATAGGCTACGCATCCATATGGTTGGATAGCCCAGGTACGGTATCTTGTAGTTGACAAAGCCCACGATATCCGAGCGGTGAATGAAACCTGCATCGAGATCCTCATTGGCGTCACCCTTGGTATAATACCTTGTCGTACCGTTGATCGTTTGTATATCCACGACTCTGTGAATGATCAAAGAGCCGCCTTTGTCGAACACGATGACCTGACCCTCCTCTATGGGTTGCTCGTCAAGTCTTTGATAGATGGCGGCGTCGCCCTTGTTGAGCTCGCCCGTCATACTGGGGGTTGCAACAACCAACATTCCATAACGGAACTGGTTGGAGATCAGCAGGATCACGGGTATTGTCATAGCGATCAATACAACAGTGATCACACTTGAAAGCGCGCTCTTTTTTGCAAGCGCATACTTTCTCTTTTTCTCATACAGAGCATCGATAAAGAGAAAGATCAAGATGGGGATACACAGCTTACATAATGCCAGCAGCGAATCCGGAATATCCGATTGTAAGGGAATCAAATACACATAAAGCGTAGTCACGGCACGGTACACGATATTGGGATACATACCGTAGCGTTTGGAAAGATAATGATAAAGAAGATTAGCAATGATGGCGGGAAACAACATAATCCCCACAAAATCCATAAAACGGTTAAATGTGGTCAGGTACGCAAGGTTACCGAACATCAACGCCTCGGCAGCAACGCAGGAAATATAAGAGAGGACATCTGCCCACTTATCGCTCTGCGCGCGCATCACGTAGCGAAAATACTCAGATGCGACAATTACCACCGCCATAGGCAGCGCATAGGCAAGCAAGAACTTGGGTTGCAGTGCATATGGGTTTTTGACATAGCCGAACTTCAGACCCGAAAGATACAGCAAAGTCAATAACACAAGTGAGATTACCGACATCAGCATCATCACCTGTGGCTTGTTGATCGATGGGATGCCTCTCTTTTTGATCAGTATCCCACATAGCAGTGCAGCCGGCAACAGCAGTACAGCGGCAGCGATTTTACCGCTGTACTCGCCGGGAATCAGTAATGCCAGCAGGAGGGCAGCCGGTGTCAACGCAGAAATGATATACAGTTTTCTCTTGTCAGACATAACTGCCCTCCTTCCGATTTATTGTTTCAACAAGCTGCCGGAAACTCAGTTTTCAACACTTGTCACGTCAAGCTCGTAAGTAAAGGTGCCCGAAATCGTCTGGTTCTCTGCAAGAATAGGTGTTTGAAGCAAGGTAATGGTAACGGTGATATCCTGCGTTCCTCCCGCCGGAATCGTAACACCGCTTGCACCAATGCTATATGTAGCAGAAAAATACTCAGCGCGTGTTGAGGTCGTGTTGTTTGCATCCATACTAACCTGGGCAGCAAGGTCACTATCGTTTTTAATGGTGAAAGTAATCGATATGCTGTCATCGATACCTTCAAGACCGGTGACGGTAAAGTTGCCCTTATCGGGATTGGTAGAAAGTATCTCCGCAGTATAACCGGATCCCTCGGAAACTGCGCTGAAATAAACGTCTCCGTCAAAAGCGTTTTCCGCATTGACATGTGATACCTCAGCATCACCTTCCAGATTCAGCACATCAGTCAGTTCCGCAAAACCAACACCAACGATCATGCAAGCGATCAGCATGAACGCTACGACAATAAACTTTCTGTTTTTCATTTGTTTGTTTTTCCTTTCTGTTTTATTTTCATTTTTTGTTTACGGCTTTTATTTATCAAATATCCAAGCTTTCGCCTGTTGATAAGTCAAGTAGAAGCAATCCCGCACATCATATGATCCGCAATGATGCTTCTGCATGATGCACAGGGTTCACCCAAATGGATTATACCATGTTTTTATAAAAAAATCAATCCTGTTTTTTCGTTTTTTTTTACAATATTCGTGCATCATTGCGTTCACATTGTGCTGAATTGAGCATATCCATCGATCTTATGCAATCCTTGTCACCTTGAGCGTCATTTTGCACCGCTCTGCCTGTGCGCCGCGGATCTCAATAAGATAATCAAGCACGATCACGCCCTCGCTCTCAAGTCGGTTATCCACTGTCAAAGCAAACACACCGATCTGGAACGGCATATAGGGCGTTTCATAAGTGCAAAGATGACGTACGCCTCGCTCAAATACCAAGGCAGTGCTGACAGCTCCCGTACGGATCATGCTGACAGTTTTCGGTTCTCCTTTTGCATAGGAGATCACCGTGCGCGAACCCTCCATACCACTCAGCTCGCCCTCGTCATATACGATCTCTACTCTGCCGCCTCGCACGCGAACCAAGCCCTGTGTGATCATTTCAAGAGTTTCTCCCTCCTGCTCATCCGGTAGCTGCTCGGGCACCATAATACTGACATCCTCGGTCAATTCGGTAATTTGCTTTTCATATACCGCGTCAAACAGATCTGCCTTGACCGCACTGCGCTCAGACACGATAGATACGCTTACGTACTCTTTCATGATTGTTCTACCTCGTATTTTGCTTACTGCAACTATTATAGTACATTCCGCTCTCTCTGTCAAGCACAAAACACAGAACACAATATTGTGTAGTATTCACAAAACTAAGCAGCCGTACCGTTTTCATCTTGACTTTTCAACACATGAGCAGTATAATAAAATGAGTATATATCACCAATCAAAACAAATACGGAGGTTTACATGAAAAAGACTATAGTTTTGCTGCTTGCCGCGCTGATGCTGGCTTCCCTGCTTGCAGGCTGTGCAGAGGGTGGCGACTCGACTGAGGATACGGTCAAGACTGAAGAGCAGACCGGCGTGCTGGACAATCTGAACGTCCCTGACAAAACGTACGGCGGTAAGGAATTTATGTTTCTGACCAGAGATGCGTCCGAGTGGACCACGGTTGACATTTACGCGAAAGAGATGACAGACGAGCCTATCAACAATGCGGTCTACCGCAGAAATGACGCTATTCAGAGCAAATATGATCTTGTGATCCTTGAGACACAGGTTGTTGACCCGGTTGCTGCAATTGAGAAGGATATAAAGGCCGGTGCGGGTGAATACGATGCCATCGTACAAAAATTGGGCTCCTGCGCAACCATTGCGTCCCAAAACTATTTGCATAATCTCAGGGATGTTCCTTACTTAGACTTTGATCAGTCCTGGTGGGATCAAAAGGCACTTGAAGGTCTTTCCATTGGCAACAAAGTCTACTTTGCAACCGGCGACCTGCTGACAAGTGACAACGACGGCACCTTTATCGTTATGTTCAACAAGACCATTGCCGAGGACAACGGACTGGAAGATATTTACGAGCTGGTCAACAACAAGGAGTGGACCTTCCAGAAAATGTATGACATGGCTAAGGTCGCAGTCAAGGACCTCAACGGTAACGGCAAACTGGAGCACGATCAGGACATTGTGGGTACTGCAATTACAACCAACTCCGGCTTCTGTATGATGTATGCTGCCGGCATTGTGATCACCTCCAAAAACAGCAATGATGTGCCCGAATTCGTTTTTGACAACAAAAATTACACCGAACGTGCAGTAAGCGCAATTCCCCTCTCCTATTCCATCATTGGTGACAAAAATATGGCACTTAACATGAACACTGCCGGCGGCAGTACCGACGTTGTGGAAAACGGCAAGACCTGCTTTGGTAATGGGCACGCGCTGTTCTTCCAGGAATGCTTGCAGTGCGTGATCCGTCTGCGTAGCTACGACGTGGAATTTGGCGTAGTTCCGTTCCCGATGTACAACGAGGCTCAGGGTGAGTACTACTCGCACATGAATGAGGTTGGCGGCATGGTATCCGTTCCCATCAGCGTGGTTGACACCGAGCTGGAAGAGATTGGCGCACTGATCGAAACCATGGCAGCTTACTCGGTTGAAACGCTGACACCTGCTTACTATGACATTTCTCTGATCTACAAGAGCACCAAAGACGAAGAATCCAGACCTATGATCGAGCTGATCCTGAACAACCGTATTTACGACCTCGGATACGTGTTTGACACAACCTGGGGCGGTTACGTTAGCCAGATCGCAGGCAAGTTTCTTGACGGCAAGACCAACGTCGCCTCCACCAAACCCAACAGCTTCAAGCGAAAGATGAACAGCACGATCGAAAAATTTGACATTGATGATTGATTGAATAAAGTTTGGGAGTTACCCTTGATGGGTAACTCCCTTTACTTATAAGTATAAATCGTTCCGTTTGACTATACGGCGGCGATCAATTCATGATATCATGCTGTGCCGCACTTGCAAACATTCTGCCAACCGCATCGCCAAGAGCAGGATGTTCGTCTGTCAGCCCCTTGGCTATCACCTCATCTGCTGCTGCAAATGCACTTGTCAACAGGTCGCCATCCCCGCACTGCGATGCCAATCTGAACTCCACACCACCGCTTTGTCTGATCGCGCCGCCCGAATTTTTGGCAAAAAAGTCACCCGGACCTCTCTGCGCAAGATCCTGCTCGGCAATGGCAAAGCCGTCGTATGTCGTTTTCATGGTATGCAGTCTGCGTTTTGCCGTCTCTCCGATATCATTCTCACGCATACCTCCCGCAACCAGCACGCAATACGATTTGCGCTGTCCGCGTCCCACACGTCCGCGAAGCTGGTGCAGCTGCGAAAGCCCGAATCTCTCGGCATTCTCTACGATCATAAGCGTAGCGCGCGGCACATTGACACCTACCTCGATAACTGTGGTCGATACCAGCACATCGATCTCTCCCGCCGCAAAGCGGTTCATTACCTCATCCTTGTCCTTAGGCTTTAACTTACCGTGCACGAATGCTACACGGTATCCCTGCAACCGTTTTGCAAGCTGCTCGGCGTACTGCACTGCCGCCTGCAGGGGAGGCTTGCCCTCGCTGTCCATGCCAATTTCCTCAAGCAGCAGATCCTCATCGTTCTCCTGCTCCTCCACCGCGGGACAGACCACATACACCTGTCCGCCCTCGTCCACATTCTTACGAATAAAAGCGTCAAGGCGCTCCCGATAGCTTTGGTTAACAACAAAGGTGTCCACTTTTTGCCTGCCGGGAGGCATAGTATCGATACGCGACACAGCAAGATCTCCGTACATGACCAACGCAAGTGAGCGCGGAATGGGGGTGGCACTCATGCAAAGCAGGTGTGCGTGCGCGTTTTTATCAGAAAGTCCGGCGCGTTGCGCTACGCCAAAGCGATGCTGCTCATCCGTGATCACAAGTCCCGGAGCAGCAAAAGCCACGCCCTCGGAAAGCAGTGCCTGCGTCCCGATAACCACCTGTACTCGCTGATCTTCATCCTCTGCAGCAAGCGCGGCGTGCACCTTTTTCTTTTGCGAGGGCGTCATCGCACCCACCAGCAATGCGCAGCGAATACCCAGCCTTTCAAGCAAGGGGGAGAGATCTGCGTAGTGTTGCCTTGCCAAGATCTCTGTAGGCACCATGATGGCTGCCTGCCTGCCGCTTTGCACGGCAATAACCGCTGCTGCTGCAGCACACACCGTTTTGCCGCAGCCCACGTCACCTACCACCATACGCGTCATAGCATATGGCTTTTCCATATCCGCCTTGATCTGATCTATGGTGCGCTTTTGCGCATCTGTCAGCTCGTAAGGCAACAGCGAAAAAAATGCGGTCAGATCATGATTCACACACGCAGGGGCAGAGATCAATTCTTTCGTATGGCGCGCACTTCGCAGTCCCACGCCGAATAAAAACAATTCTTCAAACATCAACCTACGCTTTGCGATCTCCACGCTTGCAAGATCAAGGGGGGTGTGAATCGCGCGCAGTGCAAATGAGAGTGTGCAAAGCCCCTCGCGTATACGGATGGGCTCGGGAATAGGATCTTCCAGTCCTTGCGCAGCAAGAGAGAGTGCCATTTCCATGTGCTGCCCGATCTGTTTGGACGAAAGTCCCTCGGTCAATGGATAGATGGGATGCAAGGGAGGCAATGGCTTACCCTCGGTCACGGGCTCTGCCACAGGAGAGGTCATCCGATAACGCTTGCCGTCAAATTCTGCCTTCCCGTAAAAGCGGAACAGACTGCCTACCGGAAACATACTCTGCACATAATCCTGATTAATATATACGATCTCGCAATCTCCGCTGTCATCGTATGCACGGAACTTGACCAGAGTCATTCCTCTGCGGATCATAGCACGGCGCGGCTGTGTACCCACCGTCATGATCACCGACATTTTGCTTTGTCCGTCGCTCTCGCAAAGACGCTTAACGTTACCGCGATTTTCATAAGCGCGCGGAAAATGGTACAACAGATCTCCCACGGTATACACGCCCAGTCTTGCGTACGCCGCTTGCTTGGCAGGTCCTACGCCCCGAAGCGCAGAGATCGAAATATCTCTGACATCCTGCATGGTCTTCCCTCCTCTCATTATTCCTGATTACTCAATATTATAACAGATAAATCTCGCAGAGTCAACATCACTTGGACAAAAATGAAACGGGAAACCGCATACGCGGTCTCCCGTAAATTTTTATATATCGTCACAAAACCGATATCCGCGCCCTCTGACCGTCTTGATCAATCGTCTGCCGCCGATACTCTGTGCTTTTTTGTTGATCGCGCACACGTGCACCGATACGGTTGCCGCGCTGCCTGCATCAAATGAGGCTATGTCACAGGTCGCATTTTCATGTTCGATCAGACATTGCACGATACGCAACTCGGTGGGCGTCAGATGCATCGGATATCCGAGAAACAGGAAATCCTTTCCCTTGTCATCCTTCCGCAGTGCTTGCATCAATCCTTCTTTTTGCCAAGCATGATCGCTCCTGAACAAATAACTGCCATGAGTACCACGCTGCCTGCAAATGCCTTACAGCCGGTCTTCCCCTCGGGCTCAGTTTCGGTTTCTGTCACAGGATCGCTCTCTGAATCGGTATCGGGAGTGCTCTCGGAATCAATCTCGGTTTCTGTCTCGGTATTGTCGGGCACGTATTTGTCCTCGCCCGCAGCCTTTTCAGCCATCGTAATAACTGTCTCTGCCAACACGTCGGTGGTCACACCGGGAATGTAGTTCTGATATACGTAGTTGAGTCTGCCAAGTGGTGCCATATCGCCATCGATATACAGGTCGGACATGGAGTCAAGCAACGTGTCGCTGTCAGCCCACTTGAACTGCATACAGACTTGGTTGTAATAGGTCACGCCGATCATTTCCATGGGAACGGCGATCATCATCTGATTGCCCTTGACACGGTAAGAGACTGTGCCGCAATCGGTAAAGCCGTACGCACCATTCTTGCCTGTATACTTGGCAACACTTGTGGTAAAGTCCTCGTTTGCGTTGTAGTTGACGATATAATCGTAGCCGTACCAACCCGTCTCGGTGCTGCCGTCCACGTCAAGGAACAGCTGCATCCAGGAGGTCCCTGCAACCGGCTTTGTGATATCGTTTGCAGTCTGCACGTAGAAGTACAGGTAAGTGGTATCCTGCGTCACCTTAGCGGAAACGATGTCGTTTCTGCCCGAGGTGTTGGTCATGGTCTTGTTGCCGAACGCCCGACCGTTACGGTCGACCGTATCCCCCTCTACATCGTAATAAGTTACAGCAACATTGTCCCACTGTGTAAAGTCACCTGTTACGTTGATAGGCGTGCGACCATCCTGTACGATAACAGGAGCAGCACCCTTAAGCGCCTGCACGTTATAGATCAGCTGCATATAGTAGTTGTCAAAATAGTAATCCGCAATAGTCATTTCCACGTCGCGGCTGAACTCCAGAGAGGAGGTATCCACGAAGCAGATCGTGCCGTCGTTGGTAGGCTGACGCTGTGCAACCCATTCATTCCAGCCCGTAACAAGCACGTACTTGACATCCTTGGAGAGTGCTCTGTCAAACTGATACTGGAAGTTGATACCCAGCTTATAGGAATCGGGAGTCAGCAGATCGTAGGTGCCGTTGTAGGAGCGCCCGCGGTTGCTGCGGTCGCCGTAGAATGCGGAGTCACTGAAGCGGACCGTGCCTGCGTGCTGTGCCATAGATACGCTGATTGCCTCACTCTTGCCATCGTGCTTGAACACGCGCTGCGGCCACTGGAAGTCCATCCACGGCCATGCATTGCTCTTTGTGGTCTCATTAGGCCACTGCGGCAGGCGGATGCTGAAGAAGCCATTGACGTTATCGGCTTCCTCTGCAATGATCAACGGCTTACCGTCCACGTACAGCCATGTATCGGGATACTGATTTTTGGAATAGATCTTATCATAAAGCTTTTTAACCACAGAGCCGCTGCTAGTATGGGTATAGAATACGATCTGCGGCGCATCATAGCCCTGCTCGTTCATCTCATGACAGACCTGCATGAGCTTGATCGCATTATCATAGTACTCATAGCCGTTGGTAACGTCGATATACAGAAAATCCACGTTGGCGTTGGACAGCAGCTCCATATGCTTACGCATGACCCATTGGTCACTGGAGTAGTAATAACCGTAGAGCGGCTCTGCAAAATAGTGCATCTGACCAACAGGCCCCCATGCGTTGCAGGTGCCCGTATTGAATGCCTTGTCACCGTATTTTTCTACGATATGCGTCATATCCCAAGCGCCGGTGTCGCCGTGCTCACCCATCCAAAGGAAATAGAAGATGCCCACATAGTGCTCACCGTTCTGACCATATACACCTACGGTGTTAGGATCGGATACGACCTGCTTATGGTTGGTGGTGGTATATTGAGAATACTGGGTATACAGGCTTCTGCCCAGATCATCCGTGCCTGCATAGCCACCGAACACGTAGTTGATATTGTTGGGAACGGTATAGCTGACGGTCTCGCCGTTGAGCAAATACGAGATAGTGACCTCTTTGCCGTCCGCAGATACTGCATATTGCACGCTGCTCTCCTTGGTATCTAAGGAAAAGACAGGGTTTTCTGACGGAGTGGGGTCTTCCCAATCCACAACCTTGTTCGCCTCTTCCTCCTCCTGACGCTTGGATTCCTCCTCAGCCTTTAGCTGCTCCTGGTAAGCAACGTACTTCTTGTACTCTTCTAAGTTGAAGCTGTTTGCATCCTCTTCGGTTGCAAAAAATGCGATGTAAGCAATATCAATAGTCGTCTTGCCAAGGTCAAACGCACCGTTTGCCATGGGATCAAGTCTCAGAATGGACAAAGAGGCATTTGATTCAGCCCAGGGGCTGCAATACAGCACCACGGTCTCCCATTCGCCCGTTGCATCCCATTGCCAGCTGAAGGTCGAGCCGCTCTGCCCCATCTGTACATTATCGCTTCTTTGCACGAACAATTCGCCCTGTGCGGAAAGATCGGTGCGGTACAGGATCTTTGCATACCTGGCATCCGCGCACTTGGTACCCGGTTGTCCCAACCAAAGATAGGGGTCAGTGCCCGTAATCAGGAAGGTGTAGTAGCCTTCGTGCTCAGTGTGAGTGGTATCATGTCCGTGCTGGAAGTCGTTTGAAGTATCCGCCAGGCTAAAATCGTAGATCAGATTCGGCATAGAGGTATCAAAGGTGGTGGAATCGGATGCCGAGACCGCCAACTCGTTAAACGACAGCTTATTGTGCGTGGTAGCGGTGGAATGAGCTGTTGATAAATTGGTCAGCGTGGTAATCACGCTCTCACCGTCCGCTTGCGCACCGCTAAGTGCCACAGCACCGATCACGGTGATGACACAAAGCACTAACGCAACTATCAGAAGTGCTCTTTTTTTCATGGTACATTCCTTTCCGGGATATGAATTTCGATGCAATGGGTACCATTACCTCATCTCACATTATAACAAAACAAACGCCGAAATGCAAGAGCACCTCGGCGTTTTTGGATACTTGAACAAAAACGCACTTATGTTTTTGGAACATATAACGCACGCATGGCATTGAGCACGGCAAGGATCATGACACCCACGTCGGCAAAAATGGCAACGATGGGGGGCAGCGTGCCCACAAAGGGCAACAAGCTCAGCACCAGTACCACCGCCTTGACTCCAATGGCAAATACGATGTTCTGTCGCACGATGCGCAACGTTCTGCGGGAAATGGCAATGGCGGTTGCTACCTTGGAGGGCTTATCATCCATAAGCACTACGTCAGCTGCCTCAATAGCGGCATCCGAACCAAGCGCACCCATAGCTATACCGATATCTCCTCTTGCAAGCACGGGAGCGTCGTTGATGCCGTCGCCCACGTATACCACCTTGCCCTTGGGGGATTTTTCAGCAATCAGCTGCTCTAATTTTTCCACCTTGCCGTCGGGCAAAAGCTCGCTGTGTACCTCGTCCACGCCCAGTCGCTCTCCGACTGCCTTTCCCGTGGCTGCGGCGTCACCCGTCAGCATAACTGTCTTTTTTATACCCAGCTTACGCAGACGCGCAATCCCCGCCGCGGCATCGGGCTTGATCTCATCGGACACGATAATGTGCCCTTCATATTCACCGTCAACCGCCACGTGCACCACCGTACCGACAGCGTCACATTCGTGCCACTGCGCACCAATGCTGCGCATAAACTTGCGGTTGCCCACGCAGACCTGCTTGCCGTCTATCATAGCTTTGATGCCATGCCCTGCGATCTCGCGTACTTCGCCCACACGGCTGTTGTCCACCTCTTTGGCATATGCCTGCTTGAGTGAGCGCGAAATGGGGTGATCCGAATAGCTCTCAGCCGTTGCTGCCAGATCGAGCAATGTCTGTTCGTCGATCTTTTCGGGGTGAATGGCTGTAACCTTGAAGTTACCCTTGGTCAGCGTGCCCGTCTTGTCGTACACCACGGTCTCGGCGTGCGCAAGCGCCTCCAGATAACTGGAGCCCTTGATCAGAATTCCCTTGCGCGAAGCACCGCCAATGCCGCCAAAGAACGACATGGGCACCGAAATGACCAGCGCGCAGGGGCAGGAAATGATTAAGAAATTGATGGCACGCAAGATCCACTCACTCCACGGGGCGCTCTCAAATCCGCCGATCAAGCCCATGATTACGGGCGGCAAAACCGCAAGAGCTGCTGCCGAGCATACCACGATGGGGGTATACCAGCGTGCAAAGCGGGTGATGTACGCCTCGCTCTTTGATTTTTTATCGCCCGAAGTTTCCACCAGCTCCAAAATCTTGGAAACGGTGGATTCTCCAAATTCCTTGTCCACGCGCACACGTAAAACGCCGTTCATGTTGATGCAGCCGCTGATGACCGCGTCACCGACAGCAACGTCGCGCGGATTGGATTCACCCGTCAGGGCAACCGTATTCAAACTGCTCTGCCCTTCTGTCACCGTGCCGTCCAACGGCACCTTTTCACCCGGCTTGATCACAATGATCTCACCGACCGCGACCTCATCCGGAAACACCTCTTCGACCTTACCGTCACGTTCTACGTTGGCAGTATCGGGACAGATCTCCATCAGCGACGCAATGGCGCTGCGGCTCTTGCCCACGGCGATGCTTTGGAACAGCTCGCCCGTCTGATACAGCAGCATGACCATGACCGCCTCGAGGTATTCCGGCTCCTGATCGGGGAAAAATCCGATCGAAAGCACGCCCACCGTAGCAACTGCCATGAGAAAATTCTCGTCAAACAGCTGTCCGTGGAAAATGCCGCGCAGAGCTTTCCAGAGAATGTCGTAACCGATGATGAAATACGGCACGAGATAGCATAGCGCAGCCGCCCAGTCGGGCAGATGCACGTGTCCGTGATTTTCACCGAAATGGCTGTGTCCGCCGATCAGGACGTGGCAGGCAATCAACAAAACAGCTGCCACGATGATGCGGATCAGTACCCTTTTCTGACTTTTTTTGAGTTTCATTACTTGATGATCACCTTGCAATCCGCGTCAACCTTTTTGACTGCCTTGACGATCTGGGGAATGATCTCGTCGAACTTATCCTCGTCAGCCTCCACGGTCAGTCTCTGTGCCATAAAGCTGACGCTGGCGTAGGTCACGCCCTCGATCTTCTTGATGCCCTCTTCCATCTTGGACGCGCAATGTGCGCAATCCAGATCTTCCATTTTGAATACTTTTTTCATAATATCCTCCATAAAGCATACTTTTCTGTTTAGCATTATACACCTTTGGCATTGATCTTGTCAAGAGTACGGTAAGATTTCTCTTTACATTTGTGGCAATATATGCTATACTGGAGGCATCAAGAAAACGGAGGACACTATCATGCCCGTTATCGTTTCCGACACGCTCTATGCGCTTGACGTAAAAGACGTGCAAATGCACGGCATCATAGACGACAAGCTGCGCCTTGTGTGCGAGCAGACGCTCAAAAAGATAGACATGCACGCGCTTGCGGACTATTTCCGCTACCGCACCGACGCCTTTGCCACGGGCGAGTTCTGGGGCAAGCTGATGCGTGCCGCTTGCATGACCTACGCATATACGCAGGACGAAGAGCTGCGCTCTATTATCAAAACAGCGGTGGACGACCTGCTTTCCCTGCAGGATGCGGACGGAGACCTCAGCACCACCAAAAAAGAGACGCAGCCCAAGGGCGCCTCGGGCAGCGACCTTTGGGAGCGCAAATACGCCTTGATGGGGCTGCTTGAATACTACCGCGTCTTCCACGACGAGCGCGCCTTGGACGCCTGCTGCCGCATGGTCAGATACACAAACGCGCAGGTGGGCGCTGCGCCCAAGACCCCCATTACCGAGACGGGCTGGGCATTTTACGGTATTGAATCCTCTTCCATTCTCGATCCTTTGATGCAGCTTTACGCCATCTGCGGTGAAGAATCCGCACTGGAGCTTGCAAAGCACATCGTGGACGTGGGCTGCTGCAAGCGCGAGCACCTTTTTGACGCTATTCGTGCAGGAAAAGACCCTTGGGAGATCGGAAACAACGGCGTACCCAAGGAGTCCATCGCCAAGGCATACGAAATGATGTCCTGCTTTGAGGGGCTGCTCGGTTACTACGCAAATATCGGTGACGCGCAAGCCCTGAATACTGCCCTGCTCTTTTGGGATAAGGTGTACGGGCAGGAGATCACGCTGCTTGGCTCGGGCGGTGCGGATGCACCGCGCAATCTCGGTCCCGGCACGGGCGAGCAATGGAATCTGACCAAGCGCAACCAGACCAACCCCGATATTGACCTGATGATGGAGACCTGCGTGACCGTTTACTGGATGCGCCTTTGCTATCGCTTGCTGACTTTGACGGGCGAGGTCAAGTACGCGGACGCGCTTGAGGTCAGCCTGTACAACGCCATCGTGGGCGCACTTCGCCCCGACGGGCAATTCTTTGAGTACTTCCCCAAATTCAACGGGCAACGCAATCCGCGCGTCAATTTTTCCTTTAATATAAAGGGCTTTGACCTTTCCTGCTGCACGGCGAACGGACCTACTGGGCTTGCTATGGCTCCCTATCTGTACGCCATGAAAACCGAGCGCGGCGGTGTGCTCAACCTGTATGAAAACGGCAGCTTTACGCTTGACGGCGTAAGCTTTGAGGTAAACTCCCGCTATCCCCTGCTTGGCTCTGCCGTGCTGAGAGTGACCGACGCAGATACCGACACGCCCTTGGTGCTTGGTCTGCGTGTGCCTGCGTTTGCCGAGGATTTTTACGCCATTTGCGACGGCAAGATGTACCGCGGCACGCCGGATACATACCTTGAACTGAACCGTGTTTGGCAAAAAGGTGACACAATAACAGTTGCCTTTGACATTCCGCTGATCTGCCACCCCGCACCGCACGGCGACAACCGCGCAGGCGATCATTTCTGCGCCTTTACCTACGGTGCGATCCTGCTTTCCCGCGACAACCGCTACGACGCAGATCCGCTCGCTCCCATTGCAAGCACGACCGTGACCGATTACCGCGTGATGCCCTCCGACTGCGGTGGCTACTTGCGTGCCGAGGTGCAGACCGAGCGCCAAACCCTTACGCTGATCGATTACGCATCCGCGGGCAATACATGGAGCGAGAACGCTCTGTTCGCGTCGTGGATCCCGACCAAGGAGGACTGATATGACTCTCTTCAAACGCTTTTTTATCACGTTACTCGCCGCAACCCTCTTGTGCACGGGCTTGGTATTTACCGCCGCTGCACAATCAGATAAGGCAGAGGATCCCTACACGCAATCGCTGATCGACAAGGGCTTTCCCACGTCGTACGCCGAAAAGCTGACCGCGTTGCACGTGCTGCATCCAACCTGGGAGTTTGAGCCCTTGCTCGTGACCGACATGAAAGAGGAGTATACCTGGGAATACGTGCTGAAACAGGAGACCGACAACCCCAAGCGTAATCTTGTAAACAAGGGAAACAGCTATATTCCCTATCGCCACAGCACAAACACCGAGCTTTACGATTCGGGCTGGTATCAGGCTTCTTACGAAGCAGTCTCTTACTTTATGGACCCCGAAAATTTCCTGAATGAAAAAGACGTTTTCATGTTCCAAAACCTTTTTTACTCCGAATCAGTCACCCCCGAGATCGTAGAAAGTGCGCTGGCGGGCACATTTATGGCAAACGCTGCTCTGTACGATGACGTAACCTATGCAGCTTACCTTGTAGAAGTAGGCAAGGCATTGAACGTTGATCCTCTGCATCTCGCTGCCAGACTGCGACAGGAACAGGGCGTGAGCGGTAACAGCCCCTTAATCAAGGGCACGTGCGGTGACAAGCTTTGGTATTATTATGAGAACCAAGTACAAACCGAGGACGGAAAGCAGATCTTAGCCCCCACATCGGGATACACAGAAACCTCACTGACCATTTACAACGGGCTTTACAATTACTTTAACATCGGCGCTGCGGGCACCGGCTACTTTACCATTTACTTGGGTGCTATGAAAGAAGCGCAAAAGGGCACCGAAGAAATGGCAGAGGCTTGGGGCGGCAGCGGCGCATGGGATACCCCCGCAAAAGCAATTTACGGCGGCGCATACAAGCTGACTAACAAGTACGTTGGCGACTATCAGAACACGCTTTACCTGCAAAAATTCAACGTTGACCCCCGTTCCTCCCGCAATTTCTGGGGGCAGTATATGCAAAACGTGGGCGCGGCGGTCAGCGAGGCGCGTACCATCTTCAATTCCCTGTATGCCTCGGAGTGTCTTGAGCTTCCCTATCATTTTCTGATTCCCGTATACGAGGGGAAACCGGAAAGCAATCCCGACCCCGCAAACGGGTCATGCGATACCTACGCCCCTGCCAACACTTTGGTACAGGTAGAAAGCGCTTTGCGTGCACCCGTATCCACCCCACCCGTGCTTGACGCCATTACCACCAAGTCCTTGACCATGGTGGAGGGCGAGCCCATCACGCTGACGCTGAACGCTTACGCCACGCGCGGCTTTGGTCGCTACTTTGTACGCGTAAACGGCGGCGAGCTACAGGAGCTTACCTGCGAATACGACAAGGATGCAAAGCCCGTGCTGCTTGGCAAAAACGGATCGGGCAGATATCCCAATACGGTATATTTTGATTGCTCTGCCCTTTCGCCGGGCGAATACGACCTGCTCTTGATCGGGCAGCTGGAAAATCCCGACAAGGCATGCCCCCATTACGTGCTTGCAAACGTGCACATGACTGTGATAAAGGCACCCGAAACGGTTGCCACTACCGAGCAGACAGAAACCGAGCCCACAGAGGTGACCACGGCACCGACCGAAACACCCACCGCTCCGCAGCCCGTTCCCCCTGCCGAGCAGGACGGCGGCTGCAAGGGTGCGATCGGCGCGACAGCACTGATCGGTGCTATAACGTACGCAGTCGTTTTAACAAAGAAAAAAGAAAATTAACGCAGAAAACCGCCGAGGATTCGGCGGTTTTTTCGTTATGGGAGCGGAATAATTCTGACGGAGTAGGGGCGATTCATGAATCGCCCCTACGGATATTCTTAAATTTCCAACAGTTTTACAGGCCCCAAAAGACCCGATGGCGGAATGGGCATGCAATGTGAGAATTTATCTCTGTGCTTGCCGACCAAGGTGTTTGCCACCTCAACCGTGACCGTATTCTCCCCTACCAGCAAATAATCGGAAATGGGGAATGCATACGGTGCGGTGATGCGGATACCCACGTCAGCGCCGTTGACAAATACCCTTGCGGTATGCCCTACTCTGCCGAGGTCCAGCACCACGTTTTGAGGAACAGTATCAAGCGGCAAGGAAAAAGTATAGCGCATCAGTCCCGAGAAGGAGGGATTTTCGGATGCGGCAGTCATATTGGTCAGCGTGTCAGTAGTCTTGTAAGTATAGAACGCAGTCAGATCATCCGAGTCAGCAAGCTCGATATGATATGTGGGAGATAGCACGATTTCGTTCTTGGACTTGCAAAGCTTGGGCAGTCCTTGAACAGACTCGCCGAACACCAGAATTTCGGATTGTCCGGGCAGCAAATCCACTGAGATATTGCCGTCCGTGGTCATATCGGTATACACGCCGTCCTCGATCAGACGCAATCTTACAAAATCACCCTGTGCGGGCAGCGTGACGGTTGTACGCGCGGTGTTGACACCGTCCTCGTTGAACAGCATGAATATTTCCGCATCGTCTCTCTTAACGTGATAGTGACGAAGCAGCGGGTAGTTGCCCTCAACCGTAATATCTGCAAGCCCCAGCGCAAAGATGCGTGCGGGCAGTTCCTTTGCGGACACCACCTCTCCGTCAAATCCCTCGGGTCTCCCCTCACACAGCAGAACGGGCAAGCCCGCGTCGCAAAGACGCTTGACGGCAGCCTTGGTCGCATCGGGCAGCACCTTGGCATAAGGGACAACAAGCGCACCGTACACTTCGCCATTGACCGTCAGCTTGCCACCGACGATCTCAGCTCTCTCCAGCGTTTCAAGGCAAATGATATCATAGCACAAATGCGCGTCAAGCAGCGCCTTGGCAGGCACTTGAGTAAAGATATAGTCACCCTTGCCGTTCATCCATTCGCCCTCGGCGTGGTACAGCACGGCGCAGGAAGTGATATGCTCTCCGCCGTAAAGCAGATGCGCTGCCTTGTTGGTATATCTCATCAGATGGGTAAAGCCGTCAAATTGGGGATCGTGCCCCTCTGCGCCAAAGTGCGGCGGGCAATCAGGGTCCGGATAATCGGGAGAAAAGGCGTGCGGAATGAAATGATTGATACCGCGAACCAACAGAAAATCGGTCAGCCATTTCATCATGGTACAGCCCTCTGCCCAGCCGTACGCACCAAACTCCTCACACATGGCTCTGCCCTTCATCTGCGGATACTGGTGCGCCAAAGATGCCCCCAGTTGCCCAAGCACGTAATGATAAAACGCAGGATCGCTCAGCCCTGTGCTAAGGCTTGCGTTGTGGATATGATGTGCCATACCCGGCATGACCTGATGCAGTACAATATCAATACCTGCCATGTCCTGCCCCTCAAGTGCACGGAAATAATGCCCCGCGCCTACGGCAGGACGGGCATGACAGTTATAGTCCTCTATGATGTGCCCGATATACATCACACCGCGCTCACGACACCAGTTGCCAAGCATATAGCAGAAATTATCGCGGTAAAGCGCGGTGATGGCATTCATATAAGCAAGGCGCGTAACAGGTGCGTGCTCGCTTTCAAACCACAGCTCATCCATATATGGTAAGGCGTACTCGCCCATCTCGGCGCTCATCAGCTCGATCACGCGAGAATTGTACGGCAGAGCCATTCCCACCGTGCCCAAGGGACGCTCATGTCCGCTGGGATCAACGGGATGGCGTGTCGCCATACTGTTGCCAAACGAAGGCTCGTCCGAGAAAAAGCCCATAAACGTCGTGCCGAAATACTTTGCGTAATGCTCATAGTGCGGCTCATACACCGCCTCCAGCAGCACGCGGCAGGACTCAGCAGAGACCATGTCAATATAGTTCCCGCGGTTTCCGCGGCGCGTATTGGTATAAATGAACACACGCCAAAGCCCTTCGGGCACGTCAAAATACACATAGCCCTCAGTCAGCGTAGGCGTCAGATCAATATAACCACCCGTGGTTGCCTCATCCTCGTCGGTGCGCTTGAAGGCGTACACCCCAAGGATCTCATCATCCTCCCACGTCTTGCTGACAAGAAACGCGGTATCGGGCGCAGGTCCCAGCACGTCGATATGTTCCTCAATGATCTCGCGCTGACGCAGATGTGGGTACTTGGTCTCAATCAGCCCGTTAGCATAGCCGGTGGGGTATCTCTTGTCGTCCAAGATCCACACCTTCATGTCGCGCTTCTCGCACTCGGCTAAGATCACATCCATATCCGCCCACCATTCAGGTCCGCAGAAGTCGGGATGTGGGCGGGATTCTGCGCAAAGTGCGCGGCATCCACTCTCATAAATGCGTTGGATCTGTGCGGGGATACGGTCACGGTGCGTCCCGTGTTGCCAATAAAACGGAAGCAAATAATTGTCCTCCCTGCCACTGAGCACCTCGGAAAGTCTTGCGTCCTTCATCCTAATTACCCCAAAGTCTCGGGTAACTTCTTACCGCCCAACAGATGGAAATGCAGATGCTTGACACTCTGGCAGCCGTCATCGCCGCAGTTAGTGATGACGCGATAGCCGTTCTCCAAGCCGAGGTCCTTCGCCACGGTAGGAATTGCCTCAAAGATCTTTGCCACGTACAGGCTGTTCTCTGCCGTGACTGCGTCCGCGCTGTCCAGGTGCAGCTTGGGGATCAGCAGCACGTGCACAGGTGCCATGGGCGCAATATCATAAAATGCATAAACGTAATCGTCCTCATAGACCTTTTTCGAGGGGATCTCCCCTGCGATAATTCTGCAAAACAGGCATGCCATATCAGTTTTCTCCTTTACAAAAGCATAAAATTGTGATATAATTGTAGCATACAAAGGCGGTTTTGTCAACCAAAGAAAGGATTATCATATGCCATATTCCGCATTTCCCGATCTGTGGGAATATCTCAAAAGCACAAGTAAGCATATCGTCATGTACGGCATGGGAAACGGTGCGGATAAAATCATAGCGGTCGCCGATGCCAAGGGGATTGTGATTGAGGATTTTTTTGCAAGCGACGGGTTTGTGCGCGGGCACTCTTTCCATGGCAAGCGCGTGCTTTCCTACAGCGAGACAAAGCAGAAATACGGCGCGGACAATATGATCGTGCTGCTCTCGTTTGCCACCTCGCTGCCGGATGTGATACAAACCATACAGCGCGTAGCCGACGAGTGTGAGCTATATGCCCCCGACGTTCCCGTGTTCGGAGACACGTTATTTGACGCTGCGTTTTATGCCGAGCACAAGACGGATTTTGAAGCAGTGCGCGCGCTGCTTGCCGACACAGAATCGGTACGCGTGTTCGATCACATCATCCGCTACAAACTGACAGGAGACATCAAGTTCCTGTCAGAGATAGAAAACGATCCCTACGAATCATTCGGAGATATTCTCCCCTGCGCGGATTTCCGTGTGGCAGTGGACCTTGGGGCTTACAACGGTGACTCTGTACGTGCGCTTGCGCCCTTTGCAAAAAAACTGCAAAAACTTTACGCGCTCGAGCCGGATGCACGCAATTATCGCAAGCTTTGTGCATATGCTGAATCAGAAGAGAGGTTCGAGATCCTGCCTTGGCAATGTGCAGCATGGAATCAAGACACGCTGTTACGCTTTGATGCCTCCGGCAACCGCAACGCGGGTGCTGCGCAAAACACCTCGACCGTACTGCAGCCGCGCACGGGAAAAGTGACCGAGGTACAGGCGAGATCGGTCGACAGCATACTTAATGGCAAAAGCTGCGACTATATTAAATTCGACGTGGAGGGATCGGAAACCGAGGCGTTGCAAGGCTGCCGTGAGACCATTGCCAAATATGCGCCTGCGCTGTTGGTTTCCTGCTATCATCGCAGTGAGGATCTTTACGCGCTTCCCTCTCTTGTACACTCGTTGTGCCCCGATTATCGGCTGTTTTTGCGCAGATTTCGCTATTTTCCTGCATGGGATATCAATTTATATGCAATAAAGACATCAAAAAGTGACAAATATCGCGTTTGATATTGACAAATTATGAATTGTCGTTTATAATGATGCCAATGACGTATGCGTCATAGAAACAATTTATGGAGGCAAATTATGCAACTCAATGGCTTTGATGAATTCATTCTCAAGATTCCGGGTGCAAAGACCAACACCTTTGTTAAGGAAGATTGTGAGCAGAACAATCTTTGGGGCATTCTGCTCCCCATTCTCTCGGTAGTGGTCTGGCCCATTGGTCTGATCATTGCGCTGATTATGTATTCTCAGAAAAAGAACGAATCCGACTATCTCAAGTTCTTGGCGAACCAGTCTCTTTGGATCAGCATCGGCTGCCTGCTCCCGTTGGTTGGTCTTTTGTTTGGTGCTCTCTCGGTTTACGGCAACATCTCCGAGAAGTATTTTGACCTGCCCCTGATCGGTAGCGTTCAGATTATCAAATATTAATTGAATAGTAAGCGTTAAAGGAGAAAAATCATCATGGAACCCAAATATCGCCAGTGTATCAAAACGCTTTCCAAAAGAGAAAAGATTTCCGCAATTCTTTGGTTGGTGCTCGGTATAGTACAGATCATTTCCTGTGCCGGAGTTATCTGCGGTGCTTGGAATATCTATTGCGCGATCTGCCGTCTCAAGCAGTCCAAAGCAGTACTTACCCCCTACCCCGGTCTGGTCAAGACTTATGACAGCTGGATGACCACCATCATCATCGGCATGGTCATCAACCTGCTGATTGGCGGTGTCATCGGCGTTGCTGCGGCAATCTACGATATGCTTGCCATCCGCGGCTACGTGATGGAGAACAAGCAAACCTTTGAAGAGTTGGAAGCAGATCCCTCTCTGGCAGCTTAAATCCGCATCAAAAAAGGCTATCTCGACGAGATAGCCTTTTTTGTTTTATTCCTCTGCGGCAATAAAGAATGCACTTGCGGGGTTGCCATAGCTGTTGCACAGGTTGATCTGATTGCCATAGAAATTGTTGGCAATGCCGTTATAGACTACGCCGTTCTTCATGCTTGCGGAGCAAGTGACCGTGATCTGGTTGGGTGCGGTGATCTCTGCAGAGATGGTAGAGCCTTTCTTGTTATTGATATTGTAAACAGTTCTCATATAGGTAAAGCCCTTGACCTCCTTACCGCCGTCCAAGGTCGTCAGGCCCTCACCCACGTTGGTAAAGGTCAGCACGACCGTCTTATAGTCCTCCGAGAACTCAGCCTTCTCAAGGATGGGTCCGGTTGCACTTTCCAACGTACCGGCGTCGCCTCTGACGGCAGCAGCAAGCTTAGCAAGGCGCAGACCTTGGCCGAACTTACAGTCGGGATGCAGACTGTTGAAGTAGGTATCGTCCGCCCACAGGTCGGAAGAAACGGACACGTAGCTGTTGGACAGGGTTTGCGGGATAGAGCCTACCACGGTACGGATCAAGCCCAGATCCATGTAATGCCAATCGCCTGTGTGGTTGGGGTGCTTTTCATAAATAGTAGGAAATTCCACAACGTATACGGCAAAATCGGGATTGGTGACGTTGTGCGTAGAACGCATATATGTCATAAATGCGTTAAAGCGCTCGATAAACTCGCTGGCATGTGCACGCTGGAAGTCACTCTCGCCCTGATACCAGACAAGACCTGCCATGGCGTATTTTTCAAACGGATACATATAGTGGTTATACATATATCTTGCCCAGGTTGCGTTAACACCCTCCGGTACGTAAATGCCCTGGCTCTCATTCCACTTATCGCTCTTCAGTTCGTCAGCTACCTCATTGGGCAAAAAGGCTCCCAGGGGTTGACCGTTACCGTCGATCTCAATGATACCCACGGGCACCTTACCCTCGGTCATCTGCACAAAATTCCATGCAAAGCAATAGCCAATCGCGGTAAAGCGTCCCACGCTTTCGCTTGTGGGCTTTTCCCAATTACGGTCGTGCACTACGTCGGGACAAACCTCGGTGGTACCTCTCTTGGGGTAGCCTTGTGCCTCGCCCTCGTTAAGCGTATTATAATGCAGACGGATGGGCAGGCTCTCGTCGATCATATTCGAGCCGTAGTTTTCCCGGTCGGTGTTTGCAGCACTCAGGTAATTACCGAAGGTATAAGCCACGTTGGACTGGCCGATAACCATGTAAACATCACCTACTAACACGTTTTCAAATTCGACCGTCTTTGTATCGGTGTAGATCTTCATAGTGTTGCCAAGCTCGGCATTGGCGTCAAGCTTTGCAAGGAACTGCAATGTCCATGCGCCGTTCTCGATCAATGCTTCTGCAAACATACCCATAAACTCGCCCGAGATCTTTTTGCCGTTCTCGGATTCGGGAGCCCAACCCCAAACGCGCAATCTCTCGCCGCGCTGTACCACCATATCCGAGGTAAATACCTTGGAAACGGTAAAGTCGGCTGCGTATGCAGCATCTAGGGTTTCGCCGATCATGATATCGGGTTGCTCGGTGGTGACTTCCTCGGTTGTCTGCTCGGTGCTCTGCTCGGTGCTCTGCTCGGTTGCGTCCTCTACAGGCTCTGTGGTGTCGTCTCCGGTGGCCACATCCTCTGTGCCGCCGTTACAAGCTACCATACTTGCCAGCATCACGCCGCAAAGCAACAGCAAAAGGGTTCTGAATGAAAGTTTCATAGCATTTCTCCTTTTTTATTTGTTTATATTGACATTTACCGTTTTATGGATTCTGATTAGCGAGTGCACTCCCTGCGCAAGACTTTGACACAAGACATCAATCTCTGCCTCGGTGTTTTGCGCACAAAGACTGATGCGCAGACTGCAATCCGCCTGATCTGACGTAAGACCAAAGGCAGACAGTGCACGGGAGGTTGCTTTGCCGTGCGAAGCGCAAGCCGAACCGCTGGACACACAGATATCCCGCGCCGACAAGTGATTGAGCATGGTCTCGCTCTTGATATCGGGCAAGGTCAGGTTGACAATGTGCGGAGCGCGATTGCTTTGCGGCAAATTCAGCGTAATTCCGGCGATTTCTGACAGTTTTTGCTCAAGATAGTGACGCAGCTGTGTCATACGCACAAGATCCGCACGCAACGTGCTTTGTGCTTGTACGGCGGCTGCACCAAATCCGGCAATTCCGATGACATTCTCGGTTCCGGAGCGAAGCCCTTGTTCTTGCCCTCCCCCCCATATGATAGGGATCAGCTTTTTGGCTTTGATGACCTCGGTGCTAACGTACAGCGCGCCTACACCCTTAGGACCGTGAATCTTGTGTGCGCTGATGGTCAGTAAGTCCGCGCCTATGGCTGCGGGAGAGAAAATCACTTTCATAAATCCCTGCACCGCATCGCAATGTGTTACGGCATTCGGGGCGTTTCTCTTTGTCAACGCAAACAACGACTTCAAATCGTAAAGCGCACCCGTTTCATTATTGACCATCATAGCCGTGACCAAAATCGTGCTCTTATCAATTGCTTTTTGCGCAAATTCCATGTCCAAAATACCGTTTTTGGTTGGGATACGTATAACTTCAAAGCCCTTTTTTTCAAGTTCCGAGAGAGTTTTTTCAACCGAGGAATGCTCGCCCTCAGTGGTCACGATGCGGTTTCCCGTGCGGTGCTCCTTGGCATATACGCTACCAAGAATTGCCAGGTTGTTTGCTTCTGTACCCGAAGCAGTAAAATATACCTGCCCGGCTCCGTTGCGCACACCGAGTGCGCTCGTTACCTGCTCGCGTGCCTGCTTGATCTTATGCTCTGCCTCCAAGCCCGCTGTGTGCAGCGATGAAGGGTTGCCGTAACTCTCCATGGCGGCGATCATTGCGTTTTTTGCAGCGTCGCACAAAGCGGTAGTGGCGCTGTTATCCAAATAAATCCTGCTCATATCAACGGAAGGTAAAGCTGTCAAGCATTGCTTGATAATCTGATTCGTACTGTGCAAAGCTGCCATCCTCGGCAAGGGCAGTATAGGTAATGCAATAGATCAGGCTGGAGTGTACGATCACGGTCTGCTTGTACTTGTATGTCTTGCCGCCAATCGCACCCTCAAAGGTATAGGTCTTAGCGTTCTTTGCATCCTTATTGATGCCGATTGTCCCCTCAACGACTTGCTCGGACACAGTCAGATCGTCAAACACAGCCTCATATTCCGGCAGGCAGTAGCCCTGCCAATAAGCGTCCACACTCAGCTCTACGTTGGAGGGTGTATAAATGGTAACCGTCACGTTTGCACTGCCGCTTGGCGCGAACGCACTGGGATATTCGGTAGTATGCCCTGTGCGCCAGGTGTTGGGCACATAAAAACGGTAAGGCATCTCGTTCGTGGACGCGGGGATCATATTATCCGAGGTATCGGGATCATCAAAGAGCTTAAGCTCCGGAACTGTGCTCTTATCCGTCAAAATCAGGAATTCGCCTACCACGGTCTCCTCGGGCAGCTCATGAATAAAGCTGTCAATAAAGGTTGGGTAATCCTCTTGTCTTGCGCTGTAGGTCAGCACATAAAAACCGCTTCCATCCTTGGCTCGACAGATCACCTGGCAATATTTTCGCACAAAGGTCATTTCTCCCTGCTCGGTCTGATCCTTGGTAGGTGCAAATTCCTTGACCTTTGCAGTAAATTCATACACCTGTGCCGCACAAAGACTACCGGTTGCATCATCCATCTTAAGAGAGGTCTGACGGTAGAGTTGTTGCTCCTGATCAGCGGTTGCCTCCTTATAAGGAATCACCTCAAACTCGGTATAAGTCTGTTCATAATATGCGACAAGTTTGGTCCAGTAAGCATCTATATCCTGTGCATCATCTGCTGCCTTTTGTGCGGTAATGGTCCAGTACTTGGGATGATTGGCAAGCTCCGCGCCCTGCTCGGAATGGTCCGATGTAGTATAGTACGCTCCCGAAACGCCGCTACGCGCGTTGGACGTCCAGGTCATGGGAACGAACAACATAAAGTCTTCGCCGGCTGCGGTGACATCCTGCATACCCTTGGGAGTTCTTTGGTCGGAGCAAGCCATCAATGTGCCGCAAAGCAGTGCAAACAGCAGCAACACTGCCCCAAATCGGATGTATTTCATGCTCTCGCCTCCTTTAAAATGCTCTGTGCGGCAGACAGAATACCAATCTTACCGCTCTCATACGTCAATCCTCCTTGAAAATACGCCGTAAAGGGTGGGCGCAGCGGTCCGTCTGCCGACAGCTCGATTGACGAGCCCTGCACGAATGCACCCGCAGCCATGATAACAGGATCGTTATATCCGGGCATTGCCCAAGGCTCAGGGGTGACATAGGCATCCACCGGTGAGCCCGCCTGTATGCCGCGACAAAGCGCACAAAGTCCTTCGGGCGAGCCTGTGATGACGGTCTGAATGATATCGTATCTCTGCTCATTCCAGCGAGGCTCAACCGCGAAGCCCAGCCCCTCAAACACATAGGCTGCTAAGTGCGCGGTTTTTAGTGCCTGTGCTACGGTATGAGGCGCATAGAACAGACCCTTGTAAAGACTCTTATTTTGTCCCATGGTCGCACCAACCTCACAGCCCACGCCGGGAGAGGTCAGTCGGTAGGAGGCAAGCTCCACGGCGCGTGCCGTACCCGCAATGTATCCGCCGGTTTCAGCCATGCCGCCACCCGGATTTTTGATCAGCGAGCCGATGATCATGTCCGCGCCGTATGCCGTAGGTTCCTTTTCTTCGGTAAATTCACCGTAACAGTTATCCACCACCACGTATGCGTCACACTTTTCCTTAACGAACTTCGCAAGCTCACCGATCTGTGCACAAGACAGCGTTTTTCTGTTCAGATATCCCTTTGAACGTTGTACGAATACCACCTTGACCGTACCTGCGTACTGTGCAAGCTTATGTTCGATGCTCGCAAAGTCAAATTCGCCCGACTCGGTCAGCTCGACCTGATCGTACCTGACGCCGAAATCGGCAAGCGAGCCGTTCCCTGCCTCGCCCGCAATACCGATGACCTCCTCCAGGGTATCATACGGCTTGCCCGCCACACTGAGCATCACGTCGCCCGGGCGCAACAGTCCGAAAAGCCCGATGGTCAGCGCTTGCGTGCCATTGACAATTTGGTGGCGCACGAACGCCGCCTCGGCGTCCATCACATCCGCCCAGATAGCATCCAGGGTATCTCTGCCACGGTCGTCGTAGCCGTAACCGCTGGTAGAGTCAAACATGGTCATGCCCACACGGTGCTCCCGGAAGGCATCCATGATCTTTTGGGTATTATTGAAAGCAATTTGATCTATGCGGGCAAAGTGGGGGCTGAGTGCAGCCTCCGCTTCGGCTGCAAGATCCCATATTCTCTGTGAAAATTCCATAATCCTAAATTTCAGTCCTTTTTATCACTATGAAGATATGCCAGCGTCAGCTCAACGCAAAGACGGCAGTCACCCAGATCGAAAGTCTCCACGCCCGAATGAATATAACGCGTGGGGATCGAGATCGCACCCACCTTGACACCCGTGCCGCTCTTTTGCACGGCAGAAGTATCCGTGCCGCCCGCGGTCAGGATCTCGTACTGGTACTTATATCCCTTTTCCTTAGCAAGTTTGACAAGACGGTCGATCACGCCCTTGTTGCAAAGCACGGAAGAATCCTTGACCTTGATCGCCGCGCCACCGCCCAGCTCGCAAGCCATGGGCTTTGCACCGGGGACATCACCCGTACCGGTCACGTCAAAGTTGATACAATAGTCGGGGCAGATCTGCTCTGCAGCCGCACCCGCACCCCGCACACCGACCTCCTCCTGCACTGCGAACACGAAATACACATCGTCTGCGCAGGGTGCTTCGGCAAGTCTCTGTGCAATCTCGATCATAATTGCACAACCGATACGGTCATCAACCGGTCTGCCCGCAATTCTGCGTGCAGACAGCTTGATGATATTGGGCACAACCGAGAAAAAGTCACCCACAGCTACGCGCTTTTCAGCGTCGCGTGCGTCCTTGGCACCGATATCCACCAACATCTTGTCATAAGTCCAATCGTTCGGCTTAACACCCACCTCGGGCACCAGCACACCGCGTTGTCCGTTTTCAAACACGACCTCGGAGAACGCCGACGCCGAGAAATGAATACCACCGATGGGAGCCAGCCGCAGCATACCGTTCTTTTCGATCTGCGTGACCACAAAGCCGATCTCGTCGGCGTGTGCGACAAGCATAATTTTTCTGCGTTGCTCCCCCGTTCCCTTTTTATAAGCAATCAGCGAGCCCATGGCGTCGGTGTACACCTTGTCGCAAAGCGGGATCATATAATCTGCAATTTTGGCGGTAATGGCACCCTCTCTGCCCGAAATACCGCTTACATTAACCAAATGCTTGAGTTTTGTCAGCATACTTACTCCTTTATCTCTTTGACGTACGAGAACAGCAGATCTCTTACGGCATAGTAATCCGAAATTTTTGCCACCTGCACGGGTGCGTGCAGATTTCTGACGGGATAGCCCACCGAAACAGTCTTGACGCCGCGCGCGCCCGCCTGTACCGAGCCGCCCAGCTGCGCTTTTGGTGAACCGCAGACCGCCTGTACAGCAATTCCGTTATCGGAAGCACATTGGCGCAATGCTGCGGTCTTGTCGGCATCGTAGATCGCCGAGCTGTCCACAAACGCTACAGCTGCTCCCTGTCCGAGTGCGCAAAGTCTGGTGCTCTCGGCAACGCCGGGATAGTCCAACGCTTCCCTTGCCTCGACAATCACGGCAAGATCGGGGGCAATGGCAGCCGCCGCCACGCGTGCGGGACAAAATGTGATCTGCGTGCAATCCGCAAACGCCGCATACAGATCATAGGGTAATCTGATCATGCTCGATTTGAGCATACGCAGTACCTCTATCAAAGCAGCGCATCCCAGTCTTGACTCCAACGCCTTACCGCTCATAAAGGCTTTGCCCTCACCAAAGCGGTCAAAGGGCGTACTGAATGTTGCCATACTGCCCACATCAACGTAGTTTTTGGCTTCCTCGGCACTCTCTGCACCGATATCAATGTGCATCTTATTCGCAGGGGTCAGCTTGCGTCTTTCCTCTGCGCTTTGCATATGGATCGCCTTGGATGCCACAACACCTTTGATCATGCGCTGACCGTCACCGATCAACAACGTCTTACCGCCTAGCACGCGGGGATCGACGTCGCCAACCAGCCCAAAGTTCAAGTGCCCCTTATCATGCACGCGGCTTACGATCATACCAACCTCGTCCATGCCCGTGCAAAGCAGCACGCGGCGTGGCTTGTCCGCACAGTATCCTTCACCGCCGCCGCACACCTTGACGATCAGAGTGCCTGTGCGGTCCACATAATACGCATCGATCACATCTGCGATCTGCGTGATAATGACCTCTCTGACATTATCCGAACAACCCGAGGGCCCGAACTCGGCACAAAGCTGCTCGATCAATTCCAAACCGTAATATTTCATAGTACTCATCTTGCAAATTCCTCCGCGATCTGACCATCGCAAACAAAGGCGCTGACTACATCCGCAACCGCCTGTGCATCACGGATATCCAGCACTTCGGTGGAAGAGTGCATATTCTTGATGGGCAGACTGACCAGCACCGAAGGCACGCCGTCGCCTGTCATCCACAGTCTGTTTGCATTGGTGCCCGTACTGCCGCCCGTAGCTGCGCAGGTAAAGGGGATCCCCTTTTGCTCGATCACCTTTTTGAGCATATTCGTCATGGTACGGTTGACCACGGGTGCATATTCCAGCACTGCGCCGCTGCCAAAGCTTGCCAAGGGTCGATCGCCCGTTTCGGGCGTTGCAGCGTGTGTTACATCAATCACCATAGCGTAATCCGGCATAATTGCCGCACCACCTGTCATAGCACCCATCATGCTTGTTTCTTCGCCTGCCGAGAACAGGAAATATACGTCGCCCGCCAGGTTCTCCGCCTTGACAGCACCCACGCCGTGTACAATGCACGCGCCGCAAGCCTTGTCGTCAAACGCCTTGCCCGCAAGTCTGTCGCCAAGCAGCGTGGTATAGGTGGGCATAAAGCCGATCGGGGAGCCGATCGAGATCATTTTTTTAAGCTCGTGTGCGCCAAAGCCCGTATCGATATACAACTGTCCGATCTCGGGCAAAGCTTCGGGATCGTTCCCAAGCAATCTGGTGGGCATGGCACAAACAATACCCTCCACTACCTTTTTGCCGTATATCAGCAGCTTTGCACCGGGCAGGATGCGGGTGTCCACACCGCCCACGTTGGTCATTCGCACAAAGCCCTCCTCGGTAATATCGGTCACTAACATACCGATCTCATCAAAGTGTGCGTCCAACAAGATCTTAGGGGCGTTTTTGCGTCCGCAACGCTTGATAAATACGTGGTTACCCACGCCGTACGAAACGTGCTCGTCAAACAGGTTGCCGAGTATGCGCCCCACACCTTCGGTGCTTGCCGACTCTGCACCCGATACCGAGTAAAGTCCACAAAGCGATGTGATCAATGATTTCAAGTCCATAAAACGTCCTCGTTTTTCTTATAATTGGTTTACGATCTCTATAAACGTACGCCCTCTGTGGGCAAAGTTATCAAATGCGTCAAAGCTTGCGCAGGCGGGCGACAGCAGCACCATCTCGCCCTCTTTTGCATGACTTGCGGCACAGCGCACCGCGTCTGCAAAGTTATCTGCACGATAGACGGGCAGATTAAGGTTGCCCTCGGTACAAGCGTCCAATGCGCTTTGTATCAATTCTGCGGTCGCACCCGTCAGCACCACACCTCTTGCTCGTTCGCGCAGCACCTTGGCAAGCGGCGCAAACGGGATATGCTTATCGTAACCGCCGCAGATCACCCACGCTGACCTTGCGGGAATACCCGAAAGTGCAGCTGCCGTGCGAGTGGGGGTAGAGTCAATGGAACTGTTATAATACCGCACTCCATCCTTTTCACGCACCAGCTGCATACGGTGCTCCACTCCGCCAAAGCTGCACGCCACACTGCGTGCGATCTCGGGAGTAATATAATCCTGCACAAGACCGATGGCGGTCATGTAATTCTCTACGTTGTGCAAGCCGGGCAACAGAATATCGTCCACCGACAGCATGACCTGCTCGTACTTTCCGTCCGTACATACGATTTTGCCGTCACGCACAAACACGGCTTTGCCCTGTTTGCCTTGCATAATGCTCTCGTAATCGTGCAATTTGGAGGAAAAGAGCGTCAGCGGCACGTCGGTGCCCCGCACCATATCATACGTCAGCTCACAGTCGCGGTTGGTGACAAGTTTTTCTGCACCTGCTCCCTCAAAAATGTGACGCTTGGCAGTTACGTACTCGTCCATACCCGTATGCCAGTCCAAATGATTTGGGGAAAGATTGGTCACGGCGCTGAGGGGCAGCGGCTGCGCCAGGGTCATGAGCTGAAAGCTGGAAAGCTCCACCACTGCGAAATCGTCCGCGGTCATGTCCTGCACGTACGGCAAAAGAGAATTTCCGATATTACCGCCCACGTACACCTTGCCGTATCCGCGCTCATGCACGGCTTGTTCCAGAAGCAGCTTGGTCAGCGTGGTCGTCGTCGTTTTGCCATCGCTACCCGTAATGCCTAACACGCGCGCCTCAGTGGATGCCAAAAACAGCTCCATCTCGCTTGTCAGCATCGCACCGTTTTGCAAAGCAGCCAGAATTTCGGGCTTGTCGGGTCGGAACCCGGGAGAACGAAAAATCACATCACCTGCAAGTCCCTGCAAATAATTATCACCGTAGTAAAACTCCACACCGCGCGCGGCAAGTGCCAAAGCACGCTCACCCAATTGCTCGGGGGATTTTTTATCGTAAACGCACACGTGCGCCGCGCTGTGATTCAGTAGTATATCCGCTAACTGCATATTTGAAACACCAAAACCCAAAAGACAACACACGCCGCCCCTGACGGCAGCCCATACGGGAGAATCGGTTTTCACGCGTACACCTCGCAATCCACAATTATTCAATATACATTATAACGCTTCCCCTCCCTTTTTGCAATAGCAATTCCCGAATATTTACGCCCTGTACAAATATTTTCCCAAAAACCCTTTGCAAATCCGCGAAATTATGTTATAATACAGATTGGATATATACTATTGACGGAGGAATACATGGCAGCGAATAAAACGACAGGAGCAAAGCAGCAATACAACGACCAAAGCATCACCGCCCTGAAGGGTGCAGATCGCGTGCGTAAGCGCCCCGGCGTTATTTTCGGCTCGGACGGTCTGGACGGCTGTGAGCACTCGTTTTTTGAAATACTCTCCAACTCTGTGGACGAAGCACGCGAGGGGCACGGCTCTGAGATCACGGTACGCGTGTTCCGCGATAAAAGCATTGAAGTGGACGACCGCGGACGCGGTGTGCCACTCGGGTGGAACGAGAAAGAGCAGCAATATAACTGGTACCTGATCTACTGCGAGATGTACGCAGGTGGTAAATACGATAACAATAGCGGAGATTCGGCTTACGAATACTCCCTTGGTCTCAACGGTCTTGGTGCGTGTGCAACTCAGTACAGCTCGGAATTTATGACGGTTACCTCTTACGACGGCAAGTATGAGCGTAAGATCAGCTTTAAAAAGGGTGAACCCGTCACGGAGCTGCAAGAGCGTGAGCTGGAAAGAAAAGAAAAACGCACGGGTACGGTCATCCATTGGAAGCCGGACTTAGAGGTGTTTACCGATATTAATATCCCTCATAATTTCTACGTGGACACCCTGCACCGCCAGGCAGTGGTCAACCCCGGGATTTGCTTTGTGCTGTTGATAGAGCAGGAGGACAAGACCTTCTCCGAGCAGCGTTTCGTGTATGAGAATGGCATTTCCGGCTACGTTTCCGAAATGGTTGGCGAGCAGGCAGTCACCCAGCCCGTGCTTTGGCATATGGAGACACAGGGTAAGGACAGAGCGGACAAGCCTACCTATAAAGTCAAGGCAGACTTCTCGTTCTGTGTGTGCAATACAGTCAACGCCCTTGAATACTACCACAACTCCAGTTATTTGGAGCACGGCGGTTCGCCCGACAAGGCGGTTAAATCCGCATTCGTATTTGCACTTGACAAATATCTTAAGAACAACAATAAATACAACAAAAACGAAGCAAGAATACAATTCTCGGATATTGCGGACTGTCTGGTGCTTGTCATCAACTCGTTCTCTACCAGCACCTCTTACGAAAACCAAACCAAGAAATCCATCACTAACGAGTTCATTTACTCGGCAATGAACGACTTTTTGCGTCAGAATCTTGATATCTACTTTACAGAGAATCCGCTTGAAGCAGAGAGATTTGCAGCGCAGGTGCTGGTCAATAAGCGCAGCCGCGAATCGGCAGACGCAACAAGACTCAACATCAAGAAAAAGCTGACCGGCACCATCGACATTGCCAACCGCGTAGAAAAGTTTGTCAACTGCCGCACCAAGGACGTTTCCATCCGCGAGCTTTACATTGTGGAGGGCGACTCGGCTCTGACCTCCTGTAAGCTGGCAAGATGCGCCGAATATCAGGCGATCATTCCCGTGCGCGGTAAAACCCTGAACTGTCTGAAGGCAGACTACGAGCGCATTTTCAAGAGCGAGATCATCACCGACCTTCTCAAAGTCATCGGCTGCGGTGTAGAGATCCAAGGCAAAAAGGTCAAGGGAGATCTGACTGCCTTCGATCTGGATGCCCTCAAGTGGTCCAAGATCATCATATGTACCGATGCGGACGAGGACGGCTTCCAGATCAGAACCTTGCTCTTGACATTGTTCTACCGCCTGCTGCCCACTCTTCTTCAGGAAGGTAAGGTGTTTATTGCGGAATCTCCCCTGTTTGAGATCCAGACCAAGGACAAGACCTACTTTGCCTACGATGAATTTGAAAAGGCAGAGATACTCAAAAAGATCGGCAATAAGAAATATACGCTGCAAAGATCCAAAGGTCTTGGCGAGAACGATCCCGATATGATGTGGCAGACCACCATGAACCCCGCCACTCGCCGACTTGTGGCAGTTACGCCTACCGATGCTGAGGCAACCAATATCATGTTTGACACGCTGCTTGGCGATAACTTAGCCGCAAGAAAGGTGTTTATCGCAGAAAAAGGCAGTCAATATATCAAGGATGCGGATATTTGACGTTTTTAACAACCCATCCCATATGCTTTCGTAAAATTTTCACAACAATTTGTGAATTTTTCATGATTTTCCTCTTGATTTTTTTGTCATGTTGTGGTATGATATTGCAGGAATAAAAAATGGAAGGAGAACATAACATGATCAAAAAGATCGGAAGAGTTACCTACGACACCGAGACTGCCACCTTGATCGTCAAGAAGACGGTTGGCTATTACGGTGATCCCGCTGGTTATGAGGAGATCCTGTTCAAGACCCCCGCAGGTCACTACTTCGTGTACACCAACGGCGGCGAGCAGTCCCTTTACCCAACCGAGGGCATTAAGAGACTCAAGGCAGAGGATGCCGAGAGATTTATCGCAGAAAACGCGTAAAATAAGCGTATTGACATATCTCCCGAGCGGGTCTCCCGCTCGGGATTGTCAAGCCCTGTATGTCAAAAATAAAAAATAGAAAAAGTTGATTTTTTTTGAAATTGATACTTGACAAGTCGAATTTTTTGTGATATGATATACAGGTCGTCAAAAGAATACGGAGAGATGGCCGAGTGGTCGAAGGCGCACGACTGGAAATCGTGTTACCCTCAACCGGGTACCAGGGTTCAAATCCCTGTCTCTCCGCCATAAAAACCACAGGGAGATCCAATCGGATCTCCCTGTGGTTTTTATCGTCGTAGATCCACCATTTGAACCCTCGCCGTCGGCACGTTGTGCCGAGAGGCATGGTTTGCGCAGGTTGTCCGTACGCTTGATGCGACCTTTGGCGCAAACATGGGTTCATAAATCCCTGTCGTCACCATTTGAATCCTCGCCGTCGGCACGTTGTGCCGACAGGCATGGTTTGCGCAGATTGTCCGTACGCTTGATGCGACCTTTGGCGCAAACATGGGTTCATAAATCCCTCCTTGCACAAAGTTATTATTTTCCCCATAGCCCTTGCATTCCCTTTCACATTATGCTATACTGTCCGTATCACAAAGAAATCGAGGCTTTCCTAATGTATTATGCTATCTTAATCCTTGCCCTTATGGGCGTTCTTTACAACCTTGTGCTGAGCATCGTGCAGCTGCGCTCGGCAAGCAATCCCACCCCCGCAAACGTATCCGATGTGTTTGATGCCGAAACGTATCAGAAGTGGAAAGCTTACAGCCGCGAGAGAAGCGTGCTTGGCATCGTGTTCACCTGCATTTCGGGCGCGATCTCGATTGCGATGTTAGCATCGGGCGTATACGCGGCATTCGCCTCGCTCTTCCCTGCAGGCGTGTTTATGCAGCTTTTAGCTGTTATCCTGCTTGAGGTCGCGGTCGAGACTGTGATCGGCATCGTGCGCGGCTACATATCCGATATGATCATTGAGCAGAAATACGGCTTTAACCGCACGTCCATGAAAACCTTTATCATCGACTGCATCCGTAATCTGCTCCTTGAACTCGTGCTCTCCCTGGCGCTCGCATGTCTGCTGTGGGGTTGCAGCTTCTTTGGCGATTGGATGATTCTGGTCTTCGCTGTCGTCATGCTGCTCTTTACCCTGTTTATCTCGTTTATGTACCCCGTCTTCAGCCGCATCGGCAACAAGTTTACCCCTTTGGAGGACGGCGAGCTCAAGGACAGACTCATGGAGCTTTTGACCAAGCACGGCTACAAGGTCAAGGCGATTGAGGTCATGGACGCCTCCCGCCGCACCACCAAGCTTAACGCGTACTTTACGGGTTTCGGCAAGATGAAGACCATCGTGCTGTACGACAATCTTATCAACGCCATGGAGCCGGACGAGATTTGCGCGGTTTTCGCCCACGAGCTGGGTCATGGACTGCACAAGGACGTGCTAAAAGGGCAGATCGAGAACTTCGGCAATATGCTTTTTATGGGCGTGATAGTTTGGGTGGTCGTTACCCATCCCGTATTCTGCACCGCCTTTGGCTTTGCAGGCATCAATTACGGCTTTGCTTACGTCATTCTGGGCGTGCTTCTCGGCTTGTTCAATCCCTTGATCAGTCTTTGGACCAACGCACGCAGCCGCCGCGCTGAATACCGCGCCGACAAGCAGGCGGTATCCGAGGGCTATGGTCCCGCCATGATCACCGCGCTCAAAAAGCTGGCACGTGAGAACTTCGCCCACCTCGCCCCCTCACGCCTCAACGTGGTGTTGGAATACAGCCATCCCCCACTCTCCGAAAGAATTGCTGCGGTGGAGAAGGAAATGGAAAAGAACATAAAGTGATATGTTGACTGTGTCAGCGTGATATTTTGCTTCGCAAAAGTGATATTGCTCTCGATGCTCATAGTGGTATTATATTCGCCTTTTGAACTCGCGCAGCGAATATCACTTGTACGCAGTCCCAATATCACAGCTCTGCAATATCACTCGCCGAGAGGCGAATATAATTGAGAACCCGCCCGGGGCGGGTTCTCAATTTCCCGACATGGATTCCTAATATTTTCCGTCATATTGGAAACCAATTATACAATTTGGTAATTATTTACAATTCTTGCGGCAAAAGTTTGGTAGAAATTCGGTGCGATTTCGTCTTGCAATTATTTCCATTTTATGGTAAAATATGTACATAAAAGGAAATCACAGGAGGAAATATAAACACATGGACACATCCACCAAAATACTGATCGCCGATGAAAATTCCGCTTCGCGCGCAACGCTCAAGGAGGGGCTTTTGCGCCTGGGCTACCGCTATATTGAGGAGGCATCCAATGGTGAGGAGGCACTCACCAAAATAAACCGCTACCACCCCGACGTGGCACTGATAGACGTTTGGCTTTCTAAATTAGACGGTATCGGCGTCATCCGCAGCTGCAAGCAGCTTGACCTCTCACCCGACCGTACGCCCGCGTTTATCATCACCTCGCCCGTATCCAACCAAAACCTGTTTATTCAAGCCATGGGTGCAGGGGCTTCGCTTTGTCTGATCAAGCCCATCAACCCCATCAGCCTGTCCGATCATTTGCGAGATCTTGGTAACGGCAGAGGCAGCAGTTCCTCTTCTTCCGTACAGACTGCCGTGCAAACGGCACAGCGCACCGAAACCGACGACCGTACCCCTGATATTGAAACGCAGGTGACCAAGATCATACATCAGATCGGTGTGCCCGCACACATAAAGGGCTACCAGTATCTGCGCACGGCGATCTTGCTGACCGTCAACGACTCGGATATCATAAACTCGGTCACCAAAGTGCTCTACCCCAGCGTGGCAAAGAAATACCAGACCACTACCAGCCGTGTCGAGCGCGCCATCCGCCACGCCATCGAGGTGGCATGGGACAGAGGCGACGTGGATACGCTGAACTCCTATTTTGGGTATACCATTCAGAACAACAGAGGAAAGCCGACCAATAGTGAGTTTATCGCCATGATCGCGGATAATCTGAGATTGAAGTATAAATTATATTAATTTTTCAAGCAGTTACGGCTGCTGATACAATGAGGCAAGAGTGCCTCTTCGTGTCATCCTGAGCGAAGCCGAGCCCGAAGGGCGCACAGCGCGGGATCTACGAAGAGGCACTCTTTCTTTGTTTTTGTAACATTTGTAGAAAAATACGTTTTGCTCTTGATTTATAGGAAATTGTGTGATAGAATATATCTCCCCGCACACGCGCGTTACGCCCCAAGGTGCGTAACGCCAACTCTATTCGTCTGCGGCGAGTGATATTGCGCTGCAGTGACATTGGGACTGCGTCCAAGTGATATGCGCTGCGTGAGTTAAAGGAGGCAAAACATGAGCAAAACCACCATTGGCATTCTATACGATTTTGATAAAACGCTTTGTACAACAGATATGCAGGAATATGACTTCATCAAAAATCTCGGTATGACGTCAGATGATTTTTGGGGAGAGTCTGCCAAGCTGACCAAGCAATATGAAATGGAAAAGATCCTTGCCTATATGCTGGTCATGATACAAAAATGCAAGGAAAAAGGAATTCCCTTGACAAAGGAATATTTGCGCTCCTGCGGCGAGCACGTGGAGCTGTTCGGCGGCGTTGATACCTGGTTTGACCGCATCAACGCATTCGGCAAGTCACTGGGTGTCAATATTGAGCACTACATTATCTCATCTGGCACATACGAGATCATTGAAGGTACACCGATTGCAAAATATTTCAAAAAGGTATTTGCCTGCAGGTACGTGTACGATGAAAACGGTGAGGCGATCTGGCCCGCACACGCTATCAACTACACGCTCAAGACCCAGTATATCTACCGCATTTCCAAGGGCATTTTAGACCTGACCGACGACGAGGGCGTCAACCGCCAGCAGGACGAAAGCCTGCGCCGCATTGCATATCAGAACATGATCTACGTGGGCGACGGTATGACTGACATTCCCTGTATGAAGATGGTCAAGGAGCGCGGTGGCAAATCCATCGCGGTATACCCCGAGGGCAAGGGCGACACGGTCAAGCCCCTGGTGGATGACGACCGCATCAACTACGTTTGCGTTGCCGATTATTCCGAAAACTCCACCATGGAGCGCATTGTCAAGCTGATGATCGAAAACATGGCAATTACCGAAAAGCTCAAAACCGAGGAACGCCAGCAGCTTTCCCAATACAAAAGAACCAGAAGCAAAAAGGATTAAATGTCAGCCCGAGGCACACACCTCGGGCTGTTTTTAAAAAAAACACGATTTTTTTTACAAATTATATTGCATTGCCGCACATTTAGTGATATAATATATCGTGGTTAATTTTGTAGTGCACCGATGCTGTGCGCGTCGGGCATTTTCCAAAGGAGAATTTATTATGAGTCGTATGATCGGCACCATTTCCCGCGGCGTTCGCGCCCCTATCATCCGTCAGGGTGATGACATTGTCGAGATCGTTTCCTCTTGTATTTTAGAAGCTTCCGAAGATGCCGGCTTTGCCTTCCACGACAGAGACATCGTGGCAATGACCGAAGCCGTTGTTGCAAGAGCACAGGGCAACTACGCATCGGTTGATGATATTGCTACCGATGTACGCCAAAAGCTTGGCGGCGGCACGGTTGGCGTGATCTTCCCCATTCTCAGCCGTAACCGCTTTGCGATCTGCCTGCGCGGCATTGCAAAAGGTGCTGACAAGATCGTGCTGATGCTGTCCTACCCTTCTGACGAGGTTGGTAATCACCTGATCAGCGTGGAAATGATGGACGAAAAGGGCGTTGACCCTTATCGTGACGTGCTGACGCTTGCACAGTACCGTGAACTGTTTGGCTACGAGAAGCACACCTTTACAGGCGTGGACTACGTGGAATACTACGAGCAGCTGATCCGTGAATGCGGTGCCGACTGCGAAATTATTTTTGCTAACAACCCCAAGGCAATTCTGAGTTACACCAAGAACGTACTGACCTGCGACATTCATACCAGAGCGCGCACCAAGCGCATTCTGAAGGCTGCTGGTGCCGAGGTTGCTCTGGGTTTGGACGATATCCTGACCGCAAGCATTAACGGCAGTGGCTACAACGAACAGTACGGTCTGCTGGGCTCCAACAAGGCAACCGAGGATCAGGTCAAGCTGTTCCCCAGAGATTGCCAGATAGTAGTTGACAGCATTCAAAAGAAGCTGTACGAGGCAACCGGCAAGGTCATGGAGGTCATGGTGTACGGTGACGGTGCGTTCAAGGATCCCGTGGGTAAGATCTGGGAGCTGGCTGATCCGGTCGTTGCTCCTGCATACACTAAGGGTTTGGAGGGTACGCCCAACGAGCTCAAGCTCAAGTATCTGGCTGACAACGAATTCTCTTCCCTGTCGGGTGATGAGCTCAAAGAAGCGATCAAACAGAAGATCACCGAAAAGGACAGCAATCTCGTAGGTCAGATGGCTTCCGAGGGCACGACTCCCAGAAGATTGACCGACCTGATCGGCTCGCTTTGCGACCTGACCTCCGGCTCTGGCGACAAGGGTACACCTATTGTGTTTATACAAGGGTATTTTGACAATTATACCACCGATTAACAATATCGGGCGGACGCGCAAGTGTCCGCCCGTTTTTATGTCCGTATGCGCAAACTTTCTCTTGCTTTGTTGGTCAAAATGTGCTACAATGAGTCAAAGACTACCGAAGGGGGATTATTTATGCACACCTTACCGCAAAGACAGGTCCATCTGGATTTTCACACCTCGGAGCATATTCCGGGCATCGGCTCAAAATTTGATCGCGCGCAGTTTCAGGCTTGTCTGAAGCGCGGACACGTGAATTCCATCACAGTATTTGCCAAGTGCCATCACGGCTGGGCATATTTTCCTTCTGAAACCAACAAGATCCATCCGCACCTTGATTTCGATTTGCTTGGCGAGATGCTCTCCGCCTGCGAAGAGATCGGCGTGCAAGCTCCCATTTACATATCCGCCGGCTTTGACGAAAAATACTTTTACGAGCACCCGGATCACAGCCTGTTCCACACACCCACCTGGACAACGCCTACTGTAGTGGAAGAACACGGTATGCACTACGTACCCGAGCACGGCTCCGGATATCACGTGCTTTGCATGAACTCTCCTTACTATGACGTGCTGCTGAAGCAGGTCGAGGAGGTCGTGCGCAAATACGATCCCGTGGGAATTTTTCTTGACATCGTGGGCGAGCGCGCTTGCTTCTGCCCCTACTGCCGCGCAGAGGTGATAAAGCTTGGCTGGGATCCCGATGATAACAGCTCTTACTACCGCCTGGCTACTGTCACCTACAAAAAATACTATGAGGGCATCAACGCCGCAGCGCACGCCATCAAGCCGGGACTGCGCATCTTCCACAATCAAGGACATATCCCCTGCGGCAGACGCGATTTTGCCACTGCCAATACTCATCAGGAGATTGAAAGTCTGCCCACGGGCGGCTGGGGCTACGACCACTTCCCCAAGTCCGCCAAGTACGCCGCCATGCTTGGAGACGAATACCTTGGCATGACCGGCAAATTCCACACCACCTGGGGCGAATTTGGTGGCTTTAAACACCCGAATGCGCTACGATACGAGATTGCGCTCTCGCTGGCAAACGGCGCGTGCTGCTCGATCGGCGACCAGATGCACCCCGAGGGATTTTTAGACGAAGCAACCTACGAGCTGATCGGCATTGCATATGCCGAAGCGGAACGGGTGGAGGAGTACTGCTATGATGTAACCACGGTTGCGGACATAGGCGTGCTCTCAATTGAATCCATCATTGGCACAGCACGCAATCACCCTGCCGACATCGGCTCGGGACGCATACTTCTTGAGGGCAAATACCTCTACGACGTTCTGGATACCGAATGCGACTTTTCCAAATACAAGCTGTTGATCCTGCCCGATGCGGCAGTCGTGACCGACGCTTCCCTGCTTGCAAAGCTGCAAAATTACGTGGCAGACGGCGGCAAGTTGCTTTGCACAGGCAGCTCGGGCACCGACGGCAAGGATATGCTGTTTGATCTTGGGGTCAAGTGGCTTGGCAAGGGCGCATACCTCCCCACCTATCTGCATCCGCATTTCAAGGCACTGGGTCTGCCCGATACCAGCTACGTCATGTACAGCAGCCATTATGAGATCGAGCTGACCGACGCAGATGCGGTGGTGCTCGGGTCAAGCCGTCAGCCCTACTTTAACCGTGAGCGCGGTTATTTCTGCTCGCATCAGCACGCACCCTTTGTAACCAAAGATCACGCCCCTGCGGTTGTCATTGGCAAGGACGGCGGCTATATCGCTTGGGATATTTTCACCGAGTACGCAGACAAGGGCAGTATCATTCTTAAGGAGCTGGTGCTGCGTACTATCGATACAATCCTTGGTGTCGGCAAGACCTTGAAAACCAATCTGCCGAGTGCCGGTGTGGTGACGCTGAACGACCAGCCCGATCACAGCCGCCTTGTACTGCACACGCTGTACGCCATGCCCGTCAAGCGCGGAAACGGCATAGAGGTCATTGAAGATCTTGTGCCAATCCATGACACCACCTTTGAGATCAGGACCGACAAGCAAATCAAGCGCGTCACAGCCGTGCCGCAGAACAAGGATATTCCTTTTACCTGCGAGGACGGCGTTTGCAAATTCACGGTTGACAAATTCACCTGCGCACAGATCGTGACGTTGGAGTATTGAAATGCGAAATGAAGATAAGAAAAACCGCTCAAAAAGAGCGGTTTTTCATTTTTATTATTCAAAAACAACCTCGTTGACCACTCTTGCGATTTCTGCGATCAAGGCTTGGTCAAGCTCCATAAACGGCATGGGCTCGACCCTTTTGCCCGTCAGCGTGGCAAGCCAGCAAAGTGCAACGGCGTATCTGCCGTAGGTTTCGGACATATGGAACGAGTCGCGGCACAAGGATTCTCCCCCGTTTGCGTAATCAAATGCGGGGACGGTCTCGCGCAACTTTTGGATCACTGTGCCTGCAGGAATCAACGTAGCCCCCGTTGCAAGGCAAGCCTGCTCAGATGCCTCGCAAAGAGCTGCGTACATCTTTTTCTGGTCGCAATCATAGCGCGGAAAGTCGCCGTGCGGTGAGTCAATTTCATACGCCCAGGTGCGCTGGAAATACAGATCTGCCCCCGGTTGCTTTTCGCGCACGTATGCGGCAAGGTCGTTCAAGTAAGGCTGATAGGTCTCGTACTGTCCCGAAAAGCCGCTGACCTGCTGCAAGGTAACGGCATCGTATTTTCCTGCCTCAATGACCTCCTTGACCGTGACCGGATGCGCCACCCACGTGCCATTGACACCGTAAAGGTATTCTTTTTTATTTTCCGATACGTTTTCCCAATGTGTTTGCAGGCTACAGCCGCCAATCGCTAAGTTTTCGCAGGTCAGATCAATACCCCTCTGCTCTGCCAATGCATGCAGATATGCCTGCGCGTCCTCGGAAAAGCTGTTGCCGATAGATAGAATTTTCATAAACGTCTCCTTACATCGCGTAGCTCTTATCGATCTGCTTGAGCTCATTGAAGGTGTCGATCTCGACGACGTCCGAGAAGGAGCACTCGCGTACGCGCACCTCGTAGGAGTCGATGCAATAGTCAAATATGACCTGATCCCAATATCTCTCCTTACCTCCAGGGGTATTGTACACGCACTCAATGTCCTTTTCAAGCCTTGCGCCGTCCTCGGCATTCCAATACGAAATGCCGTACATGTGATAGCAATTCGTACCGCCGCACTTCAGGCTCTTGATCACACCGCTCACCCCCGTAGTAAAGCACCAATCCTCGGTGCGCTCGGTGGGCACGCCAAGATAATTGGTCTCGTACTGATACTTGGAGATCAGCTTGGGGTTGTACAGAAGCAAGTCAGACTCAAATACGTAAGCGTTTGCAAACAAATGGCGTGCGCAGTACGCGGATGAGATGTTGTTGGTCTCGTTATACACTGGGTTTTCGATAAAGGTAATGGTAGGATATTTTTTGAGCAGCTGATCGAATTGCTCGGACAGATACCCTCGTACCAGATAGATCTCGTCAATGCCCGCAGACACTACGGCGTCCAGCAGGCTGTCGATAATTCTCTTGCCCTTAACGCGTACCAAGGGCTTGGGGGTGTTGAGCGTAATGGGCACCAAGCGCGATCCAAAGCCCGCAGCCATAAAAATGGCACGCTTGACGCGGTAAGGCTCCAGCGCCTGTACGCCCGTCTCGGTGATGCTGCCCTCGGCGATCATTCCCTGCTCGCAAAGCTCCGAGACCAGCTTATTGACCGTGCCTACGGAAAGCCCCGTTGCGTTGGCAATGTCACGCTGGGTGCGGCTTTTGCGATCCGACTCCAGCAGCTCAAGAATTGTAAATTGCTTTTTGGATAAACTCATGATTTTTCTCCGTTTATTTGCGGCGTGCGGCGATTGCCTTGATCTGCTCTACCGCAAGCTTGATGAAAATATTGACGACAAGAATAAGAATGGACACCACCGCCACGTACTCGTTGTTGAACTCGTTGAACTGGCTGATCATAAGCGAAATGGGCTTATTGGTGCTGTTTGCAAGGAAGGACACGGCGGAAATGGTCATCATACTGTTAACGAACAGGTAGGAGAACATTTCGGCAAGCGTACCGATGCTCTGCGGCAAAAATACGCGCCAGAGCATACGCACGCGTCCTATCCCCAACGTCTGTCCCACCGCCTCGAGGTTTTCGTTCATCTTGCCAAAGCTGTTGTACATCATCAGATAAGGCGACGAGATAAAGTGCGCGGTGTTGACCATGACCAAAATGATCAGCGTGCCGTAAATGGGCGTAGATATAAAGGTCATGACGTAGGAAATACCCAGCACCATACCGGGGATCGCCATGGAAGTAATGGCAAGCAAGTGCAGCCCACGTGAGAGCGGCGAGCGCATACGGGCTGCCAGGTAAGCCGTGATAAAGCCAAGGCATACGCCCACACTTGCGGTTACGGTTGCGATAACTAAAGAATTGGTCAGATATTTTGCACCCTGCCCGCGGAAGATATAGGCAAAATGATCGGCGGTCAGAGAGAGGTCAATGGGATAGCGTTTGACGATCGCCAGGAACACGAATACCGCAATGGGAGCCAACGCAAACAGCGCCATAAGCGTACAGAACGCATACGCAAGCACCTTGATCAGCGGCTTATTGCTGCCTCCGTGCTCCTTTTTGACAAATGCCCCCGTGCCGCGATCCTTGCCAAGCAGGTCCATTAAGAATGCCACGATGGCAGGCAGCAGCAATATCACGCCGTACACAGCGCCACGCCCAAACTTTTGCTGATCAATGGCAGCCTGATACATCAACGTGGAGACGGTGTAATTATCCGTACCTGCAACCATGAGCGGCACGCCGTAATCGGTGACCACCATGGCAAAGGTGGAAAATGCGGCAGCGATCAACGGCTTGCGCAGATAAGGCAGCGACACACGCAAAAACGTGCGGAATTTCCCGATACCCAGCACCTCGGCAGCCTCGTAGACCGACATATCCTCATATCTAAGCACGTCGGCGAGCATGATGTACGCAACGGGAAGCGCGTACATGACGGATCCAAGCACGATACCCGTACCACCGTAGATCGGAATGGTACTGCCAAGCAGATTTTTGACGATACCGTTCTGGCCGAACAGGATCAGGAGCGCCATGCCGTGCGAGATAGACGGGATCAGCATGGGCAAAACGAGCACGACGTTCCAGATGCGCTTTCCCTTGATCGCCACACGCGTGGTGCACAGCGCCATCAGATACGCAAGCACCACCACGATAATTGTAGCAAGTGCGGTATAGCGCAGCGAATTCCACAGTGCGCTTGTAAAGTTGGGACCCTTTACCACGTCCGCAATATCCGCGGGCGTGATCTTGGTCAGCATGGAAATAATGGGTAATATCACCACGCAAAGCAGCACGGCAGCCACCGTCCATTTGGCAACCCATGCCCCGCCCTGCGGGCGTTTTTTGATGGCGGCGGTCATGCGTCCGTCCCCAGCGCGCGGTTGAGCGACGCGATCTTGGTTTGCAGATTATCCACCACAAAGCTCTTGACGTACTCGTTGGCAGGTGCGCTTACGATCTCGGACGGCGTGCCAAGCTGGCTGATGCGCGCGGTTTCCATGACCATAATGCGGTCTGCCATGGCAAACGCCTCCTCCTGATCGTGGGTAATATAGATCATGGTAGTGCCGAACTTTTGCTGAATGTCCTTGATGACGGTGCGCAGCTGCAATCTGGTTGCAACGTCCAGCGCGGACGCAGGCTCGTCAAACAGCATAACGTCGGGGTTCAATATCAGCGTGCGTGCGATTGCAACACGCTGCATCTGTCCCCCCGAGAGAGAGGACGGGTATTTTTTTGCATACTCCGCAATACCGAGATCAGCAAGCAGCTCCATGGCTCTTTGCTCGACCTCTTGCTTTGTCGCGCTCTTTTCCCTTCTTGCCTTCAGCTTGGCAGCGTACGCCACGTTTTCCAGCACAGTCATGTTCTCAAACAAGGCATAGTTCTGGAATACGATACCCATAGAGCGCTTTGCGGGGGGCGCAGCAGTAATGTCCTTACCGTCCAGACAGATCTTGCCGCTATCGGGTGGCAAAAGACCTGCAATGATGCGGAGCAGCGTAGTCTTGCCGCAGCCCGAGGGACCTAAGATAGCAAGAAACTCCCCTGCCTGCACGTCCACGCTGACGTTATCCAGCGCGACCGACTTATTGTTTTTATACTGCTTATTGATATTTTGTATAGAAAGTTTGCAACCGTTCATACTCAGTGTTTCCATTTCGAAATCAGATACTCCTTATAAGCAGAGGCATCCTCTACCTGCATATCTGCGTATTTGATATTTGTCGGGAAATTCTCCATCACGAAATTCTTATCCTTGTAGATCTTTTCCGGATGGAATTTAGCGCAAAGCTCCTCGCCAAGCGTGGTAGTAAGGAATGCAAAGACCTCCTTGACGCACGCACGCTCCTGCTTTCCCTCAATGATAGCCTGTCCGTACAGAGCGTAAGGTGCCCCCTCTTCAAAAGTCAGGATCTCCAGCGGATAGCCTTCGCCGATCTTGGTTGCCGCATCGGGCATCATGCCAAGACCGATGGCAACCTCACCAAGCACCAGAGAGTTGACAGGCCCCGAGCCGGACGAGGTAAAGGACAGCACGTTCGCGGACAGCTGATCAAAGTAGTCCAACGCCTTCTGCTCACCCCATGCATTGACCAGGGAGAGTAAAAACATATATCCCGTACCGGACGAAGCGGGGTTGGGCATAGAGATCTGCTTTTTATACTGTGGATCAAGCAAGTCGGCGTATGAGTCAGGCTTTTCGAGACCAAGCTCCTGTAAGCGCTGCGTGTTGATAATGATACCGCAGCCGTTACGGACCTCGGGGGCGTAATACTTACTCTGCACAACGTCCTCTACATATACGCTCCAATCAACGATTTCGGTCAGATCGGCAAGAATGCCCAGCTTTGCAAGCTGCTCGGCATACGCATACTCCAAATCGTGCGAGATGTCGCACTCTGCATTTTTTCCTGCCGCTTGCAGAGTTGCTGCATGGTTGCCGCTGGTCTTATATTCGATGATAACGTTATACTGCGGAAACTGCTCGTTCATGCGCTTTTGCATATATTCCATCTTATAGTTCTCGGTCGAGGTATAAATGATGACGGTCTCCTTGCCTGCACAGCTTGCAAAGCACAGCAGCGCGGAAGCGAGAATCGCGATCAGTGTGAGCATGCAAATACTTTTTTTGAACATCATAATCCTTCCTTTCCCTTGGAAAAGCGTTCATTTTTCCTGTTTTCGAATTATATTTTGAACAGAGAAGTCAATTTTTGAAATGAAAAATCAGCAAATTGTGCCTTCTGTTCAACAACAGAAGGCAAATTTGCATTTTTGAACGGAATTATTCCTTAGTGTCCTCGGTGTTGATGACCAATTCGTCCTCAACCTCTTTATTTGCGTTTTCATCAATGTGCAGCGTAGCGGAAACCTTTTTCTTCGCTTTACGCCACAGAATGAGTGCAGTTGCGCCCACCGCAATGGCAATTGAGCTGATCGAGGTCAACAGTATTGTCGTGGCAGAGGGATCAAGGTAAGCAACGGTAATCGAAATCATGATACGTTTACTCCTTTATGTTCGGATGTATCATCATTCTATCACACATTGCCCGATCTGTCAAGACTTTTTGCGTTTTTCAACCAAGGAACCAAGCAGGTAGTTTGCACCAACCTCGCCTGCTCTGCCCTGATTGTAGATATGATGCTCCAGCACCTCTGTAATCCTTTGCTCATACTCGTCTGCTCTTGTAAACAGATCGTCTGCGATCGCGCGACACTCACCGACACGGTCCTTGTCGATCGACACGCCAACCTGATCACGCAGCGTAATCTCAACAGGAGTAAGCCCGATCTTTTCCCAGTTGGGATTCATACACTTGATCTTGGTATTGACAAAGATCGCGGGACGACGGGTAGCAAAGCAGTACTCCAGCGCAATGCCGGACCAGTCGGTGATCAGCAAATCTGCGGAATAGACCGAGCGGTTGACGGTAAAATCAAGCTCAAAGGAAAGTCCGTCACCGACAAGGTGCGCATATTTGTCCACGATCGCCTGCATACGCGCGCCGTAACGCTTGACGTATTCGGGGTGCGGACGCACGGTGACGTGATACTCGTCGCAATACAGCGCCTCGATCAGTCCGTCGATAACAGAATCCAAGAGGTTATCCTCCTGCCAGGAAGGCGCGATCAGAATTTCCTTACGCTCGCGGGGAGTATGGTTGGCTCTTTCCTGCTCGCCTGCTGCGATCAGTTTATCGGCAAGCGGATAGCCAAACTGCACCAGCTTCTTTTCGGGCAAGCCGTACGCCTTCTCTGTGGCTCTGACCTCGGCTGCAACGTGAGGGCCTGTGCAGAAAATGGTATCAAATGCGTCAAGCGCGCCCTCGCGGAAGCCCATATGCACGCTCATCATGTCGTGAGGCACGTACACGTACTCCATATCCTTTTTCATGATCGAGCGCTTGATATAATACTTATCAAGATCGGGGGTGGTCATGACCATGATGTCCGCCTCGCAGCGCATCATCAAGGGAATCATTTTCTTAAGACCGATATAATAGGGCTTGATGCGCGGCTGCTTTTCGGCAAGTGCGAAGATCGCGTCATCGGGATCGTTGGTCACGTAATGAATGGTGATGTTGGATTTCGCAAGCAGCTGCTCAATGATGGCTTCAAAATACTTGTAAAAGCCGCTCTTTTCGGAGTAAATGACCAAATGCTTGTTGACTATCTTGAAAAAGCGCTTGTAATCCTTCTTCTCTCTTGCGCGGTTTGCCTTGTAATTGGGATCCTTTTTCTTGTCCTCCAGCGCTTCGATCTCGGCAAGTGCCTTTCTGCTCTTTTCAAGTGCCTCGTAATCGACGTATTTCTTGGGATTGATGATGGCATTGAGCGCGTACATCTGCGCGATCGAGAACAGGTTGCTCGCCACCCAATACCAGGCAATGCCCGCAGGCACGCCAATACCGAGATACAGCGAAATACCGACCGAAAGTATGGTCAAACCATACTGGCTGAGTTTTCCCTGCTCGTGTTGAATGACATTGGAGAGGTTCTGCGTCCAGCACATGATCAAGGACGAAAGACCCGCAATGATGGGCATAAGAATATAGATGCCCCAAACTTGCGTGGACACGACGGAAAGGTTAAAGCCCAGGAATGAGCCTTGGAATGCGCGGATTGCGTCAAGGTCCACACCCTCATAGGCGTAATTGGCGTTTTGTTTGATCAGTTCGATCAGCTGCAGTTGATACGAGGAATCGGCGGTATCAAGCCCCCAATACTCTGCCATAGCGGTAATCGCAGCGGAATCAATGGAAAACAGGTAATCCAGAGGATGATAAATGATCTGCACCACGCCCAAGAGCAGTACGATCTGTGCTGCCAAGGGGATCAGAGAGAGCAGCGGACGATAGTTATGCTTTTTGTAAAGCTCCGCCTGCTTGTCCGCAATGGTGTCCATATCGCCATAGTGGTTGACCTTGAGCATATTGATCTCGGGCTGGATCTTGATCATCTGGATCGAGTTCTTATGGATCCAGATCGAAAGCGGCAAAAGCACCAGCTTGGTTGCCAAGGTAAACAGGATGATGGCAACGCCGTAGTTACCCACAAGCTGCCAGCACCATTTCATCAGGTATCCCAAGGGGATACAAATATAATACATAATGGCATCCATTGCAATACTCCTTATTTGTAAATGCTATCCTTACCGGACTCTCTGGATATGATCTTCCAATTGGAAAAATCTTTTCCGTTTCCTTTTATTTCGTAGGTGATATATTCCCACGCGGTCTCGCCTTTGTCCGAGTTCGGAAAACGTTGGAACATCAAGTAACGAACCTGATCCTGTCCTTCGGGCACTTCAAATACGGTGGGCTCATCGGTTGCAATGCCCGCCGCCTCCTTGATGGTGGCAAGCACGTTGTCTACGTCAAGCTGGGCGTAGTTCTTCTTGATCTCGCCCTTGCTCTGTCCTGCAGGCTTGACAAACAGTGCTGTTACATAAGCGTCATCAGGCACCTTTGAATCCGAGCGGATGCTGGCGTGATCGCCTGTGATAATAATGGTTGCATCCTCATAAACACCCAGTCTCTTCATTTCAGCAAGATAACGAGAAATCACCTTAAAGCTTTGTCTCATGACGTTTTCGGTGCTCCAAGCCAACGGATCGTTCTCAGGCAGCTCATTAAAATCCGAATCATACACGGTCGATTTATGGCAGCCGTCAATGTGAATAAAGGAATATCCTTTATTGCTTTCGCGCAGCGTAAGCTCGTCCTTGGTCAAGATGTTATACACCTTGCTCATGTCGGTAGAATAGATGTCATGGGGCATATCGTACACAACATACTTATCAAACGTGGGAGTGCTGATATTTCCGACTGTTCCCTGTGCGCAGAACGGCAGATAGCGGTAAAGCGAAAGGCGCAACATATCCTTGGTCAACGACGTTTTCTGCTCGATACGGTAGGATACGGGAGCGGACACGTTGTCAGCGTATGCACCCATAACCGCAGCGTTATCATAACAATAATAATCATCGGTATAGATATTGATATCAAAGCCCGCCTGCTTGATTGCCATCAGATGTTCGGAATTCTGGTACGCATACGTCATATAATCGTCGTGAGAGAGCGAGAAATCAGTCTCCACACCCGTCAGCACGTGCAACGCTCCGGGGAATGTTCTGGGGTACAGCGTGATATAGTCATCAAAGTAGGTAAAGCCTTCCAACTCTGCAAATATCTCGGGATAATTCTTGGCTGCATCCTCATAGTATGCATAGTCAAAGCGGTCCACGATGAATACGATCACATTCTGCTCTTTTGCAAGCGTGTCAAGATTTTGGACAGTCAGTACACGTTCGCCGAGTGCCTCCGTCTGCGGCGCAAAATACTTGGACAAGGCATAACACACCTCACCGTCCACAATGATCTTGCTCCAACCGCTTTCGGGATCAATGCCAACGCGCACGAAACGCTTGCCTGACTCAAGCGTTTTGATGAAGTTGCCGTTGTCATCCTTTTCCTCAGGTGTAGCGTATACGTGAAATGCAGCATTCGAGATCACCCATTCTTCCACAATCAGGTATCCGTCCTTGCCATCGTCCGTCTCCTGCTCGTTTTGCGAACTATCCGTGTCTTTACCGGTAAAAACGTCGGTGGTCAGCGAGATCGTGGCAAACGAGATCAAAGAAGACCCCAGCACCGCAACCAACACCACGATCGAGATCAATCTCACGGTATCACGATATTTGTTAAGCAGCAGCATAGCTGCAATACTACCGCCCACGATCAGCACCCAGATGGCTGTGTTGATAATGATCTTCCCTATACCGAGTCCGACTTCATCATTGCCGTCACCCTGCAGCGAGGTCATGCCCATCGAGAGAAAATTGCCCTGCAAAAACAGCATCAGCGAAATGCCGAATATAAGTCCGTACGCCACGTCAAACGCGCGTCCGCGCAAAAGCATGAGCACGGTGCCAATCACAACAGCAATACCTGCCGCAAGCAAAACGCACAGCAGCCAGAAGTCCCCCAGCGCAAACTTAAACTGGTCTATATTGTTGCCGAAAATTTCAAAGGGCCCGAAAAAGCACACCATAAAAGGCGCGATCAACGAAAGCATAATCACGGGAAGTATTTTTTCTTTGGTGGTAAAGCCCTTGTATGCAGGTTTTTTTTGATTATTTTCCATGTATTTCACATCCGTTTCAAGGTTATTCGTATTGTATACTTGATTGTTAGCCACACATAGATTGATTATATCACAAAAGCGCGTTTTTGTCAACTAAAAAGCACATTAAACAAGGAAAGTGACGGTACGAAAACGCACCGTCACTTATATAGACAACAAATTTGAAAAAATGTTCCGTAAAAATAGGATTTTTTGGGGTTACGTTAAAAAAGTTTTCTCCGTTCTTTTTGAGCAAGAAGCCGCAAAAAAGAACCAAAAAACGGCGTTCAAGAAAGTTTCGCCTCTGCGGAGGCGACTTGGGGTTCTGCCCCAAGTCCCCGCGACCTTTTTTGAAAAAAGATCGATCAAAAACTTTTCAAGAGAAGTTGGCTTAAGGGTGACGGTCAGCCTCTCGTGATGATATTGATCTTGATGCGCGCTGCATCAAGTGCTTTGACCTCTCCGGGCAAGGTCAGCGTATGGTTGTATCCTGCGGGCAGGCTGGCATTCAGCGTGAAGTGCTCGCCGTCATAACGCCATTCCAACGCGACAAGCCCATCGGGCGTTTCGTGCGTACCGCGTGCCCAACGCAGTCCGCAAGTATGCGGTGCGATCTGAATACATCTCTCCCCTTCTCCGCGCGAATCAAATGTGGGAATACCAAGTCCCAGCACATCTCGCACAAGGTGCACACCCGCATGGGCAGCAAAGCCGTGGCAACGCGACGAGGTATCAATCATGGCATTCTCCCACAGTGTGCCCGGTCCCTCGGTCAGCTGCGGCATATAGATCGCCAGCATATCCTCACACATCTTATCGTACGCTCCAAGTCTGCAAAGCATATCAAGCCTGATGCAAAGCCCGATAAACAGATTGCTCGAACCAACCATGGGATCTTTCACATAGACAGGCGCAGGGCCCATTTTCTCCATAACCGTACGCTCTAACTTGGGTGCTTCGCCCTTGACAAACAGACCACTCCATATAGCTGTGAACATTGCTGCCTCGCTGTAATATCCCTTGGCGCACAATGCCCCTTCCGCGCTCACGTCAAAACAGTCGGGAATATATTTGACATCAGCAATCTCACCGTTTCCAACGATCGCACTGCGCAATATTTCGCGCGTACGTTCACCCATACTGATCCATGCAGGTCTGTCAAACGCTTTGCCAAGGGAGATCAGCATATAACCGTACAGTGCGTTTGCTGCGCTTGACACAGGCTGATTGTTCTCTCCTCTGTTTGACTGCGACCAGTCGATAAACAGCCAAGGCAGGTTTTCGAGTAATCCACTCTTACCCACGAAATCACGCGTGCCGTTGACAAATGCCTCCACTCTTAGCGCAAACTCGTCACGGAAGGCGATATCCCCCGTACGCTGAATATACTCGGCGATCTCACAGCCCAACCACAGCGACCACGTGGTAATACCCGTCATAGCGCGGTAATCGTGCTTGAGCGCGGGATATACTTCGGGGAAAAAACCGTGGAACATACCGTCTGCAGGGGTCAGCAGAAAATTCTCCAAAAATTCGCGCTCTACACGGGTATCGGACAGCATCAGATTTGCCGCGCGTGCCGTCCAAAGTGAATCACAAAGCCAGCCACCGCGCTCTCTTTCGGGACAATCCATGAAAATATCCAGGGTATTGAGCAGCAGCGTTTTCTTTGCCGCGCCATACAGGCGGTTGATATCATCACTCGAACAGGTAAAGCTTGTGCGGTGCTCATCGGGATACGCGTCATCCAGTATCGAAAGACTATGTACGGTCGCAGCACCCGTATCGCGGAAATACAGCTTGATATATCTCGCTAAAGACGGTTCAAAGGCAATAAACTCGGACAGCCCTGCAGGCAGATGCAGACGCGTGACGATATTATGATAGTACGGAATACTACCGTCGGTATCCGACAGCTCACTGTGTACCACATCGATCACGCCCGCGCGCTCACAGCTGACCACCAAGCGGATAAAGCCCACGCGGCTCTCGCCCAAGTCGTACTGCGCGTACATATTGTCGTCGCCCCAAAGCGTCAGCCCCTCGTCGCCGCTCTCTGCGCAAACGCCGCCAAAAGCAGTATCAACCGTTCTGCGGCAATCGGCGGTAGGATGCTCGGGCAATGCGTCGTAATATGGGTTATTGACCTCGAAAAACAAGGGTTCAAGACGGATAGCGGGGTCGATACGGCAAGAACCGAAGCCGACCAGATCATCAAAGAAAAACTCCTCAAGAGTCGGCTGCAACGCCTCGTGTGCAAGATAAATGGGCTCGTTTTGTATCTGTGCTGCGAGCACAAAATCGCTCTTACCCACCTTCCACAGATAATACTGCTCGTCAATGGTATATACCTCGGTGCATTCGCGGCTATGCGAGATGCGCTCCGAGACAGGAGCACGGGCAGCGATACGGCAAGTTTGCCATGGCTCACGTCCCGTAGCACAAAGCACGCGCCCGTCGCAGGACAGCTCGGCGATCACCATCCCGTCCTCCATAGTACAGTCGTTGGAGTAACGATTATAAAGTGGGTGCATATTACCGTACGCCACCACCTCGATGGCAATATGGTTGATCCCCGGCTCAAGATACCAGGTCACATCGATCTCATCCACGCGTGCATACCCGTGCGCAGTGCGCGCAGGACCGTGCATGATCAGCTCGTCGTTGATATACAGTCTATAAGCGTTGCGCGCACTCAGACGCGCAATAATGCCCGAGAGCATCAGTTCACCGTTCTCGCTGCAATAATCTGACAGATCCAACGCATAGTAAAAACCATATTGCAAAACCGCATTTTCACGCATCGCTTTTGCGTATTCTTCTTTGCTGTATGGATAAAACACCGCACGTGCGGCTTCAAATTTCACTGTGTTCATGCTCTTTCCTTTCAAAAATTACATTTAAGGAAGCTCAAAGATGACAACATCATTTTGGTACGTTACGTAAAACACGGTAAAGATCAAGTCCCCGCCAGGCGTTTGTATTCCGCCTACGACAGTATGCTTACCCGGAGATAGGGCGGACAGATCAATTTTGAGCTCGGCACCGTCATAGCTGACGGTATCCAAAGGCATACCGTTGAGATATGCAACGCCCTTGCCCTCGTGTGAACCCATGCGAATGTTGACGCTTTTCAACATATCCGCAGTATACTCCTTGCCCGACCTGAGTGAGGAGAATTTTACCTTTACCCTTTTTTCGGGCTCATCTGTATACACGTGCGCCACTGCATGGGAGGTAGGTTCTCCCTCAAATTCACCGATAAATACAATATAATCATTGATCTTTTGGTCTGAATTGCGAACCAGCGTCAGCGTGATACCGATTCTGCTCTTGGCAGGAATGGTGATCTGCTGCTCGCAGCCCTGCACCGTAAAGCCCGCAAGCGTTGCACTGACCGTTCCTTTGACTTCCTTATCGTTCAAGTTGGTCAAGTACAGCGTAATCTTACTTCCGTCAGCCACGACATGACCGTTCAGCTTGGTGCTTTCATCATTGATGTCATAGCCTTCAAATTCGGGGCTGAGCACCACACGCTCTCCCACACCGATCTCCACGGACTTGATCACAGCCTCGGGATACTGCTTGCTTTGATACGCGGGTGCTTGGCTGTAGGTAATGAAAATGGGATCCACACCAAGTGTCAGCGTGATCTTGCCGTCCTGCGGCTTGATCAGCGTTTGCGCGCCCATCATATCCGTCACGATCACAGCCTGCCCCGCCTCAAAGGTATATTCTGTTTGCTTGTTTGCCCAAAGCACACTTGCCGCACGACTTCCGGTAAAGAATACGTAGCCGTACGCATATTGGGGCAGATCGTAAAGCTCACCCAAATACTGTGCCTTGCCCAACACGTGCGTCATGGTGGACTGAGCCGCCAGTGTGGGATAGGGCTGATAGTCCTTACTAAAGGTACCAAAATCACCGCCAGCCTCAATGTAAGGTGCCAGCACAAACCAGAAATGCTTGTCAGTTCCCATAGCAAGCGATTGCACGGTAGAGGTAATGATATACGGTGCTTGCTCGTGCAGGAGCTGCTCTGTAGGCATTTCGGTCATGATCTTCATACCCGCCTCTGTCAGCCATACGGGCTTGTTGTTTGTGTTGTAATGTGCAAGAGAGGCACTTGTTCCGCTCACCATGGCAAAACGAGTGAAATCGGGAATGCTTGTACCCTGCGGTGTATGCGCGTGGTAGTTAAAAATGGAGGAATACTTCATGATGTCATTCATGAACATCATATGCATATAATCGCTGTTTGCATCGGGCTGGCACAAGCCTCCAAACGAAAGCAGTGCATTCGGATCCGCATCCAGAACGCCCAGTGCAGCCGCCTTGTACCAAGCAGCATACAACTCGGCACTCTCCAGTGCAAAGCCATGATCGCTCTCATTCCAAAGCTCCCATGCGTCTACAAGCCCATCGTAATAGGTCACCATTGCCTTAGTCGTTTGGTATATTTCCAGTTGCGTGTTCGCAAATCCGCCTGCCATACCCTGCGCACCTAAGTCCTCGGTTGCCCAAGCGGGCGCTGAGCAGAGCATGGCAAGATTTTTCAAGCCTGCTTGATCAATCGCACGCCAGACCTGCTCGGTCGAACTGAAATCGTACTGTCCAAGGGTCGGCTCATACGTGCGCCAATCAGCACGATCACGCACCCAGCTCACGCCCGCCATACGTGCGGCACATGCCAGCCCATAAGCCTTATCAAGATCCTTGACAAGATAGTATGCGGCATAATCCATGCCAAAAGGAGAATCTTCAGGCATCGGCTCGGCGAATGAAGAAACCACTGCGTAGCGGAAGGTCTGCTTTCCTATGGTTAGCAGAAAATACCCGGTAGGGTGATTTTTCACAGTCTTTTCCAGCATGACCATTCCTCTTTCGGTAGCGGTCTTGCTGCTCTGATAGATCACATTACCAAAATAGTCTGTGACCGAGAAATTCACCTCCTCTGCTTCATTTGCTTGCTGTATGGCATTCAGACGTAAGGGGTAGCGGCAATCAAATACGTTGACCTCTGCCGCTGCAAGCAAAGTCCGGGCATCCGATCCCGTAGGTAACTCAGCATAAGAAACGGACAGCTCCCGTGCGGGAATATTACGATCTATATACGTGAGTTTGAAATAATCGATAAAAAAGGACAGTCTGTTCCACGAGTTTTGGCTATCCGCGTTATCAATGACAAATGAAATACGATTTTCGCCCTCGTTGAGTTCTACCTCACCCAAATCCATCAGTTTGAACAGATTGGGGTCGAAAGCGGCATTCAGACTTTCAAGCACGGAATATTTCTTACCGGCTTCCAGCACGCGCTTACCGTTGATATCCACAAAATAATCACTGGTATATTCCTTTTGCAGATCGCTGGTCAAGGCGGTCATTTTATACGTTCCTGCCTTAGGTGCCGGAACCAAAAATGTGACCTCATACGTGTAATCCCAACCCTGTGCGGGAGTCTGAGCTGTCAACGCTTGCAGCATGATACCGCCGCCGTATTCCCCTCCGAGGATTTGCGTGAACGGTAAGGTAGTGCTCTCATACTCCTCAGCCTCCACGTAAATGACGTGTCCCTGCGCGGTGTTCTCGGTCCACATTTCGCTTTCCTTGAAATCAGGAAAAAGATCCTCTTTGTTATCCAAGCTCAGCTCACCCGTTTGGAAAGTGGGCGGCACAATAGCATTCAGATCCTCAGGAGGAGTAGGCTGTTCGGGTTGTGTGGGCTGATCGGGATGCTTGTCCTGCGTTAGACCCTCTTCGGGAGATTGTGCCTTGCCTTGGCATCCTGCCATAAATGTCAGCAGCATCAAAGCTGTAAAAAATGCGCACCATCCTCTCAATCGCTTTTTCATGTGAATTCTCCTTTGATATCATATTCATATAATGAACAGTCATAATCATATCCCTTTTCAGGATTGTCCCGGTTTATCTCATTATAGCATATACGGGTGCACTTTTCAAGACTGAAATGTTGAATTTTTCCAATACCGTTTGCGTTTTGCCCAAAAGAATTGACAAGGAAACAAAAATTTGGTATAATAGGCACAAACGAAATGCGCAAAGGAGGATATGCCATGAAAAAAGCAACAAGACTTTTGGTACTGATACTCTGCACTCTGCTATTGCTCCCGCTGGTCTCCTGCAAACCGCAGCCGGACGATTCCATCGACTCGACCGAGAATGACACGCAAACGGAGCAGCCTACCGAGACCGAAGCGGAAACCGATCCGCCCATTGATCCTGCGGTGCAAAATCAATCCTTGATCACCGAGCAGGCGTTTGCAGATCCCGCACGCGAATACCGCGCACTCAAGATTGAGCACAATTTTGTCAATCTTCCCGGTACAACTTGGGAAGAAAAGGCAGCAAGCCTGATCGAATACGGCTTTGGCGGTGCAGCTTGCAACATGAAATGGGATGAGAACTACCTGCAACCCGGGCAGTCGCTTAATGATTTTGCAGCATTTGTGGACGCAGCACACAAACAAGACGTTCGCATCTGGCTGTACGACGAATATGGCTATCCCAGCGGCTCTGCGGGCAATCTGACCGTCAAGGATCACCCCGAATACGCGGCGGTACGCTTGACCCAGATCACAGTCAAAGGCAGCGGTCCCGTTATACATCAATCCCCTGTCCCCGACGATTTTGTTAAGGTGGAATACGCCTGCATACAAACAGGAAACAACATCGTTCCGCTCAACGTTTCGGTCAGCGACGGTCAGATGATCTTTGACGGAACCAACGGTGACTGGACTGCATACATCTATTGCGTGACAAAATATAACTACGGATTTGAATGGAACAGCTCTTACCCCAACATTCTCAACCGCGATGCCGTCGCACGCTTTATTGAGGTCACCTTTGACACCTACGAGGGGGCAATTGCAGATTTCGGTAACGCCGTTGAAGCCATTTTTGACGATGAAGCGCAGCTGCTCGCAGGACACCATCTGATGCCCGAGGGGCTGAAAAACCCTGTTATTCCTTATGATTACGACATTTTTGATACTTTCGAGGAAAAATACGGCTATGATGCACGTCCGTTGCTCCCGCTGATCTATAGCGGCGACAGCGCACTTGCGCAGCGCGTGCGCACGCACTTCTACGCACACGTGGGCGATCTGGTTGCCGAAAACTTCTTTGGTCAGGTGCAAGCGTGGGCAGAGGCACATGGCATCAAACTCTCAGGACATTTGCTGCTTGAAGAACAGATGCAATATCACGTGCCCGTTTATGGCAACTACATCCAAGCCTCCAAAAACATGGGGTATGCAGGCTTTGACGTGCTGGACGTGCGTCCCGGTCCGTACATTGACACCATATCGACGGGTGGCAAATATGCCTCCTCTGCTGCATGGCTGACAGGACAGCAGCGTGTTATGATTGAGATCGCACCCGCCGCCAACCCCGACGAATTTGCCACCAATCACCTTGATTACGCGCTGGGAGCTATGACCTTTGCTTACTTTGACGGCGGCAATCAGGTCACCTCCTACTACAGTCAGGCAAACAGCGACAAGGAAACGGGAAAAGCTTTCAACGAATACGTAGGCAGAATGGGCGCTATGACCGTTGGTGCACAAAATCTTTCCCGGATTGCGGTGTATTACAGCATCGATGCAGTCGCAGCCGCTTACGAGGCGCCAAAAACGCAACAGCTTTATAACGCACCCGACGAAGCCAAGAAAAACGATCAGCTGGTAAACAGACTGACCGCCGGCATTCGCAAGCAAGGGCTTGACTACGTTTTCATCGACGATGCATCCCTACAGGGCGGCTCAGTCAGCACCAAGGGGCTGACGATCGGTAACTTTACCTTTACCACCATCCTTGTGCCCCGTGCGACCGTCATGGACATTGAGAGTATGCGCGTACTGGACGCGCTGATCGAAGCGGGGATCAACGTGATCTTTATTGAGCAGATGCCCACGCTTGCATTCCTTGAAAAGGATCAGGCAGAGATGGATACACTGAGCGAAAAGCACCAAGGACTCTTGTGCGAAAAGTTCAGTGAAGCACTCTCTGCAATCACCCTTGAGCCTGCGCTTGGCGTAAAAACCGCACGCAAATACGTTTACGTATCCCCCTATGAAAAGGACGGCGTCAAGTTCTTCTTCCTTGCAAACGACTCCAAAAGGGATGCAGAGATTACGCTCTCCTACGAGGGGGCTTGCGGGTTCCGCATATACGATCCGCTCTCGGGCAGCATCACCGAGGTAGAAAATACCGCCACCATCAAATCCTACCGCGCCCTGTTCGTGCAACCGCTGTTTGCACAAGACCCATAAATAAAAAAGCGCCCGCTTACGCTCCTTCTCATAAGGAAGATTACAATTTGTAGGGACCGGCGTCCTCGACGGTCCTTAATACACACATAAAAATCGGCGGAGAACTTGTTTTCTCTGCCGATTTGTGTTATAATGGAGCTAACAAAAAAGCCTCCCTCCGAGAGGGAGGTGGCACGGTGTAGCCGTGACGGAAGGAGACTGCGTGACTTTAGATTTGTACTGACTTCATTGTAACGCGCTCTCCCTCACCCTACTCCGTCGGGAGCGTCTCGCTGCGGCTCGGTCACGCTCGGGCTCTGACACGCCCCCGGCGTGTAATTCACTACCCTCGCGTCGCTTCGCTACCTCCCGGAGGGAGCCTTTGGACGCGCTCGTAAAACTTTAGGGGTATGGGCTTTGCCCAATGCCTTTGTATAACAAAGGCGAAACTGGCGATAAAACAGAACGATAGATAAGAATTTACAAGTGAGTGTAAAAATGAAGTATATAGAATATGGAAAGCACTGTCTTGATACAATTATTCTTCTACACGGCGGTGGGTTGTCGTGGTGGAATTTTGAGGATGTAGCAAATACGCTTCAAAATGATTATCATATCATTTTACCTATACTGAACGGTCACGCCGAAAGCGACAAAGCTTTTACAACAATAGAGAATAATGCCAAGGAGATTATTGAATATATCGATGCGCACTGTGGCGGTTCGGTTTTGATGA
>JAZNBB010000029.1:0-13950 GCA_045586845.1 Eubacteriales bacterium
CCAGCGAGATCTCACCGTTGCAGGTAGCGGGTCCGTCGGCAATGACCTGACCCTCTTCAACGTATTGATCCTTATTGACCAGAGGTCTCTGGTTAAAGCAGGTACCCTGGTTGGTACGCTTGAACTTGGAAAGCGTGTAAACGTCCTTGATACCGTTATCGGTGACAATGACGATCTTATCAGCCTCAACGCGCTCTACACGACCTGCGTTCTTGGCTACGACAACGACGCCGGAGTCGACCGCTGCCTTGTACTCCATACCGGTACCCACGATGGGGCTGTCAGTAACCATCAGCGGCACAGCCTGCTTCTGCATGTTGGAGCCCATAAGTGCACGGGAGTTATCGTCGTTCTCAAGGAAGGGGATCATTGCGGTTGCAACAGACACCACCATCTTAGGAGAAACGTCCATATAGTCGATCTTGGAAACGTCGATTTCCAAAATCTCGGTCTTATCACGCGCGGTGACCTTTTTGTTGACAAAGTGGCTATTCTCGTCCAGCGGCTCGTTTGCCTGCGCGATGATGTAATTATCCTCAACGTCTGCAGTCATGTATTCCACCTCGTCGGTGACGATGTGTTCAACGGAGCCATCCTCCTTGGTAAGGTGTACGACCTTGCGGTAAGGAGCCTCGATAAAGCCATAGTTACTGATACGGGCATAGGTGGTCAGATACGAGATCAGACCGATGTTAGGACCTTCGGGGGTCTCAATGGGACACATACGACCATAGTGCGTGTAGTGTACGTCACGAACATCGAAGGATGCACGGTCACGAGAAAGACCGCCGGGACCCAGGGCTGACAGACGGCGCTTGTGAGTCAACTCTGCCAGAGGGTTATTCTGGTCCATAAACTGAGAAAGCTGAGAAGAGCCAAAAAACTCACGGATCACGGTTGCCACGGGACGGATGTTGATCAGCGCCTGAGGAGTCAGCTTTTCGTTATCCTGCGTGGTCATTCTCTCCTTGATGATCTTATCCATTCTTGAGAAGCCGATGCGCAGCTGGTTCTGCAGCTGTTCGCCAACCGAACGGATACGACGGTTGCCAAGGTGGTCGATATCGTCCACGGTACCAACGTCGTTAGCCAGCGTGAGAATATAGTTAATGGAAGCAAAGATATCGTCCTTGGTGATGTGCTTGGGCGCAAGCTCACCGATTCTCTCCTTTGCCGCCTCCTTGATAGCGTCTACATCGCCACCGCAAGCCTCTGCGATCTCCAAAAGAACGGGAGTGCACACCTTACCGGTAATACCGCAGTCCTCGAGATCATAGCCGAGAATGTGCTTGGGCTCGATGGTGTTGTTGGACAGCAGCTTGATGACCTTGCCGTTATCCAGCTCGATGAATGCCTCATTGACACCGGCATTCTCTGCCTCAATCGCCATGTCGCGGGTCAGCACGGCACCCTTTTCAAACAAAACCTCACCGGTCAGGGGGCTGACAAGGTCAGCAGCCAGCTTACGGTTCTTGAGTCTGGAGTGCAGCGCTACTTTCTTATTATACTTATAGCGACCTACGGGCGCGATATCATATCTTCTGGGATCAAAGAAATAGTTATTGATCAGCTGCTGTGCAGATTCTACCAGCGGGGGCTCACCGGGACGCAGCTTCTTGTAGATCTCCTTGAGTGCTTCCACGTAAGGAGTGGTGTGGTTACGGACAGCCAGATCCTCGCTCTCATCCTTTTCAAAGGTTGCAGCCAATCTCTCGTCCTCACCCAAGAGCGCATAGATCTCCTCTCTGGATTCCACACCCAGAGCGCGGATGAACATGGTCATGGGAACCTTGCGGTTTTTATCGATTCTGACGTACATAACGCCATTGGCATCAGTCTCATACTCCAGCCATGCGCCACGGTAAGGAATAACGGTAGCAGCATAGGTGCGCTTACCGGTCTTATCAATATCAAAGGAGTAGTACATACCGGGAGAACGGATGATCTGCGAAACGATGACACGTTCTGCACCGTTGATGACGAAGGTGCCGGTTTCGGTCATCAAGGGGAAGTCGCCCATATAAATATCGGTCTGCTTCACCTCGCCGGTCTGCTTGTTGGTCAGGCGAACGTTGACCTTGAGTGGTGCGGCATAGTTAACGTCGCGCTCTTTGCACTCTTCTACGGGATACTTGGGCTTGGAATCCAGCGAGAAGGATACAAACTCAATGGAAAGGTTGCCGGAGTAGTCGGTGATGGGGGATACGTCACGCAGCACCTCCATCAGACCCTCGTCCAAAAACCACTGGAACGACTTGGTCTGAACTTCGACCAGATTGGGGAGCTCGAGATTGAAGCGGGTGTTACGCGAGAAGGACTTTCTCACGTTTTGTCCGAGCTTTTGATCTTTCAAATTGACCATGTAATTTTCACTCCATTCAAAGTAGTTGGTAGCCCACAGGGGGGCTATCACGTCTTTTTTGTTATCTTTTTTGCATAAATCGCGCCAAAAATAACTGTGTATTTTGTCGCATTGACAGTAAAACCCCATACTGCAAGCGATTATAATGCAGTTTACTATTATAGCAAAGCGTTCCCCGTTTGTCAAGGGTTTTTCGATATTTTTTTCAAATTTTTTCTTATAATATGATATATTGGCGATATGTCGTCACTTTTGCGCTGAAATTGCACAAAAGACATGGAAATTCTGTTGAAAATTTTAGCAAATTAATTTTTAAAAACCTCTTGCATTTCGGAAAAGTTTGTGTTATGATATTGGAGTATATGGGGTTACCTTGCAAGTGCACCCTCTCAGGCACGGGAGCATGGCGCACCGCATATGAATTTTATATGGAGGTATACGAACTTGCCGAACATTAAGTCTGCAAAGAAGAGAGTAAAGGTTATCGAAACCAAGACTCTGAAGAACAAGGCGTTCCGCTCTGCACTCAAGACCGAGATCAAGAAGTACGAGGCTGCTCTTGCATCCGGCAACACCGAGCTGGCACAGGCTACCTACAAGGCAGCTGTTAAGAAGATCGACGTAGCAGCTTCCAAGGGCATCATTCACAAGAATGCTGCAGCTCACAAGAAGAGCCAGTTCACCAAGGCGCTCAACAATCTGTAATCCAAGCTTTTAGCGGAATAACCCACCGCCAAGCAAGCATAAATGACCGCGTACGGCATGCGCCGTGCGCGGTCATTTATTTTATAAAGCTGCGGCTATGCCGCAATACCACTTTTTAACGCTGTCCGCACTACGATCGCCGCGCACGGTCCCAGCACCAACCCCACCGCGCCGAACAGACGCAGTCCCACATACATAGCAAACAGCGCCACAAGCGGATGCAGTCCAAGACTCTTCCCTACGATCTTGGGCTCGGCGATTTGTCGCAACAACGTAACTACTCCTGCCAATATCAGCAGACCTGCGCCCACGCGCACGTTGCCTGAGGCAAATGCCAAGGCACCCCACGGAATCAACACGGCCGCTGCACCGAGTGCGGGCAACAGATCCAAGATCGAGATAAGAAACGCCACCAAAAACGCATATCGCACACCAATGATCCAGAAACCGATCAATAGCTGTACCAACGTCAGGACAAACAACAACCCGTACGCGCGCAGGTATCCACGCAGCGCCCCCGTAGTGGTTTCGCATAACTCGCGCACGCGCACCCGACTGTTCGGAGCGAAGCATGCAAGTACTGCTGCATACAACCGTTCACCGTCCAATGCCAGATAAAAGCAAGACAACAAAAACACCAGCACCGACAATATCCCCGAAGGCAACGAGGTTGCCACACCAAGTGCCGCACCTGTCAGCCATTCTCCCAGCTTCTCCAACAGCGAGGTTGTCAAATTTTGTACCAGTGCGTCAAGTCCTCCGAAAAAATCGGAGATCAGCGGCAGCTCTAAGAGCTTTTGCAAAAACGCAGGCAGCACACCGCCCTCTCCTTTGGTTGCAAACAAACCGCCGATCGCATCGATCACGGAATCGGCATTTTCATACAGCCATGCATAAAAAGAGGACGCCTCGCGCCACAGATAATAGCCGCCTAAATATACAGCGCCCCCTAAAACACCCAACAGTACAAGCAACACCGCCACACAGCATATACCGGGACGCACCGCGATCAGGGTAGACAGCCTTTTCCCCACGGGATGCACAAACATGACTATGATGCCTGCCAGCAAAAACGGCATGAGCACGGGTACACCATACCTGCCAAGTACGAACGTAAGTGCCAAAGCACATACAAGCACGATCAGGCGCGACGCCCATGTATGGATATCCGCTCTCTCCATGTTCTTCCCTCCTTTGTATATAGTATATATGTACAAAATGCAAATTCCAAGCGCACTCTCTTGACAGAAATCACCCTTTCTGTTACAATACTATGGTACAAAAGAAACGAGGTATGCATCAATGAGCAAAAAATACAGCAACAAGGGGTATCATGCACGCACCGCCGTACAGCCCAAAAAGGACAACACCAACGCGATCATCACTTGGGTCACGGTAGGTCTTTGCCTTGCGGTGGTTGCAGTGATTGTGTTTGCTATCATGGCAGGCACCGGCGCGTTTGAGCCCAAGTTCGAAGCCCCCATCATTGACATGGAGGAGGTCAAGAGCGAGATCAACTCCTTTGAAGTGACCGACTTTGCAGAAACCGACGACGTCACCGATTTTGTCAAGATTACGGTCAAGGATTACGGCGAGATCGTAGTGCGTCTGCGTCCCGACGTAGCCCCCAAGACGGTTGAAAATTTCCAAAAGCTTGTCAAGGAAGGACATTACAGCGGCAAGATCTTCCACCGCATCGTACAGAATTTTATGATCCAGGGCGGCGCATTTGACGAAACAGGTGCGCAGCATAAAACAGACGCGATCAGGGGCGAGTTTACCGACAACGGTCACACCAACAACCTCAAGCACGTGCGCGGCGTGATCTCTATGGCAAGAACCGACGTACCGGACAGCGCATCCAATCAGTTCTTTATCTGTGACGCAACCAAGGATCATCTGGACGGTCTGTACGCCTCCTTTGGCTATGTGCTGGCAGGCATGGATACAGTTGACAAGATCGCAGCAGTAAAGACCGAAAAAGAGACCCCCATCACCAAGGTAGTCATCGAAAAGGTTACGTTTGTGGATCCTTTGAAGTAACAATAAATCAAGGCAGAGTCAAATGCGTTTGACTCTGCCTTGATTTATTTATTTCTCATTTGCCTGATCTTTTCCTGATCAGGGGTGACGTATGCCGTCCAGTTGGTGTGATAGATCACAAGACCCGGCTTGGCTGCGGGCGGCTTTTTGACGTGGCGCACCTGGATATAGTCCACCGCGATATGCTCGCCTGTTGCCTTGGAATAAAACGCTGCGATTTCGGCTGCATCGGTAAAGTCCTCTGCGGGCGGTTCTTCCCCGTCACACATCATGACCACGTGCGAGCCGGGCATCCCCTTGACGTGAAACCACCAGTCGTTTCGGTCGGCAACCTTGTGCGTAATATACTCGTTTTGCACGTTGTTCTTGCCGCAAAGCACGCGATACCCACCCCGGGTGGTAAACTGCATGACAACGGGATTTTTATTTTTCTTGGGTGCGGCGTAGCCCTTCATGCGCGAGGCGTAACCACAGCGATAAAGCTCCTCGCGGATCTCGTCCAGATCCGCTTGCGTCTCGGCTCTGGTCAGCGCATCAAACACAGTGTAGAGATAGACGAGCTCGTTCTCGCCAAGCTCGATCTGCTTTGAGAGCTCCACCTTTGCGTTGCGCAGCTTGGTGTATTTCTTATAGTATTTCTGTCCGTTTGCCACGGGAGTCAGTCGCTTGTCCAGCTCCACGATGCAGGTGCCGTAGGTACCGTTCTCTTCGTTCCACACCTCGTAGTCCACAAGCTCGGCGCGCTCAGCTCCCTTTTCAATGCAGTACAGATTTCCCATGATCAGATCGCCGTACTTTTTGTACTGCTCCGCCTGCTCACATTCGGCAAGCTCTGCCCTTTGCGCCTCCAATTTCTTGATGATGCGGCTCTCGCTGTGCGTCAAAAGCGACAGAATATCCGATGCACGCTGCTTGATGCGGCTCTCCTTATCTCGTGAGGCAAAATAATCATCCAGCAGCTGCCCTGCGCTCTCGTATTCGCGCCGCGGCATATCGGCACCGTAATGGGTCAGCGACACAAACGCATATTCCACGGGCTTTGCACCGTCGGTCACCATGGTGGGCGTGTAATTGCCCGTACGCACAGCACCCATGATCGAATCAAACGTGCCCCAAAGCTCAGCTGCAGTGCAATACTTAATCGGAGTATCGGTAAAGTGGGTTGCGCGATAGGTCATTTCCCTTGCAATGGCTGCAGAGATACCCATGTATCTGTCCAGGATCCAGCGGTCAGTACGCTGCTCGGGGTCTGCCTGCGCGTAAGCGAGTGCAAAGTCCTCGGCACTCTCCTCTACCGGATCGCACTTATTCTGCGCAGGCGGCAGCTCATATGCCATTCCCGGCAGCACCTGTCGCTTACTCGAAGTGGTAAAGTCCACGGTCTTGAGCACCGCCAATATCTTCTTGTCTCCATCGGCAAAGATCAGATTGCTGTACTTACCCATGACCTCGGCAATCAGATAGCGCGTACAGGTAAAGCCCATTTCGTCGCGCGTTTCAAACTTCAGCTCTGCCACGCGCTCAAAACCAAGCTGCCTTGCAGCGCACAGCTTTGCGCCCGATAAATGCTTGCGCAAAAGCATACAGAACATGGGCGGCTGCTGTGGGTTTTCCTTTTGCAGCTCGGTAAAACCGATACGCGGATTATTTGATCCCGCGTTGATCAAAAGCCGCTTGCCGCCCTGTGTGGTGCGCATCTGCAGCACGATCTCATCCCGCTCGGGCTGCAGCACCCTTTCTATTCTGCCGCCCTGCCCCACGCTGCAGATCTCGTGCAGCGTGCAGGCGAGCATACCAGCATCAAATGCCATAAAGAATTCCTTTCAATTTCTTATAACAAACTGTTCAGGTCATCTGCATGAGAGGAATCGGGCATGGGCACGACGTACTTGTAATACTCAATCCCGTATTTCTCACAAAGCTCATAGACCTTTTTCAGATACTCCTTGCGCTGCGAATTACCACCGCCCAAGCTGCAATAATAATAGGCTTGAATTGATGATTTTTCCACGTGATCTCTCTGCGCGTCGGTCTCTGCCGCTGCAAACGCTTCCACCCACAAAGCCAGCAGGTTGCGGCTGAACTTGGTATCTCTCTTGCCTTGATCATTGGTCATTGGGAACATCTTTTCGCCCTTGTCAAAAATGCCGACGTGCGGATTTTTCTTGATGGCGTGCGCGGTCATCTGCTCCATATAGGACTTGATCTGCACCCAACCCGGACCGTAATAGTACTGCAAAAACTCGTCCATGTAGGCGTAATACTGCTCCTCTGTCATATCGGGATCCCAGAGCAGCTTTGCCAGCAGATAGGAGCGCAACTCGGCAAACTCGCCCGATACGGACACCTGCTGACCTTCTAAGAACACGCCCTTGACATTATGCTGCTTATAGAACTGCACGTTGGTGTGCAGCACGTCAAAGTTGGGAAAGAAGGTAAAGTATGTCTCGGCGTTGTAGGTATAGTCCCAAATGTACAGGTTATCACAGATGGCACTCCACGCCTCCACGTCCTCGGCAAAGGACTTATTGCGGCTGCAGGCGGAATCGTCCAGCGTGTGTGTAAAGCAACATTCGATTGAGCACAGACGAATGATCACATTGTCCGCAGGGCGCACGTTCTTGGGAGGCTTGCGGGTATAGCGGTACGCCAATGTATCTACGTACACACCGGGATAATCGTCCTTGATATCGTTGGCAATACGGTTGACAAAGGTCAACAATGAACCCATCTCCGAGCCCTCTGCATCGTTGATTGCCTTGCAGCCCTCACAGTTGCAGCCGCCTACGCCCGCATCCGAGTCATTCTGTGATACCGAAATAATGGTCGCCTCGGGGTTGGCATCCAACCATGCGCGCACGTTGGATAGCACGGTCTGATAAACTTCTTCATCGGTCAGGCAGGGCTGTACGTTGCCGGTATGGGTCGTGCCGCCCGTCAACAGGCTGAAGGTGTGCACAAATCTGCCCGCATATCCAACACCGCCGCCGATATCAGCAACAGGCGTGGAGTTGTCGTAAAAGCTGTTGTCCTTGGAGTGGTTGGCAAACTCCTGCTTGTAGCGCATATCATACCAGTAAGTATCGCGCAGCTCGAAACTGGGATTGTGCAGCTTATAATGATCTGCAGGGATCTCGGCAGCAGCTTGATCGATGATCACCGTAGTATCTGCAGCCAAAAAGCGCACGCCCACATAGTCCTCAAGAAAGCAATACACGCCATACATGGTACCACGGTCACAGCTGCCCGTAATGTACAGCTTTCCGCTATCCATCAGCATAGTATAGCCATCCAGCTCAACCTTGTTACGCGCCTCGGCAACAGCCGCCGTATCGCGGTCGGTTACACCGATCACGATCTCGTGCTCGGACGCCTTTTCCTCAATGCAAAAGCCCGTTGCCTGCTCGAGATATTGCACCAGTTCATCTGCGCTGTTACGCACGCAGGCTGCACCACCCTCTTGCACGACCAGTGTGAATTCGGTAATATCCACGCCGCCAATGGTTAAGCTGTCCAGCGGAATACCGTCATCCGGCTCTGTCTCAGTCTCGGTTTCACTCTCTGGTTCTGTTTCGGTCTCGCTCTCGGTTTCGGGAACGACGGTGGTTTGCTCAGCAGAAGGCGCATCCTCGCCGGTCTGCTCGCCTTGCCCGTTACCGGGATCGCAAGCAGTAAACGAAAGCATCAACAGCACAGCCAGCGCACAAAGCAGAATGCGCATCCATACGTTGGTTTTTTTCATGTGTTTCTCCTCCAATTATGACGGTATTTCAGTCAAACATCAAAGAGTCTACCTCTGCCAAAGAGGCAAAGGTCATATCAGGACGCTGCGCGGGCTCGGCGGCATCCACGTCTGCCTCTCGCGTCTCGCCTGTCAGCACCAGAACAGCGGTCACCCCATGCAACCGCCCGAGTGCAATATCCGTGTAAAGGCGATCGCCAAAGATACAGATATCCTCCTTGGCAACGCCGGTCGCCTCACAGATCATTTGCACGGTCTCTGCATACGGCTTACCGAAATAGGTGGGCTGTACCCCCGTAGACGCGGTCACGAATGCCGCGATCGCGCCGCTGTCGGGTATAAATCCGGTCTCGGTGGGGCAGTTAAAATCAGGATGAGTGGAGAGATACTCCGCGCCGCAACGCACCAGTCTGCAGGCAGTATCCAATTTTTCGTAGGTCAGCGTGGTATCAAAGCTGGTCACCACGATATCGGCGCGCCTCTCTCTGCCGGTCAGCATGGGAATACCCATCGCGCCGAAATGCTCGACCAGCTCGGGCGTTCCCACAAGATACACGCTCTTGCCCGCACGATGACGCTTCAAAAACTCGACCGTCACGTCACCCGAGGTCATGATCTCGTCCTTGCTTGGCGAAAAGCCAAGGCGCGAGAGCTTGCCCAAATAAAACTCAGTGGTGTGCGAGGCGTTATTGGTAAAGAACAGCACGCGGTAACCGTTCTCGCGCAAATGCTCAATAAAGCGAATGGCAAAGTCAAACACTTGATTGCCAAGGTAGATCGTGCCGTCCATATCGAAAACGAACAGCTTTTTTGCACATAAAATATCCTTTTGGTCAGTCATTCTCCCACTCCTTGGGTGTTTTTTCAATATCATTATAACATACACTTGATTTTTTTGCAAGATAATGCTATACTGTAATAAAGATTATTTGCGACCAACGAAAGGAATTTTCATCATGCAACAAAACAAAGCACAAAATAAGGTAGTTGTGGGTATTGACGTGGGCGGTTCGACCACTAAGATCGTTGGTTTTCGCCGTAGCGCGGACGGCAGCGAAGCATTGATCGCACCCTTGTTCGTACAAGCAACCGACCCCATCACGTCGATATACGGCGCGTTCGGGCGCTTTACCATGGAGAATGGGCTGGCCCTCTCCGACATCGATAAGGTCATGATGACGGGCGGCGGCTCTTCCTTTCGCTCACAGCCCATCTATACGCTTCCCTGCAATAACGTATCCGAATTTGAGTGCATTGGCTTGGGTGGCCTGTATCTCTCGGGACTTGATGAGGCGATCGTGGTCAGTATGGGTACCGGCACCGCGCTCATTCACTCCAAGAAGGTAGGCGACGCAACAATGGTCAAATACCTGGGCGGCACAGGCGTTGGCGGCGGCACGCTGCTGGGGCTGACGCAAAAGCTGACGGGCGTTGGCACGGTCGAGCACATTGAAGAGCTTTGCGCACAGGGAGATATCTCCAAGATAGACCTGCGCATCAGTGACATTTCCAAAAACCGCACTTATGAGAATATGAAGGACAATCTGACCGTTTCCAACTTTGGTAAGGTCAGCGATATTGCTACCCCCGAAGATCTTGCACTGGGTGTTGCCAATATGGTGGCAGAGACCATCGCTATGGTAGCGGTGTTTGCGGCAAGGGGCTGCGGCGTCAAGGACGTGGTACTGACGGGCAATCTTTCGACCATCGAACCTATCCGCAAGACGTTTGAGGGACTTGATCAGTTCGGAGTGAATTTTATCATTCCCGAAAACGCACAGTTCGGCACCGTCATCGGTGCTGCATTGCACGACAGCCATAAATGTATCTAAGTAAGCAAATTACACGGAAAAGCCGCGGCACGCCGCGGCTTTTTCACGTCTTGTAAGACCTCACCACACAGACAACCTCACTCATGAAAGTTTCGCTTGAGCCTTTTCAAAGGCTCGCAGAATCCAAGGGCAGAGCCCTTGGTCGCCTCCGCAGAGGCGAAACCTCTTTATCGCCGTTTTTTGGTTTTTTTGCGGCTACTTGCTCAAAAAAGAACGACCGAATAGCGGGGTGTCGCCCCGTACCCCAGTCGCTTTTTGAAAAAAGCGACGCAAAAACTTTCATCCTGTGGAGGGGGGGCCGTTTGGGTGGCGGGCGAAAACTTTTCATCAGTTAAGCCGCCATAAACTTCTGCGCACCCCTTGACATTTCTCTTGTCGCCATGCTATAATAAATAGTTGATAATATGAACTCATCCCGAAAGGAATTTTTACACTATGCAATGGACATCCTTAAATGACCTGCGAGAGAAGTACCTGGCTTTCTTTGAATCTAAAGGGCACCTGCGTCTTCCCTCCTTCCCCCTCGTTCCCATTAACGACAAATCCCTGCTCTTGATCAACTCCGGTATGGCTCCCATGAAGAAGTACTTTACCGGTGAGGAAATCCCTCCTCGCAACCGTGTGACCACCTGTCAGAAATGCATTCGCACGCCTGACCTGGAGCGCGTTGGTCACACAGCCCGTCACGGTACTTTCTTTGAAATGCTGGGCAACTTCTCGTTTGGCGACTACTTTAAGCAGGAAGCTATTCCGTGGGCATGGGAGTTTTTGACCTCCCCCGAGTGGCTGGCTATCCCCGAGGACAAGCTGTGGCCCTCGGTTTACGAGCACGACGAGGAAGCCTTCGAGCTTTGGAACAAGGTCATCGGTGTGCCTGCCGAGCGCATCACCCGCCTTGGTAAGGCTGATAACTTCTGGGAACACGGCTCGGGTCCTTGCGGTCCTTGCTCCGAGATCTATTTTGACCGTGGCATTGAGCATGGCTGTGGCGATCCTAATTGCCGCCCCGGTTGCGATTGTGACCGCTTTATGGAGATCTGGAACAACGTATTCTCCCAGTTTGATAACGACGGTCATGGCAATTATACCGAGCTCAAGTCCAAGAACATCGATACCGGTATGGGTTTGGAGCGTTTGGCTTGCGTCATGCAAGGTGCAGACAATATGTTCTTGGTTGACACTAACCGCCGCATTCTCGATACCGTTTGCACCATCGCTGGCAAAACCTACGGTGCAGATGCAAACGATGACATTTCCATCCGCGTTTGTACCGACCACATCAAGAGCGCAATGTTCATGATCTGTGACGGCGTTATTCCCTCCAACGAAGGACGCGGCTACGTTCTGCGCCGCATCATTCGCCGCGCTTGCCGTCACGGTAAGCTTCTGGGCATCAACCACGCATTCCTGACCGACCTTTGTGCAGTTGCTATGGAAGAGAACTGTGGTGCTTACCCCGAGCTGACCACCAAGCACGACTACATTCTCAAGGTGCTCTCTATCGAGGAAAAGCGTTTTGACGCTACGATCGATGCAGGTCTTTCCATTCTCTCTGACCTATTGCGCGGTGCGATCGCACAGAATGCTGACACCATTTCGGGTGAAGAGGTATTCAAGCTGTATGACACCTTTGGCTTCCCCATCGACCTGACCCGTGAGATCGTAGCAGAATCCGGCCTCAAGATTGATGAGGAAACCTTCAAGTCTCTGATGAACGATCAGAAGACCCGTGCTCGTGCTGCACGCGGTAACATCAGCGGCTGGAGCGATGCTTCCAAATCCGCACTGGGTGATATGCCCAAGACCGAGTTCGTAGGCTATACCCACTACAGAACCCAGGCAAAGGTTATTGCAATTCTTGCAGAGGATACCTTGGTAGACACCGTTTCTGAGGGTGACTGTACTGTTATTCTGGACAAGACCGCCTTCTACGGTGAGGGCGGCGGTCAGGTTGGCGACATTGGCACTATTTATAAGGATGGCGCATTGCTCAGCGTAACCGATACCAAGAAGACCGACGGCATTTATCTGCATCTTTGCACAGTCAGCGAGGGTGTGCTGAGCGTTGGTGACGTTGTTACCGCAGATATTGCAGACTTGCGTCGTGAATCGATCATGCGCAACCACTCCGCTTGCCACCTGCTTCAGGCAGCACTTCGCGCAGTGCTCGGTACGCACGTCGAGCAGGCAGGGTCTTACGTAGACGAATCCCGTTGTCGTTTTGACTTCTCTCACTTTGCCGCTATGACCGAAGAGGAGCTCCGTAAGGTCGAAATGCTGGTAAACCTGCATATCTTAGCAGCCAACCCCATCGAAAGCGTTGAGACAGACATTGACTCTGCACGCGCTGCAGGCGCGATGGCTCTGTTTGGCGAAAAGTACGGTAAGATCGTCCGTATGGTCAAAATGGGTGACTTCTCGACTGAGCTTTGCGGCGGTACGCACTGCGACAACACCGGCAAGATCGGTATGTTCAAGATCATTTCCGAGTCCTCGGTTGCCGCAGGCGTGCGCAGAATTGAAGCCACCACCGGCTTTGGTGTGCTCGAGCTGTTGGCACAAAAGGACGCTATGATCAACCAGGTAGCCAAGGAGCTCAAGGTGCAAAACCCTGCAGACAGCGCAAAGAGAGTGGCACAGTTGCACGGCGAGCTGGCAACGGCAAAGAAGGAGATCGAATCTCTGAACGCCAAGATCGCAGGCTCCAAGCTGGACAGCCTTTTGGGCAGTGCCAAGGTTGTTGGCAGCGTTAAGCTGATCGCAGCGCACATGAGCGGCATGCAGAGCGACGCTGTCCGCGCACTGGCGGACCAGATCAAGGCTGACCACGCTGACACGGTTGCAGTACTGGCGGTCAACGCAAACGGCAAGCTCAACTTTATTGCAGTTGCCGGCAAGGACGCAGTTGCAAACGGCGCACACGCAGGCAAGCTGGTTGGCGCGGTTGCTGCAGTGACCGGCGGTAAGGGCGGCGGACGTCCCGACAACGCCATGGCAGGCGGTAACGACGTCTCCAAGATTGCAGACGCACTTGCGGCTGCCGAAGCAACACTTGCAGGTCAGTTGAAGTAATCAAATACAGACGTAAGCCCCGCGGCAAATTGCAAGTCGGAGGCCAAGCGGTCTTAGGAAGACAACATATTAGGACAACTCCTTGGCTCACAGAACGACATGGCTACGATCCGACTTCACTTGCGGCTGCCGAAGCAACACTTGCAGGTCAGTTGAAGTAATCAAATACAGACGTAAGCCCCGCGGCAAATTGC
>JAZNBB010000030.1:0-9521 GCA_045586845.1 Eubacteriales bacterium
AACGCTCTCGCTCATTCCTTTCCTCTCGGGCGTTGCCAAGCCGATCGAGGGGCTTTCGCTGCCTATCGGTATATCGTTTTATACCTTCCAAATCATGTCCTACACCATTGACCTGTACCGCCGCGAGACCGAGGTGCAAAAAAACTACATCGCGTTTGGTACGTACGTGACGCTGTTTCCGCAGCTGATCGCGGGTCCCATCGTGCGCTACCGCGACGTGGACGATCAGCTGATCGGTCGCCGCGAGAATTTAGCCGACTTTGCTGCAGGCGTGCGCCGTTTTTGCGCGGGTCTTGCCAAAAAGGTGCTGCTTGGTGACGGTGCAGCTGCCGCGTTCCGCTATTTCTCGGCGGCTGCAGGCTTTGAGCACACCGCACTTGGCGCGTGGATGACCGTCATTTGCTACACTTTGCACATCTATTATGACTTTTCCGGTTACTCCGATATGGCGATTGGTCTTGGCATGATGTTCGGCTTCAAATTCCCCGAGAACTTCAATTACCCTTATATTGCAAGGAGTATTACCGAATTTTGGCGTCGCTGGCACATCACGCTCTCCACGTGGTTTCGTGAGTACGTGTATATTCCTTTGGGCGGCAACCGAAAGGGAAAGGCGCGCCAATATCTCAACCTCGCCGCAGTTTGGCTGCTGACAGGACTTTGGCATGGCGCATCCTGGAATTTCGTGCTTTGGGGCGCGTATTTTCTGGTTATTCTGGTGCTTGAGAAAGCATTTTTGCTCAAAGTACTCGAAAAGATCCCGCGTGTGTTCTCGCACCTGTATGCACTGCTTTTGATCGGTATCGGCTGGATCATTTTTGCGTTTCCCAATCTGTCCGAGGGTTGGGCGATCTTTACTGGTATGTTCGGCGTAGGCACGGCAAGTGTTGTCTCACCCGTTGCGCTGTACGAGGCACTGCGCTATCTGCCGCTTTTGTTGATCTGCTTTGTGGGTGTTACGCCTTTCCCAAAAAAGCTGTTTGAAAAAATCAAGGATAAGCCGCTTGTGGCATACGCCACTCCCATGGCTTGCGCGTTGATCCTCGTGCTTTGCACGGCTTATCTCGTGGATTCCACATTCAGCCCGTTCCTTTACTATATTTTCTAAACGGAGGTTAGCATGAAAAATCAAAGAATCATTCATGTTCTGACAATTGTCTTGTTCGTGCTGCCTTTGGCATTGGGACTTGTTTTATTCGTGGCATTGCCGGACAAAAATAAATCCGAGCAAGAAAACCGCGTGTTACAAGAGCTTCCTCTTCCTACTGCGGAAGAGTTGCACAATGGGACTTTTTGGAAAGAACTTGCCAATGGAAAATTCAGTTCGGATATGAACGACTATTTTGCAGACCAATTTCCCGCGCGCGATACGTTTGTGGGTATCAAGGGTGTGGCTGAGCTTATCATCGGAAAAGGGGAGAATAACGGCGTTGTTTTGGGTAAAGACGGCGTATTGCTCGTTCGTTGGGTTGACGCTTATGTGAGTCGCCTGATCCGCGTAAATGACACAGATTATTATTCCAAGGATAATATTGCCGCACAGGCCGATACGCTGAACAAGCTTTCCGCCGAGCTTGAGGCGCAAGAGATCCCGTTGACCGTGGTCATTCCGCCCCGAACGCTGGATGTATACGGTGCGCAAACCTCTTATCCTATGCAGATTGCAGATGCCTTGTGGGCAGATATCAACGCAGGACTTGACCGATCCGTCAACTATCTCGACTTGCGTGAAGTGATGCAACAGGCAACCGCAGACGGCGAGTACGTCTATTATCGCACCGACCACCATTGGACCACAAAAGGCGCGTATCTTGCATACGGTGCGCTGATGACAGAGTGGGGCAGAGAAGCGGATATCATTCCCGAAAGCAATTTTACCGTCGAGAAAGTTGAAGATTTTTACGGCACGACCTGGTCTCGTGCGGGATTTAAGTTCGTAGAACCCGATACGCTTGAAATCTGGCATTTTGAGGGTGAGGACGACTATACCGTAACCGAATGGATAGTGCACCATGAGACGGCTGGAGAGGGCACCTCCCATACTGTATTTAAGACAGGGGAGGGTTATCAGGGCGAAGGCTTTTATAATCGCGCGTACCTTGCTGAAAAAGATAAGTATTCTGTATTTTTAGACGGCACGCACGGTATTCTGACTGTCAATAAAAACACGGAAGAGCCGCGCCAAACCCTGTTGGTGCTCAAGGATTCCTTCCTCAACAGTATGGTACCGTTTTTATCACAGCATTACGATCTTGTTGTGGTCAATCTGTCGGCAGGCGGTATTCTTCCTTTGTCCGCGTATATCGAGCAGTTTGGCTGTGACGGTGTGCTGATCATGTATAACGCTGAGAATATGACCAAAGACAACGCGCTTGCGAGCGTGAGTTATGCAAAATTAAAGAATTAGGAGTTTGTATGAGCTTTTGGATCATGGCGGACGATCGTCCCACAACACCCAAATTCTATTATTTTTCCAAAGAATTCGATGCTCCTGCGGGGGCTTCGTTCAAGGTATGCGCCTGTGGCGACACCAGATATGCGCTGTATCTTAACGGTCACCTTGTTTCGGAGGGACCCTGTCAGGGTTCTTGCTATCAAACCTACTTTGAAACCGAGGATCTGACGCCCTATCTCAAAGAAGGTAAGAATATCCTGTTTGCCAAGGTGCTGTACGTCACAGAGGGCTACTTTATCTCGGTGTTTCGCCGTTCTCGTCCCGCGTTCTGGTTGGACGGTCAGCTTGCCTTTGACTGTCAGACCATACCCGTCGGCACAGATGATTCCTGGATCTGCACCCGCGAGGATGCTTGCGCATTTTCCAATATGCCGGGCATACATATCTCGATACCTCCCTTTGAACAATGGCAAGGTGCGAGTGTACAAGTACCCGTCTCGGTCATACAAGCGTATCAGCCGCAGCTGAATAAAGGCTGCTATAACCTGTTCGGGCTTGGTGAGAGCTATATCATGCAGCCCCGTCCCATACCGGCTATGCAGACCGAAACATATGTGCCCATGCAGCAAGTGCGTGCAGAGGAGGGCTTTGCCGAGTACGACGCGATCAATTACACCACTGCCAAAATCCGCTTTACCTTCAAGGCAAAGGCAGGCACTAAGGTGCGCCTGATCTGGGCTGAATGTTACAATGTTGCGGACGCGCAAGGGAACCGCTTTAAGCGCGAAAGAAACGCATACGATGATCCGACCGCACAGCTGCACGGTGTTTACGATACGCTGGTTGCTACGGGAGAGCAGCAAACCTTTGTGCCTTTCTGGTATCGCTCCTTCCGCTTTGTGCGCGTGGAGTTTGAGGATCCCGATTTCGAACTTGGTGCGTTTGAGTATGCGTTTTATCATTATCCTTTAGATGCTTCAGGCGAAATTTCATGCTCCCAAGAGCGCTATAACGAGATGTGGAGGATCAGCCGCAATACAGTGCTGTGCTGTATGCATGAGATGTACGTGGATTGCCCGTATTATGAGCAGCAGCAATATGACATGGACAGTGCGTTGGAGATGTTATTTACCTTGCGCATGAGTGCGGATGACCGTATGCCTTTCAAATCGATCACCGATTTTGCACATTCACAAATGGCGGACGGTATGTTACAGGCAAATTATCCCTCTGTGATGACCCAGATCATCCCCGATTTTACGCTGTTCTGGGTGCTGATGTTGCGCGATTATCTTCGATATTGCGGATATGGCGCAACTGCACTTTCCCGCGTGCGTTCCATGACGGGTACGATGGATCGCGCATTGGAGAGCTTTGAGGGCTATATGACACAGGACGGGCTGATCGGTATCACCCCCTATTGGCATTTTGTGGATTGGGTGCCCGGTTGGCACGTAGGCGTGCCGAACGGCGGCTTTACCGAGCCTTTGACCGTGACCTCGTTTATGTATGCCGCCGCACTCAAGGCCGGCGCAGAGATCTGTGATGCTGTGGGCAGACCCGGACTTGCTTGTGATTACCGCGCAAGAGCCGAAAAAATGCTTGAGAACGTGCAAAAGCAATGCTACGACACAGAGGTCGGTTTGTACCGTAACACGCCCTCCACCGCCGAATACAGCCAGCACACGACTCTGTGGGCAATTCTGTCGGGCGCTGTGCGTGGGGAGGAGGCAGGCAAGCTGATCGACCGCACCTTTGACGGGCACGTGCCCGTGGCGGTCTGTTCTTTTTCCATGAGCCACTATATGTTCCGCGCGCTTGAGCTGGGAAATCGTTATGATGCATACGCCAAGCGCCAGTTGCGGGGCTGGGAAACCATGCTGGACCGGCATTGCACCACCTGGTGCGAAAATCCCGATGCACCGAGAAGCGAATGCCATGGCTGGAGTTCCGCACCCATTTACGAATTTTCGGCAATGGTGCTGGGTGTTTGTCCCACCGCTGACGGATACCGTTCCGTGCGCATTAAGCCTTATGTGGATGCATACGACCTGACTTGGGCGAAAGGAACCGTTCCCACACCGCATGGCACGATATCTGTTGCGTGGGAAAAGACGGACGGAGAGCTGCTGCTGGAGGTCGCGTTGCCCGCGTATACAAGCCTTGATTGCGAGGTCGTCCTGCCCGACGGTACCGTGCATAATCAGACCGCAACCGTCTCACGCTATATGTGCAAGCTTTGAAAATTACTTAAAATTTGCCATTCATAAATACCGCGTTGTCGTTCAAAATAATAGCAGAGCACGCAAAGGTTTTGCGGACTCAATTGAGCATAGATTATTTTGAAAGAAAGCAAAGGGCAGAGAGCGGTCAACACCGCGCGTTTGACCCTTGACAAGGAGAAATTAGTTATGGCAAGCAACAAGACACTTGTTCCCGAAGCAAAGCAGGCACTTGAGCAGTTCAAGATGCAGGCAGCAAACGAAGTAGGCGTAACCCTGAACCAGGGCTACAACGGTCAGCTGACTTCCGCACAGGCAGGCTCCATCGGCGGGCAGATGGTCAAGAAGATGGTTGAGTCCTACGAGAACTCCCTGAAGACCAAGTAAGACATCTTAAGCAAATGACACAGGGCGATCGCATAAGCGGTCGCCCAAATTTTTTTTTGTAAAAAGCATGACAAAACGCGCAAGATGTGATATAATAAATGAGTAAGAATTTCAAGATAGGGAAAGGAAGTACAATTATGAAAAAAACGGTTCTCAAGGAATACGCAAAGCTGTTGGCTTATTGTGGTTTGAACATCAAAAAAGGGGATGTTGTGATTATCAATGCGTCTCTGGATCAACCCGATTTTGTGGCAATGGCAGCCGAGGCTTGCTATAAAAGAGGCGCAGCACGCGTCATGGTTGAGTGGGATTATCAGCCCTTGACCAAGCTTGCCGTCAAGTACCGTACGCTCAAAAGTCTTGGCACTATCGAGGATTTTGAAGAAGCAAAGCTCAAGTACAGACTTGAAAAGCTGCCCGCGATGCTGTATTTGCTGTCCGATGACCCTGACGGGCTCAAGGGTATCAATCAGGACAAGATGACCAAGGCAGCACAGATGAAATATCCCGTGATCAAGCCTTACCGTGATGCCATGGACAATAAGTACAAATGGTGTATCGCGTCCGTTCCCGGTAATGCATGGGCAAAAAAAGTATTTCCGGGTGAGCGCACGAGCGTAGCTGTGGAAAAGCTTTGGAATGCCATTCTGTATACCTCCCGCGTGTTGGACGCACAGGGCAATCTGCTTGACGCGGTTGCCGAGTGGGACAAACATAACAAGAATTTTGCAGAGAAGTGCGCATACCTCAACAGCCTTGGCTTGAGCGAACTGCACTATACCGCATCCAACGGTACCGACCTGACTGTAGGGCTGATTCCCGAAGGACTTTTCCTTGGCGGTGGAGAGTATACGCTGGGCGGTGAATACTATAACCCCAATATTCCTACAGAAGAGACCTTTACGTCTCCCCGCGCAGGGTCTGCCGAGGGCGTGGTATATTCAAGCCTGCCGCTATCTTATCGCGGTGAGGTCATCGATAAGTTCTCGCTTCGCTTCGAGGGGGGCAAGGCGGTTGAGGCACATGCAGAGAAGAACGAGGATCTCTTAAAGCAAATGATCTCAATGGACGAGGGTGCTGCCATGCTTGGCGAGTGTGCCCTGGTGCCTTACGATTCTCCCATTCGCAACAGCGGCATTACCTTCTATGAAACGCTGTTTGACGAAAACGCTGCTTGTCACCTTGCCATGGGCGCAGGCTTTACCAACTGCTTAAAGGATTATGACAAGTATACTCTGGCAGAAGCGCAAGAAATGGGTATCAATGACTCTATGATCCATGTCGACTTCATGATCGGTACGGCTGATCTCTCTATTGAGGGCAAGACCGCGGACGGTAAAGTCATAAAGATCTTTGAGAACGGCAACTGGGCATTCTGATATGACTGACAGAAGACTGATCACGGTGGATTTTGCCTCGGTCACAGGGCGTATCAAGCCGTTGCACGGTATGTGTAACGGTCCGCTTTCCCCGGGGACAGACCTTGGCGATCTGTTTTCACAAATGGGCGTGCCGCGCGTGCGCTTTGCGGACGCGGGCGGTAAACAATCCGGTCTGTATATCAACGTGTCAAACATCTTTCCCGATGCGTCCGCCGATGAATACGATCCGAATAATTATCGCTTTGCTCCCACCGACACACTGATCAAATCCGCCGCTGCGTGCGGTACGGAGATCGTATATCGCCTTGGGGAGAGCGATAGCGGCTACGGCTATACACTGCCGCAAAACGCTGAAAAGTGGACGCGCGTGTGTGTCAACATCATCCGTCACTATAACGACGGCTGGGGCGATGGTATGCAGTTGAGACTTCGGTATTTCGAGGTGTGGGCAAGACCCGACACCATGCAAGCGGTGAGCAACGCTGCTGTGTTTGGCTTTTATGAGAAGGTTGCGCATGGTATCAAAAGCTATGATCCTGCGTTGCAGGTGGGGGGTATGGGCTTTGCCGATTACGGTGTCATGTCGCGCGAATTTATCAAGTTTTGCAAGAAAAAGCAGGTGCCGCTTGATTTCGTGAGCGTCTGCGCGTACGGGGAGACCCCCGATGCGGTGCTGGCAGGGGCAAATAAGCTTAGCGCATACCTGCAAAAGAGCGATGTGGGACATCTGCCCGTGCATATCTGCGAGTGGAATTGTCAGGTACCCGACGCATCGGTTCAAACTTCCGCACAAAAACAGGCAAGGTACGAGCAGTTGCATTCGCTTGCAGGCGCTGCTTTCTGTGCTTCCGTATTGCTAAAAATGCAACGTATGCAGGGTATAGATGCAGCCACCTATTATGACGCGCAGCCTGAGGTCTCTTCCCTGTGCGGCATTTGTGACCGCTTTGGCAACCCATCCAAGTCCGCGCACATCTTTCGCGCGTTCGATACGCTTTATAGACAAGGCGATGAGGTGTTTTGTGACGTGCAGGGTAACGGTGCGGAGGCAGTCGCCTCACTCGGCACGCGCGCAGGTGCGGTCATGGTGGCGGTATCGGATGCTCCCGGGCTTGTGGATATCCGTATGAACAATCTGCCCGAGGATGTGTACAGCGCGGACGTGTACATCATGGATGGCGTCAAGGATCTTACCTGTGTGCAAACACTGCCGCTGCTTGGTATGAGCAGACAGGTCTGCATCGCCACGGGAAAATACAGTATCATTTTGATCAAATTATATTAAGGAGAAATAGCGTGAAGGTTTACTCTACCTATTAGTCTGTATGCATTCACGCATAAACCTCACCTGAAAATGGGTCCCAACCCATTTTTGGAGCAAAGCTTCACGGTGAAGTTTCAAAATTATTTGAGCCGCCATGGGCGGCGGGGAGGTTAATATGAAGTTTCATGAGTATCGCTTCAAGAAAGCTCGTGCCGTATGGGAAAGCGGCACCGAGTGCGTCATCAACCGTTCGATCGCGCTTTGCACCAAGATCGCATACAAGGGAGAGCGTGTGGTGCTCGCCATTGCCGCGCATTGCTCCTTTACCGTATTGCTGGACGGCGAGATCATTACGCACGGTCCTGCAAGAGCGGGGCATGGCTATTACCGTGCTGACGAGCTTGTGCTCTCGGACCTGATGACCGAGGGGGAGCACGACCTTTGCATCAAGGTAGCGGGCTATAATGTCAACTCCTTCCATTACTTAGATAAGCCCTCGTTTGTATGCGCCGAGCTGCTTTTGAACGGCGAGGTAGTCGCCTATACCGATGAGAACTGCGTCGGCTTTTCCGCGTGCGGTGTAGATGAGAGAGTCAGAAAGGTGCAGCGCTATTCCTTCCAGCGTCACCTGGTCGAGTGCTATGATCTGAAAAACGGCGCGCAGAGAGCACCCATCAAGCTTGCACGCACCGAGGACAAGGCGTTCATCTGCCGCGATATTCCTTATGGTGACATTGAGATGTTGTATCCCAAGGCAGTGTTCGCTACGGGCAGCGTGTCGTATGACGAGAGCCGCCCCGTGTACGGTAACCGCGAGGTGACCAAGATCTACGACGAGTTCTTTGGCTATACAGTCGACGAGCTGGAGGTAGGCACACACGTCTCTCCTTCACAGATGGTGTTTGCCCAGCCCAAGCCCTACACCATTAAGACCGATTGTATTCCCGTGTGCGCAGAAACCTTTGTGGATGTGGATCTGGGCGTCAACTATACCGGTATTTACGAGTTTGAGCTGGAGGTATGCGGTAAGGGTGAGCTTTATGTGCTGTTTGATGAGATCCTGCTTGGTGGTCAGCTCAACTGCTTCCGTAACGGCACCTCCAATATCATCCTTTGCCGTGGTGAGAGCGGTTCGTACAAGGTTCGTTGTCAAGAGCCTTACACCATGCGTTATGTCCGTCTTGTAGCAAAGGGTTGCTCGTTTACGGTCAAAAATCTGAGACTGTTCAAGGTCGCATTCCCCGCAAGCAAGATCACTGCACGCTTTGTAGGAGAGGACGACGCGATGCGCCGCATTTACGACGCAGCGGTTGAGACCTTCCGAGCTAATACGGTTGACATATATATGGATTGCCCTTCGCGTGAAAGAGCAGGATGGCTTTGTGACAGCTTTTTTACCTCCCGCGTGGAAAAAACGCTGACCGGCAAATCCGCTGTGGAAAAGGCGTTCCTCTCTAACTTCCTGATGCCTGAAAAATTCGAGTTTATCCCCGAGGGTATGCTGCCTATGTGCTACCCCTCGGATCATAACGACCATACCTATATCCCAAACTGGGCGATGTGGTATGTTGTCGAGCTTGGTGAGTATGCAAAGCGATCGGGGGATCGTGAGCTGGTCGATGCGGCGAAGGACAGAGTATATGCATTGCTCAACTTCTTCAAGCCCTTTGAGAATGAATTTGGACTGCTTGAAAAGCTGCAGAGCTGGGTATTTGTGGAATGGTCCATGGCAAATCAGCTGGTGCAGGACGTTTCGTTTGCCTCCAATATGCTTTATGCAAGCATGAAGGACGCGATTGCCGAGACGTACGGTGACAAGGCACTTGCAGACGAGGCAGCCGCCTTGCGCAAGACCATTGCCGACATGAGCA
>JAZNBB010000031.1:0-4706 GCA_045586845.1 Eubacteriales bacterium
TAACACTTGCTTTGTGAAAATTGTTCGCAAAATTGGTGCCAGTCCCTTGTTCGTAGGTTAAAACTAAAAGGATGCGATCGGTTTATGGTCACCGAGTGTTACCGGGGACGGTTCTCTGTGATGCGCAGTATTACCGAGAACCGTCCCCTGTGACACTTAGACAACCGGCTCCCGGTAATATCTTTTGTAGTGCTTGCTTTGTCCATCATTTGTTTTGTTTTTTCTCCCAACCTATTGACAAAAATCGCTTTCAATGCTATAATACATCTGTTAAGCTTATTTCTATAAGGAGAAAATTATCATGAAGAGAATTCAGACCATCCAGACCCGTGATCTCGCAAAGAGTGTAAACAACGGTGGTTGCGGCGAATGCCAGACCTCCTGCCAGTCCGCTTGCAAGACCTCTTGCGGCGTTGCTAACCAGGAATGCGAGGCTAACAAGGACTGATTACATAGTCCAATGATCGGGGCTGTGGCAAATTGCCGTAGCCCCGTTACTATTGTGGAGGAAATACAATGATTCACCAATATAAACTCAACGGATACAATATCGTATTGGATATATACAGCGGCTCGGTGCACTGTGTGGACGAGATCGCATACGACATGATTGCCATGTACGAGGAAAATGATAAGCAGGCGGTCATCAATGCAATGATGCAAAAATACGGTGAGCGCGAGGACGTCACTCCCGATGAGCTTGCCGAGTGCTACGACGATATCACCACGCTTAAGGAACAGGGCAAGCTGTTCGCACCCGACACCTACCGCGACAAGGCGTTTGATTTCAAGAACAGAAACACGGTGGTCAAGGCGCTTTGTCTGCACGTGGCGCACACTTGTAACCTCAACTGTGAATATTGTTTTGCCGCACAGGGCAAATATCATGGGGAGCGCGCAGTGATGTCGCTTGAGGTTGGTAAAGCTGCCATTGATTTTCTGATCAAGCATTCGGGCACGCGCCGTAATTTGGAGGTTGACTTCTTTGGCGGTGAGCCGCTGATGAATTTTGACGTTGTCAAACAGGTCGTGGCATATGCCCGCAGTATTGAAAAGCAGTTTGGCAAGAACTTTCGTTTTACGCTGACTACCAACGGTGTGCTGGTTGATGACGAGGTCATCGAGTGGGCAAACCGCGAGTGCCACAACGTCGTACTTTCTCTGGACGGCAGAGAAGAGGTGCATGACAGACTGCGTAAGACGGTCAACGGCAAGGGCAGCTACGCGACAATTGTACCCAAGTTCCAACACTTTGTCGAAAAGCGCGAGGGGAAGGGTTATTACCTGCGCGGTACGTACACCCATAACAACCCCGACTTTACCAACGATATCTTTCATATGCTTGATCTTGGCTTTGATCAGCTTTCCATGGAGCCCGTGGTCTGCGCACCCGAAGACCCGTACGCGCTGACCAAGGAGGACCTGCCCGTGCTGTTCGAGCAGTACGAGATCCTTGCAAAAGCGCAGATCGAGCGCCGCAGAGAGGGAAGACCCTTTACCTTCTATCATTACATGCTCAACCTTGAGCACGGCCCCTGCGTTTACAAGCGTATCAGCGGCTGTGGCTCAGGCACCGAATACATGGCAGTCCCCCCTTGGGGCGACCTGTATCCCTGCCACCAGTTCGTTGGCGAGGAGGAATACAAGCTGGGCGACCTTTGGACGGGCGTGACCAATACGGCTCTGCGTGATGAGTTCAAGCTGTGCAACGCTTACGCAAGACCCGATTGCGCAGATTGCTGGGCAAGAATGTATTGCTCGGGCGGTTGCGCTGCCAATGCGTACCATGCAACCGGCTCGATCACGGGTGTTTATGAATATGGCTGCGAACTGTTCCGCAAGCGTATGGAATGCGCCATCATGGTCAAGGTTGCCGAATATCAGGATGGCATTGCCGTGTCCGAGAGCGATTGCTCGGACTGCGGATCGTGCGAGGAGTAAAATGCCCCGCAAATGCCGATTTCAATCGCCGAGAAGGAATGAATTATGGCATTTTCGAGTAAAACATTACAAACCTTAGAATTTGATAAGGTCTGCGCTATGCTTGCAGAGCACGCCCATACCGATGGTGCGCGCGCTATGGCAGTCACGCTTTCGCCCTCGGATGATCCGGACGAGATCTTGCGCAGACAAAGAAGAACCACAGATGCAAAGCGGTTGTTGGACGTCAAGGGTACGCCCTCGTTTGGGTATGTGCGTGACGTGGGTGAGATTTGCGAACGCGCCGATAAGGGCGCGGTTCTCTCGCCGCGTGAGCTGCTTGACGTTGCCAACGTGCTGCGCACCTCGCGCCTTTTGGCGGACTATTGCCACGGCAATCACATTTTTGATACCGTGCTGGACGAGATCTTTGACCGTCTGACCCCCGATCGCCATCTGGAGGAGCGCATCACGCGCGCCATCGTGGCAGAAGATCTGATCGCGGATGAGGCATCACCGGTGCTTGCGGATATCCGCCGCAAGATCCGCGCGACCCACAGCCGCATCAAGGAAACGCTGCAAAAGTATGTGCAGGGAGGGGCGCACGCCAAGTACCTGCAAGAGAATATCGTGACCAGCCGTAACGGCAGATACGTCATTCCGGTCAAGACCGAGTATAAAAATGAGGTCAAGGGTCTGGTACATGATACCTCGTCCTCGGGCGCAACGCTTTTTATCGAGCCCATGGCGGTTGTCGAGGCAAATAATGAGCTGCGCGTGCTGCAATCCAAGGAACAGCACGAGATTGAGCGCATTCTTGCCGAGCTTTCCGGGGATGTCAGCAACGCAACAGGTGTTCTGACACTTAATTATTATAATATTGTAACTCTTTCTTTCTGCTTTGCCTGTGCCGAGCTGTCGTCTGCCATGAATGCATCCGCCCCCGCGCTTTCTGAGAATGGTACGTTTCGCCTCGTGCGTGCGCGTCACCCTCTGATCGACCGTGACCGCGTCGTGCCTATCAACGTCGCACTTGGCGGCGAATGCGGATACGATACCATCATCATTACCGGTCCCAATACGGGCGGCAAAACGGTCACGCTCAAAACGCTTGGCTTGTTTGCGCTTATGGCGCAGTCGGGGCTGCATATCCCTGCAGATCAGGAATCGGTCGTGCCCGTGCTGCGTTCGGTATTGGTCGATCTTGGCGACGAGCAGAGCATTGAGCAATCGCTTTCCACTTTTTCCTCGCATATGGTCAATATTGTGGATATCATGAAGCAGGTCGGAAAGGACTCGCTTGTATTGTTTGACGAGCTTGGTGTGGGTACCGATCCTGTTGAGGGTGCGGCACTTGCTGTATCCGTTATCGAGTCGGTGCGTGCCGCAGGTGCTTTATGCGCTGCCACCACCCACTATGCGGAGCTCAAGGCATTTGCTCTCAACACACCGGGAGTGCGCAATGCGTCCTGCGAGTTTGACGTGGAGACTTTGCGTCCTACCTATAAGCTGATCATCGGAACGCCCGGCAAGTCCAACGCGTTTGCCATTTCGGAAAAGCTGGGACTCTCTATCGAGATCATCGGCAGAGCGCAGGAACTGATCAGTGCCGATAACCGACATTTTGAGGACGTGATCGGTCAGTTGGAGCAGAGCCGCATAGAAATGGAGCAGCATAGGGAAGAGGCTGCCAAACTACGTGCTGAATACGAGCAGTTCAAAAAACAATCCGAGCAGAGGATTGCCGAGCAGGTTGCCCGTGCCGATAAGGAGCTGGAGGCAGCACGCGTCAAGGCAAATTCTATGGTGCAGAGTGCCAAAGCATCTTACGACTTTATCTTGGAGCAGATGGAAAAGATCCGCAAGTCCAAGGATAGCGCCAGAATGGGTGAGGAAATGGACGCTGCAAAGCGTGCCGTGCGCGATCACTTGAAGCAAAACGGTGAAAAATTTGATCCGGTACAAAAGCCGGACGAGGATGACCGCAACTATGTGCTGCCAAGAGCCCTGCGCAAAGGTGATCAAGTCATTATTCGTTCGCTTGGTACTAAGGGGGTTGTGGTCGAACTGCCCGATAAAAACGGCAATGCGCAGATCAAGGCAGGTATACTGACTACGCGTGTCAATGTCAGGGATCTGAAGTTGGTGGTGGAAGAGGCAACGCTGACTCAGGACGGCAAAAAGAATAAGGTGTCTACCTATAGCGTGCAGAAGAATCACGATTTCAAAGACGAGATTGACCTGCGCGGTATGAACGGCGATGAGGCTTGGTTTGCAGTAGACAAATATCTGGATAGTGCGATCCTGTACGGATTCCGCACCGTGCGCATCATCCACGGTAAAGGAACGGGCGCGCTTAGACAGGCAATGCAGAACTTTTTGCGTACAGATAAGCGCGTGGCGTCTTTTCGTCGCGGACAGTACGGTGAAGGGGATAGCGGCGTTACGGTTGTTGAGCTTAAGTAAAGTAATATATTATAAGCAAAGCCCTCGGCAAGCCGAGGGCTTTCAATATATCCCACCCCGGTACGCTATTGTTCATACTGCACAAAACCACCCATAAAACACTATATACTTTGTCGAAACCCACACTTGACAAAGTATAGTGAAAGTGGTAGAATAATCAAGGTCGCGCGGGCGACCGAATCACAGCGAAAGCGATATGGTTGAACAGAAAAAAGTCAAAACTTTTCGAAAAAAGTTTTGAAAAACCTATTGACAAACGCAAGGTGCTGTGATATAATAATCGAGCTGCCGCAAAAAAAGGCGGGAGCGAGAATTGGTCC
>JAZNBB010000032.1:0-11640 GCA_045586845.1 Eubacteriales bacterium
GGCATTGATATGGTGATTACCGATCACCACGAGTGCCGTGCCGAGCTGCCGCCCGCCTGTGCGGTGGTCAACCCGCATCGCCCTGATTGTCCGTACCCCTTTAAGGAGCTTGCAGGTGTTGGTGTGGTATTCAAGTTGATCTGCGCGTATGAGATCAGTGAGTATCAAAAACGCGGCTTATCAGCATCGGATGCCATTGCGGCGGTATGCCGTGAGTACGTAGATCTGACCGCTATAGGTACGATCGCTGACGTAATGCCTATCATTGATGAAAACAGATATATCGTTTCTGTCGGACTTGAAGCCGTACAGAATACCAAGCGCTGCGGATTGGAGGCTCTGATCGAAGCATCCTCTTATAATCCCAATGCAAGGCAGGATCAGCCACTAAAGAGAAAAAAGATCACCTCGGGATTTATCGGCTTTGGTATTGCGCCCAGGATCAACGCTGCAGGCAGAATCAGTAGTGCAACTAAGGCTGTGGAATTGTTGCTTGAGCAGGATCCCACATCGGCAAGAGAGCGTGCTGAGGAGCTTTGCAAGATCAATACACAAAGGCAGATAGAGGAAAACCGCATTGCCGAGCAGGCATATAAAACCATTGAACAGCAGCATGACTTCCAAAATGACAGAGTCATTGTGCTACAGGACGACTCCTGGCAGCAGGGAATTATCGGCATTGTGTCATCGCGTATTACAGAGAAGTACGGTTTGCCGTCCGTGCTGATTTCGTTTGATGGCGCAACGCGCGGTTACGCGAGTCTGGACGATGTCGGAAAGGGATCGGGCAGAAGTATCAAGGGTATGAATCTGGTGGATGCACTGACCTATTGCAGCGACCTTTTGACAAGATACGGCGGTCACGAGCTTGCCGCGGGGCTATCAATCGCAAGATGCAATATTGACGAATTCCGTCAAAGGATCAACCAATATGCAAGAGAGAATTTGGATAGTGATGCGTTGGATATCCGTTACGAAGCCGATTGCGAGGTGGACGTGCATCAGTTGACTATGCCGCTTGCAGTCGAACTTTCGGCACTTGAGCCGTTTGGCGTTGCCAACCCCACTCCCGAGCTGATCTGCAGAAATTTGACAGTTTTCAAGATTATTCCGCTTGGTGCAGGTAAGCATTGTAAGATCATACTTGCTAAGGAAGGCCTGCAAATGCAGGCGGTATGGTTTGGCACGCCTGCTTCTTCTTTCCCGTTCAGCGTTTCAGATTGCGTGGACGTTATGTTCCAGCTCAGCATCAACGAGTATCAAAACGTTAAGAGTCTGCAACTGATCGTCAAGGATATGCGCATCTCGGATGATTATGCTGAAAAATGCAAATTTGAAAGAGAAAGATATACGCAAATATCTGAAGGCGATACGTATTCTGCTTCTGAAAATGTTTTGCCGAGCAGGGAAGATATCGCAGAGGTTTATAAGCTTTTACGCAGAGAATGCCGCATCGGTCACAATACCTTTTCGCACAAAACACTGCTTTCAACGCTGAATCTGACTTCGACGCTGCACATCAATTATATCAAACTCAAATTTATCATAGCAATTCTGGCGGAGCTTAAGCTTTGCGGTGTCAAAGAACCCGGTGACAACTTGTATATATTCGACGTATACTGTAACGTTGCCAAGACCAACATCGAAAATTCCGAGATACTCAAAAAGCTACGCTTGCAATGTAAGTAACTCATACACATGATTTAAGAGGACATTTATGCAAAATTCGGTTCACACAGACATAACGAGGTTACTTGATATTCTCAAGGCGACCGGCAAAAAATACGACGTGGAAAAGATCACGCGTGCTTTCGAATATGCGGACAACCTGCACGAAGGGCAGTATCGCGTCAGTGGTGAGAAATATATATCTCACCCTGTTGCAGTAGCTGAGATCGTGGCAGGTTTGGAACTTGACACGGATTCTATCTGTGCCGCCCTTTTGCACGATACTGTCGAGGACTGTGCGGAAAAGACCAATCTCAAGGAGATCGAAAAACAGTTCGGAAAGGATGTTGCCGTGCTGGTGGATGGTCTTACCAAGATTGTCACGCTGCAAGTCGAGGATAAGGAAGAAGCGCATATCGAAAACCTGCGTAAGATGCTGCTTGCCATGTCAAAGGACGTACGCGTTATCTTTATCAAGCTGTGTGACAGACTGCATAATATGAGAACGCTTGAGGTAAAGCCCGACCATAAGCGCAGGATCACGGCGCTGGAAACCATGCAAGTGTACGCACCCCTGGCACACCGTCTTGGTATGCAAAAGATCAAGCAGGAGCTGGAAAATCTGGGCGTGCGTTACCTTGACCCCATTGGCTACGAGGAGGTTCGCAGCGGCATTGAGCAGAAGTATGGGCAGAGTCTGAATTTCATCGAGGGCATTCGCCAGACGGTAGGAGCGAAACTTGAGGAAAATCATATTGCCTATACGCTTGAAGGTCGCATCAAGACCGTTTACAGTATCTATAAAAAGATGTTCTCGCAGGGCAAGACCTTTGACGAGATATACGATTTCTATGCCATGCGTATTATCGTGGACACCGAGCTGGAATGTTATACAGTGCTTGGCATTATTCACGAGATGTTCAATTCCATGCCCGGCAGATTCAAGGACTATATCTCTACTCCCAAGCCCAATATGTATAGGTCTTTGCATACTACGGTTATCGGACGTTCGGGTATTCCGTTTGAGGTACAGATCCGTACTTGGGAAATGCACCATATAGCAGAATACGGTATCGCGGCGCATTGGAAATATAAATCGGGTGCTACCTCCAAGGAGGATATGGACAAAAAGCTGGAGTGGATCGCACGTCTTATTGAGACAGAGGACGACGCACGTGATCCTGATGAGTTCATGCACGCGCTCAAGACGGATATTTTCCACGACGAGGTATTTGTATTTACCCCTAAGGGTGATGTCATCGCATTGCCGCAGGGGGCGACAGCCATCGACTTTGCGTATGCGATTCACTCTGCCGTAGGTAACAGAATGATCGGTGCGAAAATCAACGGAAGTATCGTGCCCATTGACCGTGTGCTTGAAAACGGCGAGATCGTGGAGGTGCTGACTACCTCTTCCGGTAAAGGTCCCAGTAAGGACTGGCTCTCGATAGTAAAAACAGGAGAAGCCAAAGCCAAGATCCGTCAATGGTTCAAGCGCGAGAAGCGTGATGAGAATATCCTTGAGGGTAAGGCGCAATGTGAGGCAGAGATTAAAAAGACACTTTCCAAGGTCACAGAAACCGTGCGCAACGAGATCTGCACCGCAATTGCGCAAAGAATCGGCTTTGCAAGTGCGGATGATCTTTATAATGAGATTGGCTATGGCGGTCTTGCTATAACCAAAATTGCAAACAAGATCAAGGATGAAGCAAGCAAGTACGTGACCGTTGAGGCGGAGCCTGCGCCGGAGATTACCGCAACGGATATGGTATCCTCTCCCGCAAAGATCAAAAACGTACGCTCCAACAGCGGCATTATTGTGGACGGCGAAAGCGGCTGTCAGGTCAAGTTTGCCAAGTGTTGTAACCCCTTGCCGGGTGACCGTGTGATCGGCTTTATTACAAAAGGCTACGGCATTTCGATCCATAAATACGATTGTCCCAACGTCACAAGTATTATTGACCATAGCGAATATGCGGATCGTTGGGTGCAGGCAGAGTGGGAAAAGGCACAGAACGAAGGTGGAAGCGTTGGCGTATACGAAGCATTCATTCAGATGCATACCGAAGACAGAATCGGTATGCTTGCTGATATCGCAACTGCACTTGCGGATATGCGCGTTGCCATTCTTTCGGTCAACTCGCAAAAGAGATCCAACGGTATGGGTATTATCAATCTTAAGGTCAGTTGCAAAAACACAGATCATTATCAGTCCATTATGTCAAGACTCAAAACGCTTGCAGGCGTTGTGGACGTTGTAAGAGGATATTCATCATGAAAGCAGTATTACAAAGAGTAAAGTGCGCAAAGGTAGAAGTAGACGGCAAGACGGTTGGCAAATGTGATCAGGGACTATTGATCTTGCTAGGTGTTGCTAAAGAAGATACCGAGGAGGACGCAAGGCTGCTTGCCGAAAAAATCGTCAAGCATCGTATCTTCCGCGATGAAAACGGCAAAATGAATCTGTCTGTTAAGGATATCGATGGGGAACTGCTGGTCGTATCGCAGTTTACGCTGCTGGCTGAATACAGACATGGAAACAGACCCGATTTTTTTGGATCTGCCGCCCCCGATGAAGCCAACAGACTGTATGAGTATTTCATTTCGCTGGTGAAGCCGCACGTACGACATGTCGGTTACGGAATATTTGGTGCGGATATGGACGTATCCTTGACAAATTGGGGACCTGTAACCATTGTTATGGACAGCCAAGTGCTGAAAAATAAAGGAAAATAAGAGTATGAAACTGAACATAGAAGGAAAGGTCAACGTATACTACGTGCAGACCCTGTGCATGATATTCTATCCCGGTGAAAAATTTTCCGAGGATCAGGAGATAACGACTATGACTCCCGTGCTTGATTTGAAGGTTGAGGAGAGCGATGAGGGATATCTGGTCGATGCAGCTCTGACGCAGGGGAATAAAAGTGCAAGTATACAAAAAAGCTATGCCTGGCGTGAGGATGTGGATCGGGACAGGTTGCTTAAGCTTGCTCTTGGTGAAGCAATACTCGCAGTATGCGGAGAGGTTTGCGGCTATCGTCCATCATGGGGCATGCTGACGGGCGTACGTCCCTCTAAGGTAGCAACCGATCTGCTCAAAAAGGGTGTCAGTAAAACGCGCGTCAAAAAAATTCTCGCAAATGATTATTTTGTAATTCCCAAAAAGGCTGCACTGGCAACAGACGTAGCACTCAACGAGGCAAAGCTGATTTCCACACCGGGGAAGAAGGATTGCAGTGTATATATTTCCATCCCATTTTGCCCGACAAGATGTGCCTATTGCTCATTTGTGTCATATACTTCCAAGCGCCTGCTTTCGCTGATTCCCGAGTATCTTGCAAAGCTTTGTGATGAAGTAAAGGATGTATTTGCGTGTATCAATCGCTTAGGGCTCAATGTCAAAACCGTATATATTGGCGGCGGAACCCCTACCATACTCGATGCTGATCAGCTGCGTATCCTGCTTTCGATCATCGCAGAGTCCACAGATGTAACAAAACTGGAAGAATATACACTTGAATCCGGCAGACCCGATACCATCACCGCAGAGAAATTTAAGGTAGCAAAACAATATGGTGTTACGCGTGTCAGTGTAAATCCCCAGATCCTTTGCGATGAGGTGCTGCAGGGAATCGGGCGCGGTCATAGCAGCGAGGAGTTTTACCGCGCATTTGAAATAGCAAGAGAGGCGGATTTCAAGGTCATTAACACAGATCTGATCGCAGGCTTGCCCGGAGACAAATTTTCCACCTTTGCGGCATCCTTTGATCGCATTCTTGTCTTGCGTCCCGAAAATATCACCGTGCACACTTTCTGCGTCAAAAAATCAGCGGAGATATTACAAAAAGACTCCAAGATCTACGATATTCGCGGCGGCGATACCGGCAAGTGTGTTGATTATTCGCAGATCAAAGCCATGCATGAGGGTTACAAACCGTACTATATGTACAGACAGAAGAATACTGTCGGTAACTTTGAAAACGTAGGACTTGCTACAGAGGGTAACGAGGGACTCTACAATATTTACATGATGGAAGAAGTACACTCCATCTTTGCCGCAGGCGCGGGAGCAGTGTCCAAGGCGGTTGACTATACGCCCATTGACGGCTCTAAGCCTTTTATCAAGAGATTTTTCAACGACAAATATCCTTATGAATATCTAAGAAATGAGAACGGAAAGCAAAAGCTTGAGGAGATTGAAAAGTTCTATCGGGAAAGATGCTTACTCGACTAATACTTACTTATTAAGAGGAGTTATTGATGCACGTTACCAAGATTCGTTATACAGAACAAGAAGCCGTCGAGTTTTTGACCGCATGTGACAGAGATTTTGATCAAAGGGTCGACCTTGTCGTTTCCATGATTCTTGAGAAGAATAAACGATTTTTATGCCTTGCGGGGCCCAGTTGTGCGGGTAAGACCACAACAGCCAATAAGATCACGAAAAAGATGCTTGAGCGTGGCATGACTACGCACGTCATCTCTATAGACGATTTCTTTTATAATATGGATTATCTGCTTGCCATGGCAGAGCAAAAGGGCGGCGAGCTGGATATGGATTCAGTTGCGGCGTTGGATCTCGATACGTTTGCAAAGTGCCTTGAACAGATCGCGTGCAATAACAAAACGCTGCTGCCTGTCTTTGACTTCCATTCGCACACCAGAGGCGGGTATAGAGATTTTTTCTGCGAACAAGGGGATATCATCATATTCGAGGGGATTCAGGCAGTATATCCTGAACTGACTGATTTGATCGCACCATACGGCATGACAAGAGTATTTGTTTGTCCGGAGCGCGCTGTCCGGGTCGGAGATCAGGTATTTGAGCCTAATATTTTTCGTTTTTACAGGAGGATCGTACGCGATGCTCAGTACCGTTCCGCAGATGCACAAAGAACCTTGGAGGTGTGGCGTGGTGTCCGAAATAACGAGGATGCAAACATCTTTCCTTATAAGGACGCGTGTGATATGATTTTGGATTCTACCATGGCATACGAGCTACACCTGCTGACACCTTATCTGCGCGAATTATTGCCTGCTGTCAGTGAGCAAAGCAGATATTATCTGCGCGCGCTTGATATTCTTAACCGCATTTCACAGATTGAGCCGATTTCGGCAAAGTATCTTTCAAAGGATTCGCTTTACCGCGAGTTTATTAAGTTCTGATTTTTTGTCGCCTCTCATAAAGATGATATGAGAGGTGGTGATTAAAACGAAATCCCAAAGACAGTCGTCGTTTGCCGCAGGAGCAGCGTTATTGGCAATTTCCGCCGTAGTAGTTAAGTTAATCGGCGTGTGCTATAAGATTCCGCTTGTGCATCTGTTGGGCGCGCAAGGTATGGGGTATTTCAACGCAGCTTACGACGTTTACGCGCTTTTGTGCGTGATATCCACCACAGGACTTCCCATAGCGGTATCTGTAGTCATCAATCGATACGAGGAGCAGCAACGCCGCATCTATTTGTTTTCTCTCGCAATTTTTGCATTGATTGGATTTTCCGGGGCAGCGGCGGTGTTTTTCGGTGCGGATCGCATTGCACTGAGGATCGGTGCTCCCGAAGCAGCGCAAAGCTTGCGCTTTATTGCCCCCGCGATCTTGTTTATTTGCCTCTCCGGCGCATTACGCGGCTACTATCAAGCTAAGCGCAATATGATGCCTACGGCAGTCTCGCAAGTCATCGAGGCAGCGGGAAAGCTGTTATTCGGGTTGGTGTTTGCCCATATTTCCATTCGTTTGGGTGGCGGAAAAGCGACTGCAGCAGCTTTTGCCGTGCTTGGACTCAGCGTTGGCACGCTTCTCAGCCTATTATATCTCGCACTTTGCGACAAGCGTGAACTGAATATTACGATAAAACAATCCCTGCCGAGCAAGCTATTGCTCAAAGAGTTGCTTATGGTCGCGTTTCCTGTGACGTTGGGAGCTGTACTGACCGGGCTTTCTAAAACGATTGATCTTTCTCTGATCATGCGCAGGTTACAGGAAGGCGGTATGGAACAGGGGACTGCAGTTGCCATGTACGGCTGTTACAGTGCTATGGTCATACCGCTATTCAACGTGATTCCCGCGTTGTTTGGCTCGCTTGCTATGCCACTGGTGCCGCATCTTGGCCATGCTATTGTAAAAGGTGATCAAAACGAGCAATCACAGATACTTTCCACAGCATTTCGATGGGGAGCAGCTATCAGTATTCCCGCCTCGCTGGGTTTGGGTATGCTGAGTCAGCAGATTCTGCGACTGTTGTTTGCAGATACGGCTGAACTGAATACGGCTGTGCCGCTTTTGGTCATTATTTGTATGGCAGTCCCGGCAAGTTGCATGATCACTGTAACAAGTGCCGTGCTGCAAGCATACGGTCACCCGTGGCTTGCAATGATCTCGACTGCGATCGGGTGTCTGATCAAGGCGATAAGCCTGTATATGCTGTGTGCAGTACCTCAGATCGGTATTCTTGCAGCACCGATCAGCACCTGGTTATGTTGCACGGTTACTGTTTGTATTAATTTGGCGTATATGGCAAGCAACGTGCCGAATTTTGGCTTTACAAAGCACTTTATATATGCTTTATTTGCAGCCGGGGGGGCGGTTGGAGCCGCTGCTTTGGTACAAAGAGTGCTTGCAACGCGCATAGAGTCCGTTTTCGTATGCGTTTGCGCTACGGTTGCTGTTGCGGTACTAATTTATCTAACCATTGCTTACAAATGCGGACTGATTCGCATTTCTGATATGAAATCAATTACATCTCACCAAAAAAAGGATGATTAAAAATGAACGTACAGGAAAAGATTTCCAAATTGCTTGACAAGGACAGATATACCTTTGACGACCTGGTTGATGTTGTGGTCGTGCTGCGCAGTGAGCAGGGTTGCCCATGGGACAGAGAGCAGGATCACAAGAGCATAAGAAACGATTTTATTGAGGAAACCTATGAGGTAATAGAAGCCATCGATACCGAGGATCCTGTGTTGCTGCGGGAAGAACTTGGCGATGTGCTGCTGCAGGTCGTATTTCACGCACGTATTGAAGAACAAGAGGGTAGATTTGATATTGGCGACGTGGCAAACGATATCTGTGTAAAACTGATCCACCGCCACCCACACGTGTTTGGCGATGTGTATGCTAAGGATTCAGAACAAGTGCTGAAGAATTGGGATGCCATTAAAAGCGAAGAAAAACAGCGTGTGACCGTGACTGATAAGCTGCGCGCTATTCCGCCCATGTATCCTGCGTTACTCAGGGCACAAAAGGTAGGGAAGAAAGCATCCTGCTTTGATTTTGCCGATGCCGAACAGGCACGTGACAAGGTGCTTGAGGAGGTTGCGGAGGTCATGGAGGTTACGGATGATCCTGTGGAAGCCGAGAAGGAGATCGGTGATCTTTTGCTTGCTGTGACCAGTCTTGCACGTATGCTTCATGTCAATGCCGAAGAAGCATTGTTCCATGCAACGAACCGCTTTATCGATCGCTTTGAAGCGATCGAAACGGCAGTAGAGGCACGTGGATTGGAAATTATGAAAGCTGACCGTGACGAGTTGGAACGCATTTGGGATGAAAACAAGAAAAAATCCTTGTAAATCATAAGAATATTAAATATAATTTTGCAAAAATCCCTTGCAATACCAAAGATATTGTGTTATAATGAGAATGTCAATCAATATATAGAAAGGAAATGAAAAAATGAACAAGGCTCAACTCATTCAAAAAATCGCCGAGAACGGCAACATGACCAAGAAGGACGCAGAGGTTGCTCTGAATGCTGTAGTTGCAGCTATTGCTGATGCAGTAGCAGCAGGCGAGAAGGTTCAGGTATCCGGCTTCGGTAGCTTTGACGTTAAGGCTCGTGAAGCAAGAACCGGCAGAAACCCCAAGACCGGCGAAGCAGTTGAAATCGCAGCTTCTAAGAGAGTTGTATTCTCTGCAGCTCAAGCGCTTAAGGATAAGATCAACTGATCCATGCGACTTGATAAATTCCTGAAAGTCTCCAGAATCATCAAAAGGCGAACGGTGGCAAACGAGGCTTGCGATGCGGCGCACATCAGTGTCAACGGAAAGCAAGCAAAAGCATCTTACGACGTAAAGGTCGGTGACGTGATCGAGGTCACGTTCGGACAGCGGACTCTTAAGGTTCGCGTTCTGGACGTTCGTGAGTATACCGCTAAGGCGGATGCCGCTTCGCTTTATGAGGTGATTTCATAATTTTGGGAAATCCGCATATATTGTACTGGCAGTGTCAAATACTGCCAGTACGGTAAAGCGGAGGCATATTATGGAGACATCGCAGGGCAAGCATTTGGTCACATTAAAGGACCGAAAGGAAATGCGTATTGACGGGGTGACCGAGGTCGTCAGCTTTGACGAGCTTTGTATCATGCTAAAAACGCAATGCGGGGACATGGCAATAGAGGGGAAAGACCTCAAAATTGCAGTTTTAGAGATTGACGCCGGGATCGTGGTGCTGTCTGGTACCGTTTCCGGTGTTTACTATTCAGACCCGCAAAACAAAGAAAAACGCGGCTTTTTCAAAAAGCTGTTTACGTAAAGCTCATGGAGGTATCGCAAAATGCGCTTGCCATGATGCTGATAGCGGGATTTCCCGTAGGCGTAATGTTGAATTTGGCGTATTCGCTGACAGATATCGGTGTCCGGAACAGAAGCTTTGCCAAACAACTGATATGTAACCTAAAGGACTTTGCATTTATGCTGATTGCCGGGTTTATGGCGGTCCTGCTGGTGTATTATGTAAATGACGGTGAGTTTCGCTATTTGGTGGTTATGGGTCTGATTGGTGGCTACGTTGCGTCACACGCGGCACTTGGTAGGCTTGTTATACGTATCAGAAACAAGGTAGCACGCGCTATGTCCGTACCTTTTATGCGGCTATGGCGTGTCACGTTTGGCAGGCTATATGAAAAAAGGCGAACAACAGCATTGTTCAAAGGAACACAAAGCAGAGCAGAACAATTGATGCTGCTTGCATCAAACGGATTTGAAAATTAACGGAGGCAAAAGCATGGATCAGGATAATCAAAAACAGGGAAACGTATCCGAGAGCACCAAGTCCAATCTTAAGGTGCTGTTTCGTTGCGCCCTGGTCGCCATCGTGGTCATCTCCCTGTGCACTTTTGTGTCCGGTGTTATGATATATAATGCCAACAAGGAAAAGATCAAGGAGCTTGAGAAGCAGATCGAGGATAAACAGGAGCAAGTGGACGAATTGCAATTTTTGATCGATTCGCCCATTGACTTTGATTACATCGTGCGCATTGCACGCGAGAAGTTAGGTCTGCATTTCCCGGATGAAACCATTTTTCACAAGGACGCTAATGAGTAACAGGTAAGACTATGGCAGAAAAAAAGACAGGAAACAAAATCATAGCGCAAAATAAAAAGGCGTGGCACGAGTATTTTGTGGATGAAAAGTACGAGGCGGGTATCGCACTGTATGGCACAGAAGTAAAGAGTATTCGCGCAGGCAAGGTCAACTTAAAGGATGCCTACTGTGATATCAAGGACGGCGAACTGTTTGTTAAGGGTATGCATATCAGCCCATACGAGCAGGGAAATATCTTTAATAAAGACCCATTGCGTGATAAAAAGTTGCTTATGCACAAAAAGGAGATCATGAAGCTGCACGGGTTGGTGGCGCAAAAGGGATTTACGTTGATTCCGTTGTCGCTGTACTTCAGCGGCTCACACGTCAAGGTCGAGATCGGACTTTGCCGAGGCAAAAAGCTGTATGATAAGCGTGATGATGCTGCCAAGCGCGACGCAGACCGCGTCATCGAGCGCAGCATGAGAGACAGAAACAAAGCAGAATAATTTGAATAAAAAATAAATATCCCCCCGTAAAACGGGGGGTATTTCAGTTTCGGGCATAGCCCTAATAATACTGGCTGCGCACAAGTGCGCCTTCAATTGGCCTGCCAGCCATGCAACTGTTACTTACTACCCATAAATGGGTCCCGTGGGTC
>JAZNBB010000033.1:0-1867 GCA_045586845.1 Eubacteriales bacterium
ACCGCTTGGCCTCCGACTTAAAGATGCCTATGACCGTTTCAACTACACCTATGAGAGCGAATTGATTGACGCATGCATCTACGAAATTGCCGCGCTGCGCGCCCGTTATACGTATGTGCTGCGGTGCATCAAGGAACTCACAGGCGGCCCCAAACGCATCATTCCTCAAGCCGTCCCCGTGATTAAATCTGCACCGCCTGCTGCCATTGCAACCGAGGAGTACGCCGCAGCAGCCGTTATGAATGGAGGACCCATATGTCCCTTGTAGAATCCGTCGCACTGGGGCTAGTACTGTTATTTTTAGCTGTGGCTATGATTCGTCTGTTTAAAACACCGCTAAAGCTGGCGCTACGCACCGTGGTAAACACTGCACTTGGCTTTGGCGCACTGTGGACAGTGAATCTTACCACCGCCTACACAGGGCTTTCCCTGGGGCTCAACCTCTTCAATGCCCTCACCATTGCTCTGCTGGGAGTCCCCGGACTGGGGCTTTTACTGTTGATGAAGTGGGTGCTGGGGGGTACATAATCAATATTGCCAAAGAGAGGTCGTGCCATAAGGTGCGGCCTTTTTTAGCGTTCCTCCCCACCGTCACGCCAACCGTAAAGAGGATAACGCTGCATTGCGCCGAAAATCTTTTGCTTAAGGTCAGGATACGTCTTTTCCATAGTAGCCAGAAGTTCCTTTACCTCCTGGCGACGACTATGCCCATCAATAGGGCAGGTATTATGCACCACAGGAAGTTTTTCCCGATTGGCAATCCGCTGCACTTCATCCTCATGGCAGTACAGCAAAGGCCGAATCTGTGTCACCCCTGTACGGTCAAGAAACGTGACAGGCTGGAAGCACCCGATGCGCCCTTCAAAGAGGAGGTTCATCATCAGCGTTTCCACAGCATCATCATAGTGATGTCCCAGCGCAATTTTTGAAATGCCACGCTCCGTCAGTGCCGTATTAAGGCTGCCGCGCCGCAATTTTGCACATAGGGAGCAGGGATTCTTCTCCTTACGCTCTTCAAAGAGAATCTCATAAACAGGCACATTAATGCGGGTGTAGGGCACTTCCAACTCCTCGCATAGCCGCGCCACGGGGGTATAGTCCATGTTGGGCATGCCCATATCCAGCGTAATGGCTTCAAGTGTGAAAGATGTGGGCAAAAAGCGGCGCAAACGCGCTAAAGCAAGAAGGGTCACAAGGCTGTCCTTTCCGCCGCTGACACCCACTGCAATGCGGTCACCCGCCTCAATCATGCGGTAATCCTCTATACATCGGCGGACGCGGCCTAATAGCTGCTGCATAGTCTGTCCCTCCTCCAACAACAAAATCCGAAATTGCGATACGAGAAATCAAGAGAAAATGAGAGAAATCGTAAGAAAACAGCAGATGTTTTTATCGTAAATCAAATTGCCATTGACAAAAATCAAAAGCTATGCTATAAATATCCTTGCGCGTTTGCGCGATAAGTATGTTCGTTTTCTCTCTCCCGATTGTAACAAGGGAGCTCGAAAATGTAAAGCAATATAACAATATAAATTTGGAGGAAAACACCATGTCCACTTTTATGGCAAACAAGGCCAACATTGAGCGCAAGTGGTATGTCGTTGATGCCGCCGGCAAGCCCCTGGGCAAGACCGCCGTCATCGTTGCCGACCTGCTGCGCGGCAAGGGCAAAGTCACCTACACCCCCCATGCTGATTGCGGCGATAACGTCATCGTTATCAACGCTGGCAAGGCTGTTCTGACCGGTAACAAGATGGAGGATAAGTACTATCGTACTCACTCCGGTTGGGTCGGCGGTCTGAAGGAGACCAAGTATCGCATCCTGATGCAGGACAAGCCCGAGCTGGCTATGCGCGTGGCCGTCCGC
>JAZNBB010000034.1:0-7990 GCA_045586845.1 Eubacteriales bacterium
CTCATAGATAAATCCTCCAAATATGTTTTTTTACTTTGACTGGCAGGTCAAACTAATTATATCATATTTGGAGGATTTCCTCTCATCGGCATAGCCTTTATTGAACCCCGCCACTATGGCGGGGTTTTCTTTTTCCAAAAAGGGCTTTGAGATTGCTCTCAAAGCCGATTTTGGTCGGGCACGCACAACTCGGGCGTCAAGTACGCGCGGGCAAACCTGTTCTCGGGCGCGCCTATGGTCATCGTGCCCCCCACCTATGATGACATTGCCCTGCTTGGCAAGGTCAAAAATCTGCTTGCCCCCATGGGCTTTGGCTCGATCACGGTCAGCACGGCGGACGAGCATGACCGCATGATCGCCTTTACCTCGCAGCTGGCGCACGTGGTGTCCAACGCCTACGTCAAAAGTCCCACCGCACGCGCGCACAAGGGCTTTTCGGCAGGCAGCTACAAGGATATGACCCGCGTGGCTTGGCTCAACGTATAGCACATTTGTCGCCGCAGTGCAAGAGGAAATCAAAGAAATGCAGCGGGCAAAATGCAGCAAAATGAAGCAGAATGAAGCAGAATGCAGAATGCAGAATTGGTGGGGCGTTGCGTGTCGGAGAGGAATGTTGCGACAAAGGCGAAATGCGAACGCCCGCCTTCGGCACAATGTAACAACGGACGCATACAAGGCACCGTCCTTGCCACCGTTATGTAGTATTTGCTCTTAACAGAATGCATGAAATTAGTACGGACAATTTATACAAAACATGCATTGACAAGGCTGGAAATATATGTTATAATTACCATGAAAGCATAATTGAATATGCATGGGGTTCTGATACGCGAGGAAAGCGTTCATTGCGTGGAGGATATGGAAGACTTGTTTTGACATGGCGATGCGATTTGGGGAAGGAGGAGAGTCCAATGGGCAACAATTTCAATGGTTTGTCCTGCGTTAATATCACAATTTACATTGAAATAATTTAGGCGGTTACCATGAAATCGTATAAGAAAACAGTTATTGCCATTCTGCTTGCAGTGGTGCTTTGCAGTATGGCTTGCATCGAAGTGTTTGCTGACCACTATGGATATTCCGGCTATACCGATTCTCCTCAGTATGTCACACGACAGTGGGGGCGAGATGAGACTCAAAACCTAACTTCACAGTTCGCAAATCCTGACTCGGGAAATGTAGGTGTTTATTTCTATGTCACCTCTTTTTGTATGCCGGATGGTTTTGTTAGAAATACCAATCGTACTATAACAATTATGCTAATGGAAGAAGACAAGAGCAGTGCTGATGGCTATGAGGACGACCAAGTATGCAAATATATTGGTACGTTTGGTCGTGATTCCGAGGGTGATTACCGAGTTATATCCTATGAACGAGTGGAACTGTATCCAATTGCTGAAATCATCGAGTACGCACCGGGAGTTGAACTGTATATCGACGCAAAGGTTCAATGGAAATTAGGTGACACAACAAACAATATCCCGTCGGGGCTATTGTACTATAGATATTGGATTGATTGATTTTCAAATATGATATTGATTGATGCAATATGTTATTGCACTAATATAGTTGAACCGTAGGTATCTCCCTGTAAGACCTATAGGTCTTACAGGGAGATTGTCACAATAATAAGGAGAAAAACTATGTTTGGAAAGAATAGATTAAAGATCGGTTGTTTGTTTCTAATCTGTATTTTGATGATATCATTTGCCTCCTGCAAGGATTCTGAGCATCAATTTGGAAAAGACAAACATCCGCATTTTCCTTATAAGCAAAAGGTTGCAATGCACGTGACCGATGACGGGTGGGTTTATACGTTTTCTTATACCTACAAGAATATCGGAAAATATGATGAATCTCCTTATTTATGGCAGGTGAAAAATATTCGCTATAGTACAACAGAGGAATATCCCGACGGACCTGCCTTTATCAGTTGGGGAAGAAATAGTACGGTGCAGGGCAGAGGGGAGGACATGGAAACTATCTCCAATCTCTTGGGCTATAATGCAAAGGAGCATATGACGGTAGAAGAACTGCTCGCACTTGGCAAGGATGATATTGAGCTGCAAACAATAGATGAGGATTTGTTCTTTTCGCTCATACGTCAGGCATTGAACCAAAAAGACCCTTGCAAGGCGGGACCGTATGGCTCCGTTGCATCCTCCGGTATGCTTGTGGAAAACAAAAGCTTGGGAACCAACGCTGTCGAATATGACTACGTGGATGGATATACCTTCCAAGTCGGATATGTTGCACATCTCGGCACCATTGCCGCCATACACATTGACGTATTATTTGAGGACGCCGATAAGCCGTTTGGTTTTAGCCAGCTTTCCGACATGATCGATGCGGGAGAGGCAACAGAGGAGCAGGTTGCGCTTTATGCCGAGCTGAAGCGCATCGAGCAGGGTGTGCTTGACAACTGCGATTTCCTGTTTGAAAACACCGAATATGACGACAAGGTCATTGCGGGCGTGGATCTTGCAAGGCTTGCGGTATGCCTGGAGCGTCTGGAGCATGCGGAGTATTAACCCAGAAACGGTTGGTGATGCTGCCACGCAAAACGGCATGCACATTGATGACGGAGAATGAAGTATGATTTACTGTAAAAACATATCCAAGGCATACGGCACACTGTCCGTTTTGCACGACTTTTCTTATGATTTTTCCGACAGTGGCTTTTATCTGCTATACGGCGAGAGCGGCTGCGGAAAAACCACCCTGCTCAACGTGCTTTGCGGCTTGCTGCCCTTTGAGGCGGGGGAGATCGTGATAAACGGTACGCCGTTTGTCGGACAAATTGATACGGCGTCGCTTGGAGCATATACCGAGTATATCACCCAAGACCCGTTTTTTGTGGATTATCTCAACGTGTGGGATAATTTGTATTTAGTCAAGCAGGATGCGCAAGCCATTACGCAGGTGCTGGCGCGCTTTGGTCTGGCGGGCAAGGAAAAGCAATTGCCCCTGTCACTGTCGGGCGGCGAGCGGCAGCGTTTGGTGTTGGCGCGCGCCCTGCTTAGCAAGAAAAAGATATTGCTGCTCGACGAGCCGACCGCGGCGTTGGACGAGCAAAATAAGCAAAGTGTGTTCGCGCTGCTTGCCGAGCTTAGCCGGGATTGTCTGGTCGTATGCGCGTCGCATGATCAGGTTGCATGGCAGTATGCGGATCACGTGCTGGAATTTGAAAAGGAGCATCGCTACTTGGATGCCCCCGCTGCCCCCGCCGAGAAAAAGCCGTACGCCAAGCAAGCCAAGGGCAAGCCGACGGGGCACAGGTCGAAAAAGGGTGAGCCTGTCGCAGAGAAAAGCGGCAGAGTGCTGCGCAGGCTTTTGCGCAAATGGTTTGGCTCCAAGCGGAAAAACCGCCGCGCAGAGGTGCTTTTCGCCGTGTTTTTGCTGCTCGCGTTCACGTTGTGCTTCTTGGCGGACACGCCCACCAACAAGACCAACGCCAGCGTAGAGTTTGCCTATAAGATCAACATGCTGCACGTCGAGACCACGGGGGACGGGACGGCTGCGCTGGAGTATATCCGCGCGGGCAAGGGTGTGTCGGACGTCGCCTTTAACTGCAAGGCAAGCCAGCCCGACGTATATCATCCCATACAGCACGGCGGCGGCATTATCGAGGGCATGGAGGCATATACCAAAAGCGTGTATCCCTTCGTGCTGCCCGACAAGGCAGAGGATTTCGGGCTTGTGGACTGCTTGATCTTGGGAGAGTACTTTACAGGTCCCGATCAGATCATTATCACCAAGCAGATGGCAGAGCAGCTCAGCCCGCGGCACCTGGAGCGCGTGATCGGTAAAAAGCTGAAATACGATCTGTTCCCGATCGGAGAGACCGAGCTGGAGGTGGTGGGTGTTTTAGGAGACCTGGACGCCATGCAGGCGGAGTATCTCAACGCCACCAATGCAGGGAACTTCAAGTATGAGACCAAGCAGGAGCGGCAGGCGCTGCGGAACGTCTATTTCATCAGCAGCTCGCTTGCGCGGGAGCTTTCGCAAGATCCGTTGTATCACGCCACGGGGGATAAGCGCACGTATAAGGTGTATTTCGATTCCTACGGTGATATGATGCAATTTTACGAGCAAAGTGCAGAGGAGCTGCAATCTCTCGGGGCAAGAATTGAGCCGGGATGGCGCAACTACGAGCTGGAAAGCCTGTTTTCCAATATGAGCATGCTGCTTTTGCCCACGTCCTTGCTGATTTTGTTGTTCTCGGTGCTATTCTTTATCAATATTCAAAAAACCGAGATATCCTATAACAGTAAGTTTATTTCGGTGTTCAACTATGCGGGATATCCCTTGGGGCGCGTGATCTCCTGCTTTGTCAACGTAAGCATTGCAAGGCTGCTGGTCATAGGGCTTTGCTGCATGGGAGGCGCGTTTTTGCTGACGCTTGCGGGCAATGCCATCAACGCGCACTATATGATCTTCAAGTTCCAACTGTTTTCGTATAATCCCGTGCTGCTGGCTTTGTATCTGCTTTTGCTTTGCTTGTCCTGCTTCGCGCTTTCGCATTTGCTGTTGCGTCCGCTGCGATACCGCACGTGGTATGAAAATATCGTCAGCGCGCGGGATCTGATATAGGAGGTGCGGCAATGTTAAGGCTTGATAATATCACAAAGCAGTATGACAGAGTCGTGTTGGACCGTGTCAGCTATACCTTTGAGCCGGGCAAGCTATACGTGATCAAGGGCGTTAGCGGCTGCGGCAAAACCACACTGCTCAATATCATCGGTGGTGTGGAAAAAAGCTTTGAGGGAGAGATCGTCAAGCAGCCAACGCTGCGCATGGGCTATATTTTCCAATATAGCCTGCTGCTTGGCGACGCAAGCGTGCTTGACAATTTGCGGCTTGTGTGTGACGACCTTCCAAAAATCGAGATGCTTGCCCGCCGTGTGGGCATCGAGACGTTGTTGCATAAGTACCCCGGCGAGCTTTCGGGCGGCGAGCGGCAGCGCGTGGCGGTGGTGCGTTGCCTTTTGCGTGATCCACAGGTGATTTTGGCGGATGAGCCGACGGCGTCCCTGGATAAGAAAAACTCCGCTATTATCGCCGAGCTGCTTGCAAGCCTTGCAGGTGAGGGGAGAACGGTCATCGTGGCGACCCACGAGCAATGCTTTGACCACCTTTGTCATGCCTGCATCCATTTACTGTACGGTAAGATCGATAAGGTCACCCAAAATCCCATCCCGCAGGGTGGCGCTTTGCAGGCAAAAGGGGACAAGATCAAGGGGATGCGGATGCTGCCCTTTGTCATCAAACGCAGATTTACACGCATCAGGCCCACCGCGTACATCTCCTTTGCACTGGTATTTCTGCTTTTGTTTGCAATATCCACGCTGCAAAATAGCTTTGGCGACGAGTATATGGGATACGCCAAGCAGGGCTATGCCTACGACGCCTTTCAGATCAACCGCGAGGCATTTGACAAGTTAGATCCCAAGTATGCGGAGAAATGCAAGATATACAAGCAGTACAACGCAGAGCAGGACGGCGTCAGCGCGTTGTACCTCCCCGCGCCGACCGCCTCGGTGCTTGCACTGGACGATATGATCCAATATGGCAGCTATCCGAAAACGCGGGACGAGGTGCTGGTCAGCAGGGAATATCTGAGCGATTGCGCCACCGACGCGGAGTATGCAGCCAAGATCGGCACGGAAATCGCGTTTATGGGAAAGACGCTGACCGTATCGGGCATTCTGTATTCGCTTGACGCCAAGACCTATGACGCCGATCGCAGCGACAGCTTTTTGACCAATTACCGCAGCGACCCCTACTACAACGGCAATTACGGCAAGCATATTTATATGGATTACGATCTGCTTGCCGAGATCGGCACGCTGCAGGAGTCCGAGGAAAACAATCGGGTGATCGGATACTATCCGGGGCTTTACGACGACCGCGACGCATGGAATGCCTTCAAGGATGCCATCCGTGGGCAGGAGCGCGTCACAGGTATTAACGCGCTTGACCGCATGGGGCGCAATATGCAGGAGTATTTCAGCACCATGTCGTTCTTTTTGCTCGGGATATTTGCCATTTGCTTTGTCCTGTTCTGCATTTTCATCCGCTCCAAGGTGGATGTCGAGCTATTCTACAGAAAAAGAGAGATCGGCTTTTTGCAGCTGTTCGGTGTGTCGCGTTGGCGTATTTTTGCCATGCTGCTTTACGAATACGTGCTGCGGTTGGGCGTATCCCTGTGCAGTGCGCTGCTTTTGTACGGCGCGGGGATCACGGCGTATCGCTTGATCGTCGGTCGCTGGATCGTGTGCAACCCATGGCACGTGCTGATTGCTTTGCTGCTTGCCACGGCGTTGTATCTTGCGGTTTTGACGTGGATCTTTGCCCGCTATATGCGCAAGAGCATTCTTTGGCTGATCAACGATTAAAGATCAAATAAAAGAAAAAAGATAAAGATAACAGATCAAACAAAAAGGCTGACGCGCCATATCTGCATTCTTAGCGGGAAAAAGCACGAACACCACCAAGGAATCTTCTTTGGTGGTGTTTTTTTGTAAGCGATAGCTTACTAAAGCCTCCCTCCGGGAGGGAGGGGGACGGCATGTTATAATATCAAGTGCAACACTCGAAAAAAGTATAGACAATATTCTCACCAAGGTGTAAAATGTAGTTACCACACAAACATTTTGCAAAGGAGGCAAGAATATTGATGACTTTCAGTACACAAAAAAATATTGCTTTTGGATATAGAAAAAACCAGGTATTGCTACCTGGCTGTTCTATATCTATTTTCATTTTTCGGTGATATTTTTTTACGTTTACATCTGCGAGACCTATGCTACACTGGACACAACGAAAGGCTAAAAAATCGGGATTATAATATATCACTGATATATCGCCTTTCGGTAATGCTATCACTCTGTTATGATCCCAACATGGTCATTGCAGCGGTGCCTAAAAGTTGAACAATCGCGCCATAGAGCCAACCATGTCTTACAACATGGTCATTTATCCGCTGAAATAGTCTCTTTTGTTTGGGAATATTACGACTTGTCTGCATATTGTCAATAAGCTCTTTAACTTCCTCTAATAATTCGAGCAGTTCAGCCTTATCATCTCCGCCATGCTCATCAATCATTCGCTCTATTTCATGAATGGAATTGTCAACTGACAATGTGGAATTTGTTACGTTTCCATATACAATATTGCCATAGTTAGTAATATTTCCGTGTGACATTTTCTTTTTTTCTTCCTCCTGTTGACGCAATGCGTTATCTTTATTTTCAAAATAGACAAGAGCAGTAGGGAGGAGATCGCACCAACCGCCATTATCATAGGAGATCAAGCCTCCAATCATTCCATATTGAACAAGCTTTTCCAATTCTATGCCAATAGAGAAATGAACATAATCAGGCAAAATACTATCATCAAACTCAATACGATTTGATTCACCGTTTTTGCATCCAAGTAAGCATTTCAAAACTTCTTCAGCTGTAGCATCCATGATTCGGAAACCCGCAACAAAAGGCTGACCGTTTACTACGGATGCAGCTCTCATGCGTATAGCCTCTTGACGAGCTTCTCTCTCTCGTTTACGTTCAGCATTTTTGTCTTGCTTAATTTGCTTTTCCAATAATCTGACCTGTTGCGACTTTGCCATTATTCCACCTCAATTTTTACATTTATACGTATTTCTCGTTATCTGAAGAAGCCAAATAAATTATATCATAACGAAGGGGAAATGTCAAGATTATGCAAGGCAGATATAGAATGATAGTACCGATAATCAATCGTACAATATAGAAAAAACCTTACTAATCCGTTCACAATTCGTTTTGAATTTCGAACGTTCGAATTAGTAAGGTTTGGTCGAGATGACAAGATTCGAACTTGCGACTTCCACGTCCCGAACGTGGCGCTCTACCAAACTGAGCCACATCTCGTTGATGATTTTTTCACTATTTTCTGTAAGTGGTCAAACATGTGGTCAGACCACTTACATCGGGATTGTTATTGAATT
>JAZNBB010000035.1:0-5613 GCA_045586845.1 Eubacteriales bacterium
CGTATCTGCTGTGATGAGAAACGGGTCTTACGCAATCGAGGGCTGTGAACCATGTCAGGTGGGGGACCAAGCAGCATTAAGCGGTTACCTTGGTGTGCCGTGAGGTTGCCTGTTTTGAGCAGGAGGTACGAAGATCGCGTAGGGGCGACATTCGATTTTGAGGTGTATGGTCTTGTTTTGCGGCAAGGTGCTGTATTTGTTTACTTATGATTATATGGAGCCGCCGTTGGCGGCATGGAGAGTGTTATGCATCAGGCTTTGTACAGAAAATGGCGTCCGCAGCGTTTTGAGGACGTATGCGGTCAGGAGCACGTGACGTCGATACTGCAGTATCAGACTAAAACGGGCGGCCTTTCGCACGCCTATTTGTTCTGCGGCTCACGCGGGACGGGTAAGACCACCTGCGCAAAGATCCTTGCCAAGGCGGTCAATTGCGAGAATCCGCAAAACGGTTCTCCTTGCCTTATCTGTGACGCTTGCCGTGCCATTGAATCGGGCAGCGCGACTGACGTCTTGGAAATGGACGCTGCCTCCAACAACGGTGTTGACAACATTCGTGACATACGCGACGAGGTGGTATATCCCCCAAACTCGCTCAAAAAGCGTGTTTACATCATAGACGAGGTGCATATGCTTTCGGCAAGCGCGTTCAACGCGCTGCTTAAGACGCTGGAAGAGCCGCCGGAATACGTTGTATTCATCCTGGCGACCACCGAACTGCAAAAGCTGCCTGCTACCATCATTTCCCGTTGCCAACGCTATGATTTTCGCAGAATTGCAACCCCCGTGCTTGCCGAACGCCTTTCTTATATTGCATCTCAAGAGGGGATTTCGCTTGATCCCGAGGCAGCTGTGCTGCTGGGCAGAATGGCTCAGGGTGGCATGCGCGACGCGATCAGCCTTTTGGAGCTTTGCGCGGGCACGGGTGCACATATCAGCACGCAGACCGTCAACGAGACTGCGGGCTCAACAGGCAGGGACAGCATGATGGAGACGGTACGTGCCATTGCGGCGCGTGATTATGATAAGCTGTTTGCTATGATCGATGCGGTGGTGCAATCCTCCAAGGATATTGCCATCTTCTGGCAGGATCTGATTGGTTTGTACCGTGAAATGCTGGTGCTGCGCACCGCGCGTGATGCCGCAGCCTATCTTGACCTGACCGACAGTGAGCTTTCTGCCATGCAAGAGGTGGCAAAGCACTTTAAATCCCAAACGTTGCTGTACCATTGCACGCTGCTGGAGCAAGCACTCCTATCTATGCAGAGGGCAAACGCTATTAAGCGCATCGTTGCCGAGAGCACGCTGGTACGTATGTGTGACCCCGAGCTGGAAACATCCCCTGAGGCATTGCTTGCGCGCATTGCGGCGCTGGAGGATAAGATCGCCTTCGGGCAGATCTCCGTGGCATCTGCCACATCCGCCCCTGTAGTAGGGGCGATTCACGAATCGCCCGTGCAACCTAACCCCGTAGGGACCGGCGTCCCCGACGGTTCGCATCACGATTCGCCCGCATCTGCAGAAACCACCGCTCCTCGCATTCCCAAGCTCAAAAAGCCCGAGCCTGCAGGGGAGAAGCGTACCCTGCGCCCCTTGCGCGTATGGGCACAGGTGCTTGACAAGATGACCAAGGCAAACCCCTTGGCAGCAGGATTTTACTACGCGGCAAAGGCGTACTCGGATGAGAACGGCAACGTGGTGCTCAAATTCGGTTCGGAGTTTGATATTCAGATGGCGCAGAGCTACAATGCAGTACCAACGTTTTGCAGTATTCTGTCAAGTCTGCTCAACACCACAGTCACCCCCAAGCAGGTCCTGTTCGAATGTGAAGGGCAGGGCGGTGCGCAAAACTCAGTTATCGACGAGATACTTGAGAGCGTACAAGAGAACTGATAAATAAATTTTAAGGAGATAAATCATGAGAGCAAACATTCCCAAAGGCATGGGCGGCGGACCGCAGAATATGCAGTCCATGATCCGCCAGGCACAAAAAATGCAGGAGGATATGGCGGCAAAGCAGGAGGAACTGGACGCACGCGAGTATGAAGTCAATGCTGGCGGTGGCGTTGTGACCGTCAAGATCAACGGCAAAAAGGAAATCCTTTCTATCGACCTCGATCCCGAGATTGTGGACCCCGATGATGTAGAGACGCTGACCGACCTGCTGGTGGCAGGAGTCAATGAGGCGATCAAGCGCGTGGAAACCACCAACGCAGCAGAGATGGAAAAGATCACCGGCAGCATGGGTCTGCCCGGTATGTTCTGATATGGCGGAATACATGGTAGCTCTGCGCCGCTTGGAGGAGCAGTTTGCCCGCCTTGAGGGTGTGGGACGCAAGAGTGCTACGCGCATGGCATTTGCGGTGCTTGAAATGGAGAACGAGGAGGCAGAGGAGTTTGCCAAGGCGATTTTGGAAGCCAAGCAATCCATTCACCTGTGCCCGGTGTGTCAGAATCTGACCGACCGCGAGCTTTGTCCAATCTGCTCCGATTTGTACCGTGACCAAAGCGTGGTTTGTGTGGTGACCGATGTCAAAGCGGTCATGGCAATGGAGCGTGTTAAGGACTATCGCGGCACTTATCACGTGCTGCATGGCGTGATCTCGCCTATGAATCGTGTCACCCCGGAGCAGCTCAAGATCAAGGAGCTGCTGGCGCGTCTTGAGGACGACACGGTCAAGGAGATCATTCTCGCTACCAACGCGGATATCGAGGGAAACGCGACGGCAATGTATCTTGCACACCTGATCAAGCCGCTTGGCATCAAGGTCACACGTCTTGCCTACGGCATCCCGGTGGGCGCAGACCTTAACTACGCCGATGAGTACACGCTCATGCAGGCGCTTGAAGGAAGAAGAGATATGTAAAAAAGGCACGATGCAAGACTTCTGATAAGGAAGTCTCGCATCGCGCCCTTTTTTACTGACATCAGATGATGAAAAAAGAACGGCACACGTTGTGCCGTTCTTTTTTCATCATCTGATGTCTACGTTGACCTTTTTGTTGATACCGGTGGAGGCTGCCTTGATAACCGTGCGGATCGCCTTGGCAATTCTGCCTTGTCTGCCGATTACCATGCCCATGTCATCGGGATGAACACTCAGGGTCAGGGTGATGGTTGTCTCTGTTTCCTCGCTGACGACAGTGACGTCATCGGGGTGGTCCACGATGGCGGCTGCAATATCACGCAAGGTGGTTTTCAAATCCGTCATGCTAAACCTCGCCCTTGATTACTCGGTGATACCGGTCTTCTTGAGCAGAACCTTTACGGTATCAGTGGGTTGTGCGCCGTTAGCGATCCACTTCTTAGCCTTGTCGGCGTCGATCTTGATTTCCTCGGGAGCGGTCATGGGATTGTAATAACCGATCTCCTCAATGAAACGGCCGTCTCTGGGGCTGCGGCTGTCGGAAACAACTACGCGGTAGAAGGGAGCCTTCTTAGCACCCATTCTTCTCAGTCTGATTTTTACCATGGTAAAATTCCTCCAAAATTTTGATTTATATATTTTTTATGAATTCCGATTGATTTAGAACGGAATGTTCATCTTACCCAAGGCACGTCTGCCTTTCTTGGTTTTGCCCATGTCGGAAAATTGCTTCATGAGCTTGCGGATCTGCTCAAACTGTTTGAGCAGGCGGTTGACGTCTTCAACCGTGGTGCCGCTGCCTTTTGCAATGCGTATTTTGCGTGAAGCATTCAGCAGCTCGGGTTTTGCACGTTCCTTTTTGGTCATGGAGAGAATGATCGCCTGCTGACGCGCCAGCAGCTTTTCGTCCACCTTTGCGTCTTTGAGCTGACCGGGCTTCATGCCGGGGATCATCCCCGCAAGCTGATTGAGGTCGCCCATATTCTTGAGCTGATCAAATTGCTCGAGGTAATCGTCAAGCGTAAAGGTCTGTGAGCGCAGCTTTTGCTCCATCTCGGCTGCTTTTTTCTCGTCGAACTGCTGCTGCGCCTTTTCGATCAGGGTCAGCACGTCACCCATACCGAGGATCCTGCTTGCCATTCTGTCGGGGTAGAAGGGCTCAATGGCATCCATCTTCTCGCCGATACCGATAAACTTGATGGGCTTGCCCGTGACGTAGCGGATAGAGAGTGCCGCACCGCCTCTGGTGTCGCCGTCCAGTTTGGTCAGAATGACGCCCGTGATGTCCAGCAGCTTGTTAAAGGTGTCAGCCACGTTGACCGATTCCTGACCGATCATAGCGTCCACCGTCAAAAGGATCTCTGCAGGATTTACCGCAGCCTTGATGTTCTGCAGCTCCTCCATGAGCTTTTCATCGATCTGCAAACGGCCCGCAGTATCTACAAACACCATGTCGTAGCCCTTTTGCATTGCGAGCTTTACGCCTTCCTTGGCAATCTTTACAGGGGATTCCTTATCACCCATCTGGAATACGGGTACGTCGATCTGCGCACCAACGACCTCCAGCTGCTTGATGGCTGCGGGACGGTACACGTCACACGCGACCAAGAGGGGACGCTTGCCTTGCTTTTTGTACATCAGCGCAAGCTTACCTGCATGGGTGGTTTTACCCGCACCTTGCAGACCGACCATCATGATGACTGTGGGAGGCTTGGAGGCAATGGTGAGCTTGGATTGTGAGCCACCCATCAGTGCTGTAAGTTCCTCGTTGACGATCTTGACGATCTGCTGACCGGGGTTGAGGGCTTCCATGACCTCTGTCCCCACGGCACGTTCGGATACGGTATTGATAAAGGCTTTGACGACCTTGAAGTTAACGTCTGCTTCCAGCAGCGCGAGCTTGACCTCACGCATACCTGCCTTGACGTCCGCCTCGGTCAGCTTTCCCTTGTTTTTGAATTTCTTGAAGGCATTGCTCAGTTTTTCGCCTAAGCTTTCAAACATTGTAATCCTCCACGTAATGCGAATTGTTTATTGTACGGACGCGAGCAGCTTTTCAATGCTTTCCACCAGTTCGGGGGAAGCGTTTTGCTCCCGGCACAGCGTCAGCGCCCTGTCCGCGTGTTGCTTTGCTTTGGAAAAACGGTCTGCAAGGTGCAGCTTATCCTCATAGAAGAACAGCTCCTCCTCGCTCTTTTTGATAATATCGCGCACACCCTGTCGGGAAATGCCGATCTCCTCTGCAATCTCGGCAAGAGAGAGGTCGTCCTGATAGTAGTATTCCATCACGGTACGCTTTCTCTCAGGCAATACCTCACCGTAAAAGTCAAGCAGGTATGCAATATTCAAATTTTTTTCAAACATGAGATACTCCATCCCGTCAAAACTCGTGTAAAGCAAAACACTTTACAGAGTATACCATACCTTTTGTGATTTGTCAATAGTTTTTGGGAAAATATTTTGTGCAATTTTCCTTTTTTTCAGAATAAATGCCCCGAGGGAGCGGATGTACGCCTCGGGGCAATAACACAGGGGACGGTTCTCTGTGCACTTTGATTTTACTCGAAATTGTTGTTGCGCGCGACACAGGGGACGGCTCTCGGTAACACCGCAGGTGTCACGGAGACCCCTCCCCTGTAACACTTGCTTTGTGAAAATTGTTCGCAAAATTGGTGCCAGTCCCTTGTTCGTAGGTTAAAACTAAAAGGATGCGATCGGTTTATGGTCACCGAGTGTTACCGGGGAC
>JAZNBB010000036.1:0-57800 GCA_045586845.1 Eubacteriales bacterium
AACCACCGACGTTACCGGCGTTATCTCTCTGCCCGAAGGCGTTGAGATGTGCCGCCCCGGTGACAACGTTGACATGACCGTTGAGCTGATCACCCCCATCGCTTGCGAAGAGGGTCTGCGTTTCGCTATCCGTGAGGGTGGCAGAACCGTTGGTTCCGGCGTCGTTTCCGCTATCATCGACTAATTTTACGTTATAAAGCGTAACTTCGGGGGATGGGATGAAATTCATCCCATCCCCCATATTTATTTTTGAGAATTGGTGAAATTCCATACCGGCAGTAAATGCGCAAAGCATATGCAAAGCGCTCAGTCTGCAAACTCTTGCGAAAGCAAAAGCCGACAAGGTGAGATTCCTTGACCGACGGTAAAGTCCGGATGGGAAAGAATAAGAAAGCCCGCACGCGGGCGAGCTGTCCTTTCCCCCAAGCATTGTAAAGGGGGATTTTTTATGATAAGAACGAAAAAACTATCTACCAAGGAACAGATACTGCTTATGGTCATGACCGCGCTGTTTTGCGCGCTTGCGTATGCAGCTACCTCGCTGTTCCACATCAAGGTAACCTTTTTAACCTTTGACATCAAGGACTGTATCATTACGATAGGCGGACTTTTGTTCGGTCCTGTGGCAGCTGTTATCATTTCTGCCGTAACGGCGTTGCTGGAGCTTGTTACGGTCAGTGACACCGGCTTTTACGGTATGCTCATGAATTTCGTATCGTCGGCATCGTTTTCGGTGGTCGCCTCGCTGATCTACCGCTACCGCCGCGATCTGCTCGGTGCAGTGATCGGTCTGGTATCCGCCGTTTTCAGTATGACGGCAATTATGCTTTGCATGAATTTGCTGGTCGTACCGCTATATACCCCGGGAGCTGACACGGCAACCGTTGCCGCTATGCTTCCCACCTTAATTTTGCCTTTTAATCTGACCAAGGCGGTCATGAACGCCGCTTTGGTGCTGATCCTATATAAACCCGTTTCCACCGCGATGCGCTATGCGCGCGTCCAGCTGCCCGGACAAAAGTCCGACAGTACACCGCATAAGGGCTCGTGGCGGACCAATCTGCTGATCACGATTGCGGGCGCGTTGTTGGTCGCAGCGTCGCTGATCCTGTTCTTTGTGCTGCTTGGCGGCAAGATCGAATGGTTTGTCTGATGGCAGCGCAAACGGAAAATACCCTTATGGAGTAAATTATGGAAGAAATCAAACAAGCGCTGATCGATTTTCTCATGAGCGGCGGCAAGGAGCTTGGCATTTTGCTGTGCTCCATGGTACCCGTCATTGAGCTTCGCGGCGCAATACCGCTGGGTTGGTTTTTAGAGCCGCAAACCCCGTGGTGGTTGACTTATTTTTTGGCTGTCGTGGGCAATATGATCCCTGTGCCGATTATTCTGCTGCTGATCCGTCAGGTGCTTACGTGGATGGAAAAAATGCCCATCAAATTCGTGCGTGCCTTTGCCGCGTGGCTGCGCCGCAAGGCAGAGAAGAATACCGATAAGATCCAACGCTACGGCTTTTGGGGGCTTTGCTTCTTTATTGCCATTCCGCTGCCCGTGACCGGTGCATGGACAGGCTCTTTGGTCGCTGCCACCATTCATATGAAATTCTGGCGCGCTATGCTGTCTGCGTTGCTCGGTGTCATGATCGCAGGCGTGATTGTCACACTGATCTGCTTTGGCATTTCAAGCGGCATTGAATGGCTGCAATTTTTGATTTGAAAATAATGAAATTGACATAAAAATGAGGGAAAAGACATGAAAAAAGTATTGTTTACAAGCGAATCCGTAACCGAAGGACATCCCGATAAAATTTGCGATAAGATCTCGGACGCTGTACTTGACAGTATGCTGGCAGCCGATCCCATGGCTCGTGTAGCTTGCGAGACATTCGTGACCACCGGACTTGTATGCGTTATGGGTGAGATCACCACGTCTGCATACGTTGACATCCCCCACATTGTAAGAGAGACCGTACGCGAGATCGGTTACGATCGCGCAAAGTACGGCTTTGACTGCGACAGTTGCGCTGTCATCAACTCGATCCACGAGCAGAGCCCCGACATTGCTATGGGTGTTGACAAATCGCTGGAGGCTAAGGCGGGTGAGGACACCGATGGCCTGGACACCGGCGCAGGTGACCAGGGCTTGATGTTCGGCTACGCTTGCAACGAGACCGAGGAGCTGATGCCTCTGCCCATTTCTCTTGCACACAAGATGGCTTTGCGCTTGACCGAGGTGCGCAAGAACGGCACACTGACCTATTTGCGTCCCGACGGTAAGACTCAGGTGACCGTGGAATACCACGACGGCAAGCCTGTTCGTGTGGACGCATTGGTGATTTCCACCCAGCACAGCCCCGAGGTCGAGGTAGAGCAAATTCGCGCTGATATGATCAAGCACGTGATCGAGCCCATCGTACCTGCATACCTGATCGATGCGGACACCAAGATCTACGTCAATCCCACCGGCAGATTTGTTATCGGCGGTCCCGCGGGGGACACGGGACTTACCGGCAGAAAGATCATCGTAGATACTTACGGCGGTTATGCGCGCCACGGTGGCGGTGCATTCTCGGGGAAGGACCCGACTAAGGTAGACCGTTCGGCTTCCTATGCAGCAAGATATATTGCCAAGAACGTGGTTGCAGCGGGGCTTGCCGATCAATGCGAGGTACAGGTTGCTTACGCGATCGGTGTGGCAAAGCCCGTGTCGGTCATGATCGATACCTTTGGTACTGCCAAGGTGGATGAGGACAAGATATCCGAGGCGGTGCTCCGTCACGTAGACCTGCGTCCCGCTGCCATCATCAAGCGCTTTGATCTGCGCAGACCTATCTACTCGGCAGTTGCCGCTTACGGTCACATGGGCAGAGAAGACGTGGATGCACCTTGGGAAGCAAGAGATCTTGCACCCGTACTGGCTGCAGAGCTGCTTTAATCTAACAAAAAAAGATCGCCCCGCATATACTGTGCGGGGGTGATAAAATGGGAATTTTAGATACGCTGCTGGCGGTGATTGTGTCAATGCTTGCGGTGTTTGGACTGTGGTGTGCGATCAAATTTCCCTTGGAGGCGTTGTTCTCGTCGGGGCGTGTGATTGCTTCCATAGAGCTGAGAAACGAAAAAGATGCGGAAATGCTTGACGTGCTGTTGCATGAGGCACATTCCGCATTTTTTCGTAAGGGAATGCGCCGTGTTGTCGTGTTGATTGATCGACCGCTTTTGTATGGTGTGATAGGACATGACGGTGTACCGGGCGAGCGGATTTTGGAGCTGCTTGCATACTACGGTGCGGAGTATCGAGTGATCTGCTGATCAAAAGGGAAAGGAGTGCACAGGCAAAATGCAGGAGAATTACGAACAAGTGCAGGAGCAGGACGAGCGCGGGCTTGTCAAGCTTTCGGGCAGCATTGAACACGTGATCTATGCCAACGAGGACAACGGCTACGCCATCTGTGATTTCGGCACGGATGACGACGAGCTGATTACCGTCGTGGGCACCATGCCGTATATTGCTGAGGGCGACCGCATCAACGCCTGGGGTAAGTGGGTGCACAATCCCAAGTACGGCACACAGTTCCGCGTGGAGTCATACGAGCGCGAAATGCCTGCAGACGCATCTGCTATACTGCGCTATCTGGCGTCGGGCGCGATCAAAGGTGTTGGTCCCAAGACCGCGCAAAAGATCGTACAGCGCTTTGGCGAAGATACCTTGGATGTCATGGAGAATCACCCCGAGTGGCTTGCCGAAATCTCGGGCATTACCATGAAGAAAGCCAAGGAGATCGGTAAGGATTTCAACGAAAAAGCAGGCATTCGCTCAGCCATGATGTTCTTCAGGGATTATTTCGGTGCGGCGTTGACCGTGCGTATTTATAAAAAATGGGGTGGCTCAGCGGTGGATATCGCGCGTGCCAATCCGTACAGACTTTGCAACGAGATTGAAGGCATTGGCTTTGAGCGTGCTGACGCCATGGCACAAAGCCTTGGCATGGCGGGCGACAGTGAAGAGCGCATCAAAAGCGGTATTCTTTATATGCTGCGCGCCAACAGTGCGCAAAACGGGCACGTGTGCTTACCGCGTGACAAGCTGGTCGCAGGGGCGGCAAAGCTGCTTAACGTGGACGAAACAGCTGCCGACGGGGCGGTCAGCCACCTGCTTGGTGACAACCGTGTGTGCTATTCCATGTTTGACGGTACGCAGTACCTCTACGACAGCCGCGTGTATGCCCAGGAGGTTTATATCGCCGAAAAGTTGGTGCTGCTTGACAAGCTATGTGCATCTGTCGATGCGGGAGATGTGCACGCATTTATCAAAAATGAAGAAAGAAAAAGCGGTATGCAGTATGCCGCTATGCAAAAAAAGGCGATCTATGCAGCACTGGAGAGCGGTGTCATGATATTGACGGGCGGTCCCGGTACGGGGAAAACCACCGTTGTGCGTGCGCTGATTGATATTTTCAAGGGCATGGGACACAAGGTTGCGCTTGCCGCGCCCACGGGCAGAGCGGCAAAACGACTTTCCGAGTCTACACAGACCGAGGCAAAGACCATTCATCGACTGCTCGAGATGGAGTTTTCGGGTGACGAGGGTGACGGTGGCAAATTCCGCAAAAATCAGCAGGATCTGCTTGAGGAAAATGTCATTATCGTGGACGAAGCATCTATGGTGGACAATGCGTTGATGTGTCACTTGCTTAAGGCAGTCAAGCCGGGCGCGCGCTTTATTCTGATCGGTGATGCCGATCAGCTGCCAAGCGTGGGCGCGGGCTACGTGCTGCACGACCTGATCGAAAGCGGACGCTTTTCCACGGTCTGCCTTGACGAGATATTCAGGCAGGCGCAAGAGTCGCTGATCGTGACCAATGCGCATGCCATCAACAAGGGGCAAATGCCCGATTTAAGCGTGAAAAACAACGACTTTTTCTTCCTGCCTCGCACAAGTGACGCCGAGATCGCGGCAACGGTAGCCGACCTGTATCAAAATCGCTTGCCCCGCACTTATGGGGAAATGGCAAGAACGGGCACGCAGATCATCACGCCTTCGCGGCGCGGTGAGGGTGGTACCGATCATCTCAACTTGCTGTTGCAAAGCCGCATGAATCCCCCCGCACAAGGCAAGCGCGAGTATACCTTCCGTGATACTGTATTCCGCGAGGGCGACCGCGTCATGCAGGTTCGCAACAACTATGACGTGGTATGGGAACGGACTGACGGTCAGCAGGGCAGCGGCATTTTTAACGGAGATATGGGTGTTATTCGCCGTATTCATATTGCCGACCGCGTTATGGATATCGAGTTTGACGATCGCATGGTCGAGTATGACTTTTCCTCTTTAGAGGATCTGGAGCACGCATATGCCATCACGGTACATAAAAGTCAGGGGAGTGAGTATCCCATCGTCATCGTGCCCATGTACGCAGCCCCTCCAATGCTGCTGACGCGAAACTTGCTTTATACAGCGGTCACACGCGCACAGAATATGGTCATTTTTGTGGGCAGGCAAGAAGTGGTGGCGCAAATGGTGAGCAACAATCGCCAGTCCATGCGTTACACAGGGCTTGCGCAACGTCTGCGCACAGAGGTGGAAAGATGAGCGCGGGCACGGTATTGCGCCGACTCCTGTTTCCGCCGTGCTGCGCCGCTTGCGGCGTGCTGCTTGACGGAGCAGATGAGAATCAGCCGCTTGCGCTTTGTAATGCGTGCGCGATCAAATGGGATGCGCACAAGAATGCGCTGTGCCATTGCTGCGGCTATCCTGTATCCGATTGTAAGAGATCCGTACCAATGCTTGCACGGCACGGTGTAGATACCTTGGTCAAGTTGGTCGAGTATGACCCGCAAAAGCAACACGCGGTGAGTAACCGTCTTATTTTCAAGCTCAAGGATAAAGAAAGTGCGGAACTCTACGCGTATCTTGCGCGCGAACTTGCACCAAAGCTTGAGGCGCAGCTGCTGCGCTTAGGACAAACGCGTGAAAATACGGTGCTCGTATGGGCGCCACGATCCAAAAAGGCATTGCGTGAGCGCGGATTTGATCAGTCCAAAGGGCTTTGCACAGCCCTTGCACGAGAGCTTGGCACGACAAAGCCCACCCAAATGGTACGTCGCACGGGAGGCAGCGTGCAAAAGATGCTCGGGCAGGAGCAAAGAGCCAAAAATGCCTTTGCTGCCGTTCAAGCTGTGCCCGAAAATTGCGCGAGTCTGAAAGGGAAGTGTGTCATTCTTGTAGATGACGTGGTCACCACGGGTGCAACACTTTCCGCAGTTGCCGCCAAGATCAAGCCGTATAAGCCCGCGCATATTCTTGCAGCTTGTGTGGCGACAGATATCCCTCCCGAACGTGGGGGCGATCATTGATCGCCCGCAAAAAAGTCCTGCGCATCAAGTGATGCGCAGGACTTTTTTTTCACATATTCATCATCCATCGTCCCGCATCAAGAATCCATCTCTCGCATTCGGGGCGCTCAAGCAGGGCTTGTCCGACAGAGGTTTCCTTGTTGCAAAGCGCAAGACCGTGCGGTCCGTATGGATAGATGTGCAGCTCAAAGCTGATGCCATGGTCGGCAAGTGCGTGTGCATAAACGATAGAGTTCTGTACGGGAACGAGTCCGTCCTCCGCCGTATGCCAGATAAATGCGGGTGCGGTCTTGGCATTTACGTGCTTGTCAACCGAATAATATGCGCGATCCTCTGCGGTAGCGTCGGGTGAGCCGCATAACAGGTTGAAGGAGCCTGCGTGACCGTAATGGTTACTGGCAATGACGGGATAGCCAAGCACGGTACCCGTAGGACGGTGCAAGTCGTTGTCGGGGCATCCGACTGCCTCTCTGATCTCAGGCAGATCAAACATGGTACCGCAGGATGCCGACAGGTGACCGCCCGCGCTGTAACCGTTGATAAACACGTATTTGGGATCAACGTCGTATTCTTCTGCGTGCTCGCGCAAAAACTTGACCGTTCTGCAAGCCTCGATCAAGGGGCGGTTGTTCGCCGCGTTTTCGCAGATCGAATAGCGCAGGATAAATACGTTAAAGCCCTGTGCAAGGAATTGCAGCGCGATCGGTTCCGCCTCGCGGTCGGAGAGAAACGCATATCCGCCGCCGGGACAAACGATGACCGAGCGGCGAGACGTGATCTGCAATTCGGGGCTCTGATCATGCAAGTACGCTGTCAGCGTGCATTCGGGGTATTCGGGGAAGGGGCATAACGTAAAATGCTTCATATCGGATACATCCTTTCTTTAGCCGTACGGAAGCCAAACCGAATTGCCCGACGACGATGCATTTCCGCGTCTTTCGGCGTGCTTTTATAATATCTTGCTTCGCAAAATCCCACCAAAATCCATCAAACATACATTCACCCTCGGGTGCGGCTAACTTGGTTGTGTCAATTATAACACATAACTGCACAAGATGCAATAAATATTTGCAATTTTGACCGCTTTGAAAAAATGGTTGACAGATCGGACGAATTCGTTTATAATGAAATTACAAGACTACTTCATTTGGAGGTGCAATATGAAGAAAAGTGTGTTGATGATTGTAATCGGGATATGTGTCGCGGTTGCGATGATGCTGCCGATTTCTGCGGTTGATTATACGGAAGTCAGTGGATATTATGAAGTATCCTCGCCCAACAATGAAGAGGTTTTGAGAGGAGAAGCGGGTGAGGCGACAGTGAAATGGGATGTGCCCCTTTTGTCGCAAGCTCCGATGATCGATGGCATCATTATGGATACAGAGTATGCACCGTTTGAAAACTATGAGGAATATCTGTCTTTGACTGCTACAACCAATTACGGTATTGGTGGCATTGAAGAATTATATGAAAAAACCAAGGATGGCATTTTTGATGCGTATTGGGGATGGGATGGGCAATACCTGTATCTGGCATTTGACGTGTATTATGTGAACGGGTACTGCTGTACACCCGACCCGGAGGTGATGCTGTTTGCTTACAATTGCCTGCAGGTCGGTCTTGCCTCTGTGGACGCAGAGGGAATGGACGACTCTTATCTGGAAATGGGGTTTGGATATGACAATAAAAATGATAAAAACCTCACTTTTACATGGTGCGGCACATATCGCCCCGAGAGTGAAGATTTTGTGGGTAGTTATGATGCGTCTACGCAACACGTGATCTATGAGTTGCGCATTGATCTTATGCAAGCATTGGGATGGGAAAGATACCCCGAACCGGGTGACCAGTGTAATTATGCATTTGTATTTGAGATCAGTGGAGACGAGGATGTGAACAAAATGGCAAATATTTTGTTCTGTCACGGGATCGGCGGTCAGTATTCGATGAAGCGAAACGAATATTTTGCTCGAATCACTTTCTCCGATCAAGTCTATGGTCAGCAGGAAACAACAGAGGTGGAGACCACCGCACCTGTGGATGAAACCACAACGGAAGACATTACAACGGTACCGCCGGAAATTCAGACCTTCCCGCCGGAAACAACTCCTTCCGTCGAAGTGCCCGAGGAAACGATCATGCAGGAAACAAACGCGGAGCAACTGCCTACGTACCAAGAGGGAGTGTTGTTTAGCGGTGGATTGATTCAAGAATTATTGGGACAGGTAGATTGGCAAGGATGTACTTCTGTTTCCTTTATCGGATTTGTGCCCTTGATCCTTGTATTGGGTGCGGCATTTATCAAAAAGAAGCATGATTGATATCGCATGATAGTGAAAATGGCAAAAATTGTGCTTTGACACCGGATATTGTTCACAAATCTATTGACAATTACTCCGGAATTGTTTATAATAAGATTAATAAGATGGCGTCATGTCACTTATGAATTTAATTTTTAAGAGGTGCAACATGAAAAAACTGATGGCTCTTGCCGTTGCAATCCTTATGCTGGCAGCGATCTGCGCAATTCCCGCAGCAGCCGCAGACCGCGTTGAGGTTGCAGGCTACTATGAGTATTCCGCTGTAAAGAATGATGAGATTCTGAACGGCGAAGCAGGCGAAACTTCCATGAAGTGGTCTGTTCCGTATCTTTCCAGCAAACCCACGATTGACGGTACGATCGAAAAGAACGTGTATCAGCGTTTTGAAAACTACGAGGATTACATTACCTTGGCTGTTGTTGCTGCGAATGAGCAGAAGCCTACCGGCTATACTGCAGAGCAGGCTGATGAACTGTACAACAAGATCAAGGACGGCTTCTTCGAGGCTTACTGGGGCTGGGATGGTCAGTACCTTTATATGGCATTTGAGGTTGACTGCCTTGCAGGTTATCACTGCAACTTCAACGATCCCGTTATGTTGTTTGCTTATAACTGCCTGCAGATCGGCTTGGATGAAGTTGACGCAGACGGTAAGACCAGCAATTATACCGAGCTTGGCTTTGGCTTTGACAACGTGACCGGTGAGGACAGATCCTTTACCTGGGCAGGTACCTACAAGTCTGCTGACGATGATTTCGTTGGCAAGTACGATGATGCCTCCAAGAGAGTGACCTACGAGCTGCGTATTGACCTGCAGCTGGCTCTGAATCTGGATGCATATCCCGAAAACGGCGATGAGTGCAACTTTGCATTTGTTCTTGAGATTGATGGCGAAAATGACTCCAACAGAAATGCACAGGTTCTGTTCTGCCAGGGTATTGGCGGTCAGTATTCCGGTAAGCAGCCTTTGTACTTCGCTCGCATTACCTTTGACGGTAAGCCCGACGGCGTTGTCTTTGACCCCACGCAGCGTCCCGACGTTGATCCCATTAAGGTTGAAGAGTATGATCTGCGCGAGATCGTAGACCTGTCAGATGCAGGCGTATTCTCCACTTTCTCTGCTCAGGGTGCTACCATTGAGCAGGTAACCGAAAATGAGGAAACCTTCCTGCGCTTCACCGCAACCGATGATCTTGCATATTTCTCCAGCAACCTGTATCCTTACAACGTGCTTTCCGATGCTAAGTACTTCGTTTTGAAGTACCGCACCAACTATGAGAAGGCTGATGAGATCGGTATTCTGTGGCAGACCAGACAGGATCCCGAGTATAAGCTTGACGATACCTGCTACTATGATTACATCATTGCAGCTGACGGTTGGAACTATGCGGTCGTTGATATGTCCACCGAGGGTTCTTGGCAGGACTACATTCGCTGCATCGGCTTCATTCCTTTCTTTGATGTAGAGGGCATTGCAGGTGCAACCTTCGACCTGGCTTGGATCGAGTTCTACGGCGAAGATCCCACCGATCTGTACGAGGATCTGATGATCACTGAGGAAGAGACCACAAAGGATCCTGCGGAAACCACCGAAGGTGACGACAGCACTACCACCGATGCTCCCGAGCAGGGCGGCGAAGTAACCACCGGTGCTGAGGAGCCTGCAGCCGGCTGCAAGGGCGTTGTCGGCGCAAGCGTTCTGGCAATCGTTGCAGTACTTGGTACTGCAGTCGTTCTCAAGAAGAAGGACTAATTTCATAAAACCAATTTGTGTTGCAAGCACCTACGGGTGCTTGCAACACCTTTTTTTGTCATAAAAGGTAGACAAACCTATGGCAATGTGCTATAATGGACGTAATGATTTACAGAAGGGGGACCATACAATGAAGGTTTCGCAAATTCCTTATAAGAGATATACTTTGGAAGAGGCGCAGGCTGCTTTTGATGCGTTTTGCAATGCGAACGCTGTCGCTACGTGCGCAGAGGATGTCATCGACGCCAAAAACGCGCTTATGGAGAGCCTGATCGACTACGTCACCGCCGCTTCCTTGGCAAACTGCCGCTTTACCTTGGATACCAGAGACGAATTTTACGGTGCAGAGGTGTCGTATTACGACGAGATCGGTCCGCACATTTCGGGTATGCAGGCAGAGTACGGTAAGCAGCTCTTGAACTCGCCTTACCGCGCGGCCTTGGAAAAGTTGCTCAATCCCCGAATATTCAAGTCGCTGGAGATTGGCATGAAGTGCTTTGATCCTTGCATCGTGGAGGATATGCAGCTGGAAAACAGCATTGTTACCGAGTATTCAAAGTTCATGTCCGAGATGCAGTTCGAGTTCCGTGGCAAGACCATGCCGCTTTCCGCTTTGCGTGGCAACCTTGAGGACGGCGACCGCGAAACAAGACGTGAGTGCGCAGAGGCGATCGGTCGTGGCTTGCAGGCTAACGCTGCGCAGCTTGATGAGTTTTACGATAAGTTAGTCAAGGTGCGCCACACCATTGCAACCAAGCTGGGTTACGAGAACTTTGTTGAGCTTGGCTACTACCGCATGGGCAGAATGGACTATGACGCTGAAATGGTGCGTAAGTTCCGCGATAACGTCAAGGCATCGTTGGTGCCTCGTGTGGCGGCACTCAAGCAACAGTTAGCAGAGGAAATGGACTACGGAACCTTTATGTTCTACGACGATGCCATCTGGATGGCAGGAGAACAGCCCAAGCCTATGTTGGATAAAGACGGCATTTTTAAGGCAGCGCAGGAAATGTACGATGACATGAATCCTGTTGTGGGTAACTTTATGCGCGCAATGCAGGAAGCAGAGGCGTTTGACGTTGAGGCACGTGATGGCAAGTTTGGCGGTGGCTATTGTACTTGCTTCCCCAGATACAAGCAGCCCTTTATCCTTGCTAACTTTAACGGCTCTTGCGGCGACGTGGACGTTATGACACACGAGTTCGGTCATGCGCTGGCGTCTCACTTTGCTTGCGAGCAGAACAACTTTGAGCTGGACGTGGGCGGTATGGAGACTGCAGAGTGCCATAGTATGAGTATGGAATTCCTTTGTTGGAAGTACATGGACAAGTTCTTTGGCGACAAGGCTCCCTTGTATCGCAAGCGTCACCTCTTGGATGCGCTCAGCTTTATTCCGTACGGAGTCATTGTGGATGAGTTTCAGCATCTGATGTATGCAAATCCCGATATGACTCCCGCACAGCGTAAGCAGACCTATCTGGAGCTGGAGGCAAAGTACCGTCCCTATATGTCGCTTGCGGGTATTCCTTACCTTGAAGAGGGAACCAGATGGCAGTATCAGATGCACATCTATGAAAGCCCCTTCTATTACATTGACTATTGTCTGGCGCAGACGGTTGCCATCGGATTTTTGGTCGCATCGACCGAGAACTATGATGCTGCGCTCTCTCGCTATCTGGAGTTTGCAAAATGCGGCGGCACCAAGGCGTTTGAGCAGCTGATCGAGGATGCAGGGCTGGCATCTCCTTTCAAGGACGGTGCACTTGAAAAACTTGCCGATAAGGCAGCAGAGATCGCAAAGAACGTATAAAATTCCCAAAGAGAGAAAGGACACATTATGGAAAATGCAGCACTTGCCTTGATTCCTTATCCCAAATATATCACTTACAGACATGAGCAGCTTGCCATCATGCCCATTATGGAGATCTGTGATCCCATGTTTGCCCGCCCTGCAAAAGCGTTTGCGGGATATGCGCAAAGACTTGTGGGCGTGCGCTTTACCGAGGGACGCGGCGCGTCGGTTGTGCTGCGTGTTGATCCCGATATGCAAAAGGGGGAATATTCTCTGCGTGTGCAGACCGCCCGCGTGGTGCTTTCTGCCGCAGACGAGCAGGGTATGCAGTATGCGCTTGCCACCTTGGGTCAGCTGATGCGCGTGGAGGACGGCAGGGTCAGCGTGCCGGTTTGTGAGGTGCGCGATATGCCCGATTGCGCTCATCGATGCATCATGGTCGACCTTGCGCGTAACTGGCATCCCTTTGACTACCTGCTTTCTTACGTGGATTTGTGCTGGTTCTATAAGGTCAGTCGTTTGCACCTGCATTTTACCGATGACCAAAGCTACACTTTGCCCAGTACGATCTATCCGAAGCTTGCTACCGAAGGACGTAGCTATTCGAACGAGGACATTACATATCTGAATAAGTACGCTGCCGAGCGCGGCATTTCTCTCATTCCCGAGATCGACGTGCCCGGGCATTGTACACAGTTCTGTCTTGCTTACCCGGAAATATTCGGAACGGATAACATCATTCCCCAGACTGCAGAAGCGATGAGTGCCATGCAAGCATTATTCGCCGAGCTTTGCGATATGTTCCCGAATGCCGAATACGTGCACGTGGGCGGTGATGAAGCGGCGATTGATAAGTGGACGAACAACGAGGCTTGCCGCGCATACGCCGAGTCCTGCGGCATTGACTTTGATACCGAGGACAGGAGATATCTTTCTGAGCGTATGCTTGCTAATTTTGTACAGAAAATGGCAGATGCGGTCACGGCGAAAGGCAAACGTGTCATGGCGTGGGAGGGCTTTGCGCCTGCGGTCAATGAGTTTGTATCTAAGGATATCATCCTGCATAGCTGGGAAAACTACTATCAGACCACGCCTCAGTTACTTGAAAGCGGCTTTCAGATCATCAACAGCTCCTGGTCTCCTATGTACGTGGTCACTCCTGCAGCGTATTGGTCGCAAAAAGAGGTGTTCGACTGGAGCATCTATCGTTGGCGTCCCGTGCACCCCGATTCGATCTATCGCGGTGTAACCATTGAAATCCCCGCCAACGAGAATGTGCTGGGGGGACAGTTGCTTGCCTGGGGCGACACTGTTCCGTCGCATTTTCCGACCATTGCCGAGGGCATAGCCGAGGAAAGACGCCTCATGGCAGAACGCATGGCAGCACTTGCAGAAAACACTTGGAATTGTGAAAAGTTGCGGGGTTATGCCGAATTTGCTGCAGCATACGAGACACTTGCGCGTGCAGCAGGTATTTTGATCGGGTAATTTCGCAAAAATTCGCACCGCCTATTTACAATCGGGTAAAACTGTGTTACAATAAAATATAGGTTTGTTTCTAAGGGGTGAGGACAATGAAAATCGGTTTTGACAATGAAAAATATCTGCAGTTGCAAAGCGAGCAGATCAGAAAACGCATCGATGAATTTGGTGGCAAGCTCTATTTGGAGTTTGGCGGCAAGCTGTTTGACGACTATCATGCCGCACGCGTGCTGCCCGGCTTTGCGCCCGACAGTAAGCTGCGTATGCTGCTGAGTCTGCGTGATCAGGCGGAAATCATCCTGGTGGTTAACGCTGCCGATATTGCCAAGAATAAGATGCGTGCCGATCTCGGTATCACCTACGACCAGGACGCGTTGCGCTTGATCGATATTTTCCGTGACCTCTCCTTTACGGTGGATAGCGTTGTCATTACCTGTTATGCGGGTCAGCAAGCGGCAGACGATTTCCGCCGCAAGCTTGCCGATCGCAAAGTGAACAGCTATCTGCACTATAAGATCGAGGGCTACCCCTCGGACGTGGAACATATCGTCAGCCCCGCAGGCTTTGGTAAAAATGAATTTGTCAAGACTACCAAGCCGCTGGCTGTTATCACCGCCCCCGGCCCCGGCAGCGGAAAGATGGCAACCTGCCTCTCCCAATTGTATCATGAGCATCAGCGCGGTGTGCGCGCCGGGTACGCCAAGTTTGAAACCTTCCCCATCTGGAACCTGCCCTTGCGCCATCCCGTCAACCTTGCCTACGAGGCAGCTACCGTGGATCTGGACGATGTCAATATGATCGACCCCTTCCACTTAGAGGCATACGGCAAGACTACTGTCAATTATAACCGCGATGTGGAGATATTTCCCGTGTTGCGTGCCATTATGACGCGTATTCAGGGCACGTCTCCTTACCAGTCGCCAACCGATATGGGTGTGAATATGGTCGGCTTCTGCATTGAGGATGATGCGGTTGTATGCGAGGCAGCTCGCAAAGAGGTACTGCGCAGATATTATCAAACTGCTGTTTCCGAAAAGCAAAAGGGAAGCGACGGCACGCTTAATGCAAAAATGAAGATACTCATGCAACAGGCAGGTGTGAGTGCTGATTACAACCCTGCTGTTGCTGCCGCACTTGCGCGTGCCGAGCAAACAGGCCATCCTGCAGGTGCGATGGTTCTGCCGGACGGTTCTGTGGTCACGGGTAAGACCTCCTCACTGCTTGGTCCCTCCGCAGCTCTTTTACTCAACGCGCTCAAATGTCTTGCGGGGATTCCCAAGGAGGAAAAGATAATCAGTGCGGATGCACTTGAGCCTATCTGCAAGCTCAAAACTGAGTATCTGCGCCAAAGCAACCCCCGACTGCACTCGGACGAGGTGTTGATCGCGCTTTCTATTAGCTCGGGCACGCATGCAAACGCTGCATTGGCATTGGCACAGTTGGACAAGCTGCGCTGTTGCGACGCGCATTTCTCGGTCATTCTTTCACCCGTGGACGAGCGCACCTATAAGCGTTTGGGCATCAATGTCACGTGTGAACCCGTGGCGGGCGGCAAAAAAGGAAAAGTAAAATTATGAAAAAGATCTTACTGATCGCAACCGGAGGCACCATTGCCTCCACCCCAACCGAACAGGGTCTTGCTCCCGGGCTTTCGTCCCGGGAGCTTTTGGAAACCGTTCCCGAGTTGCAAAGCGTTTGCGAGATCGATACGCTGCAGCTGTTCAATTTGGACAGCACCAATATGTGTCACGTGCAATGGCTTGCCATTGCGCGCACGGTGCATGAAAAATTCAAGGAATACGACGGATTTCTGATCACGCACGGCACCGATACCATGGCGTACGCTGCCGCCGTGCTTTCGTATCTGATCCAGCAAAGTCCTAAGCCCATAGTGCTGACGGGTGCGCAGCGTTCGATCTCACAGCGCGATACCGATGCAAGAGAGAATTTGCTCAACGCAGCAATATATGCAGCCGATGAGGACGCGCAGGGCGTGCATATCGTGTTTGACGGTAAGGTGATCGAGGGTACGCGCGCGACCAAAACACGCACCAAAAGCTATTCCGCCTTTTCCAGCATGGACTATCCCGAGGTGGCGGTGGTACGCGGCGGCAGAGTGCTGCATTACGTGCGTTCCCCCAAGGCTGAAAAGCCCGTGTTTTATGACACATTGGATCCCCGCGTTTTCGTGCTCAAGCTGACCCCCGGTATTCAACCAGGCATATTCGATTATCTTGCGGAAAACTACCGCGCCGTGATCGTGGAGAGCTTTGGCGTGGGTGGCATTCCCGTGTATGACAGCGAGGCGTTTGCCGATAAGATCGCCATGCTGACCGCGCGCGGCGTCAAGGTAATTATCAAGACCCAGGTCGCGCACGAGGGCAGTGATATGGAGGTCTATCGCGTGGGCTTTACCATCAAGCAGCGCTTCAATTTGCTGGAGGCTTACGACATGACCACCGAGGCGGCGTTTGCAAAAACTATGTGGGCACTTGCCAACAGCGAGCACGATGCGGATTTCCGCACCTTGTTCGGAAAGGCAGTCGGTGCGGATACCGTATCTTAATAGGAGTTTGATATGTATACAAGAGAATTGTTGAATTTTATAGAGAACAGCCCCACCGCTTATCAAGCTGTGGATATTGCCGCAAATATTCTGGATGAGCAGGGCTTTATTCGCCTTGGTGCACAGGACGAATGGGAGCCCCGTCCGGGTCAAGGTTACTACACGGTGCAGAACGGCACCTCGATCATTGCGTTTCGTATGCCTGCTGAGACTGTAAGCGGTATCATGCTGGCGGCAAGCCATAGCGACAGTCCTACCTTCAAGCTCAAGGCGGTTTGCGAGGCGGATGCGTTTGGTGAATACGTCAAACTCAACACTGAGCGATACGGCGGCATGATCCTGTCTACTTGGCTGGACAGGCCCCTATCCTTGGCGGGCAGATTGGTGGTCAAGAACGGCGACTGCATCAAAACGGTCAACGTTAAGGTGGACCGCGATCTTGTTCTTATTCCCAATGTGGCAATCCACCAGAACCGCAAGCACAACGACGGGTTTGTGTTCAACGCGCAGACCGATATGATGCCGCTGTATGGTATGGCAGAAGCCAAGGGGACGCTGATCGCGCAGGTTGCAGAGGCAGCAGGTGTGAATACAGAGGACGTGATCAGCTCGGATCTGTACCTGTATAATCGCACACCCGCTACGGTTTGGGGTGGGGATAACGCATTTTTCTCCGCACCGCGCATTGACAACCTCATGTGCGCGTATGGCACACTGCAGGGATTTTTGCAAGCAGATGCGACAGAGAATATGTTGCAGGTGTGGGCTTGCTTTGATAATGAAGAGACCGGAAGCCGCACCAAGCAGGGCGCAGGTGCACTTTGGATGCGTGACGTGTTGGAGCGCGTATGCGAAGCACAGGGCGTGGATCTGCGCCGAGTGCTGCCCACGTCTATGATGCTGTCCGCCGATAATGCACACGCCAAGCATCCCAACCACCCCGAAATGTCGGATGCACAAAACGCACCGCGCATGGGCGGCGGTGTTGTTATCAAGGCAAATGCCTCGCAAAGTTATGCGACCGATGGCGTTTCCTGCGCTTTGTTCTCCGAGATGTGCAAAAGGGCGGGGGTGCCCACGCAAAGCTTTGCCAATCGCTCGGATGCGCCCGGTGGCTCAACGCTGGGCAGCATTGCAGATACGCTGTTGCCTGTTATTACCGTGGATATCGGTATGGCGCAGCTTGCTATGCATTCGTCCTATGAGACCGCAGCTTGCGCGGATAACGCGCATATCGTCAACGCTTCCCGCGCGTTCTTTGAAACCGCGATCAAGCTGGATGCAGAAGGGAATTATCATATTTAACGCGAAAAAGACGGCAGGAATGCCGTCTTTTTCACCATATGGACGAAACAGATGAAAGTTTTGGTCGAGCTTTTTCAAAAGCTAGCGGGGTCTTGGGGCAGCGCCCCAAGTCGCCTCCGCAGAGGCGTAATATCTTATTCGCCGTTTTTGGTTCTTTTTTGCGGCTACTTGCTCAAAAACAGAACGGAAACGATTTCTTCAATGTAAACCTCTACAGCCCCTCAAATATTGACAACCCCTTCTATTTCTGCTATAATAAAAACAGAAAACGTGCTTTCGGGAGGGAATTATGCAAAAATATCAGGTTTATACATACGCCAAGATCCCGACAGATTGGTCGGATGTGCCGCGCGCGTGCATCGATCAGTATGCATGGGGACAGGAATATATGCCCACAGCCTACGGGCAGTTGATCATGGTGCCATCCTTGGGTTTTGTGTTGCGCATGACGTGCAAGGAAAAGAATCCGCGCGCGGTGTACGAGGAGCACAACGCCCCTGTCTATACCGATTCCTGCTTAGAGTTCTTTGCCACGTGGGACAACGAATCGGGCAGGTATATCAACATGGAAATGAACGCCAAGGGTACACTGCTGTCCTTTTGCGGCGTGGGAAGAAATAACCGCACGCCTCTGATCAATCTCAGCGGCGGTCAGCTGCCTTGTATCACTCCCTTTGTAACCGACGAGGAATGGGGCATTGTCGCAGAGATCCCGTTCTCAATTTTAGATGCGGTTTATGGTATCCGCAAGGAGAAATTCGTGTCGGGATACACCTTCAAGGGCAATTTTTATAAGTGCGGTGACGAGACTGCCGTGCCGCATTACGGCTCGTGGAGCCGTGTAGGCACAAAGATGCCCGATTTCCACCGTCCCGAATATTTCGGGAGGCTGGTGATCGTATGAAGGTCTTAGCGTGTGATTACGATGGAACGCTTAACGTGGGCGGTACGGTAAGCAAGGAGAACTTAGAGGCGATCGATGCATGGCGTGACGCAGGCAATTTATTCGGCATGGTCAGCGGCAGATATATTGCATCGATTCGTGAGTTTTTGCAAAAAGACAACGTGCCGTACGATTTTCTGATCGGCAATAACGGCTCGGTCATAACCGATTCGGCAGGGAAAATCATCAAGCGCATCTGCATTCCACACGAGACCGCCATGGCGCTTTTGCAGGAAATATTCCAATATGAGGCGCATCACGTGTCTGTCTCTTACGATGAAAAAAGCCTGTGGGTTACTGCCCAAAGCCGCATTTGGACGGACGGGCAGGTCTTACACGTGGACGATACGTGCATCAAATACGTTACGCAGGTCTCTGCAAATTTCTTTTGCCCCGAGGATGCGCTTGCGGTGCGCGATGCCGGTGTGACGGCGTTTTTCGGGCAGATTCGCGGCATGATGCCTACAATACAGAGCATTGACTTTAACCACGCAAGCGTGGATAAAGCTGCGGGACTTCGTCGATTGATGGAGCTGCGCGGTATCCATCCCGACATCATTCTGACTGTGGGCGATGGCGAGAACGATCTTGCCATGCTCGAAGCCCCCGATTTTTGCGGCTATGCCATGCAAAGCTCCATGTCCGTGGTGCTCGAGCGTATCAGTCGTACCACCAAGAGCGTGGCAGCGTTGATCGAGGAGTATTTATAATGTATAGGGCAAGGGCTTGCTCCTGCCGCATTGCACGGATTGATATGGCTTACCTGTATAACAAAAACGGACAGAGCACGCGCTCTGTCCGTTATCTTTTTTACTTAATCAAAATATCCCAGCTTGTAAAGCAGCTCCGCGCACAAGAGCGCACCGCCAGCCGCACCGCGCAGGGTATTGTGGGCAAGGGCGACAAACTTGTAGTCGTATATGGAGTCCTCGCGCAGTCTTCCAACTGTCACGCCCATGCCGCCGTAAATGTCACGGTCCAGCTTGGTTTGCGGACGGTTGTCCTCCTCCATGTAGGTAATGAACTGCTCGGGTGCGCTGGGCAGTCCAAGCTCCTGCGGCTTGCCACTAAAGGTCTTCCAACGCTCCAGGATCTGCTGTTTGGTGGGCTTGTTCTCAAATTTGACAAACACAGCCGCCATATGACCGTCGGTCACGGGCACGCGGATGCACTGTGAGGTAATCAGGGGACCGTCAGCCTTGACGATCTGACCGTTCTCCACCTTGCCCCAGATGCGCAGAGGCTCCTGCTCGGATTTCTCTTCCTCACCGCCGATAAAAGGAATGATGTTGTCGATCATTTCGGGCCACTCGTTGAAGGTCTTGCCTGCGCCCGAGATCGCCTGGTAGGTGGTGACCACCATTTCCTTGATGCCAAAGTCCTTGACGGCAGTCAGGGCGGGCACGTAGCCCTGGATCGAGCAGTTGGGCTTGACCGCGATAAAGCCGCGCTTGGTGCCAAGACGCTTTTTTTGTGCCTCGATGACGGCGTAGTGATCTGCGTTGACCTCTGGGATGACCATGGGGACGTCGGGGGTCCAGCGGTGTGCGCTGTTGTTGGAAACAACGGGAATCTCTGCCTTGGCGTATGCCTCCTCAAGTGCCTTGATCTCGTCTTTCTTCATGTTCACAGCACAGAAAACAAATGAAACAAGGCTCTTGACCGTTTCAATATCTTCGGAGCTGATGATGATCATATTCCTATATTTTTCGGGCAGGGGAGTAGTCATCTTCCATCTGCCGTCCAAAGCCTCTGCATACGTCTTGCCCGCGTTGCGGGGAGAGGCAACCAGAGCGGTGACTTCAAAATAGGGGTGGTTTTCCAATAGGGTCAGAAAACGCTGACCGACCATGCCTGTTGCGCCAATGACGCCCACTTTGCATTTTTCCATGGTAAATTCTCCTTATGTAAAGGGATATAAAAGATACTAATATCATAGCACATAAACGCGCTGTGTGCAACACTTTTTTGCAAGAAAAAAATAAAATGATGCATAATTGTGCAACAAGTGCGGTTATTTGCTGGGAAACGGGGGCGGATTGTGCATTAAAACAATAAAAATTGATCAGTTTTGTGCGTTTTTCTGCTCTACGATGGTGCTGTACACCTCGTTTTTATGTACGCCTCTGTCACGGGCGGCTGCCTTGATGGCGTCCTTTTGCGACATACCCGCGTCCACATAGTATTGCACGTGTGCGGGAATGCTCATATCCTGCCAGAATGTGCCGACCTCTGCGGCGTTCGTTGTGCCCTCAATGACCAGCACGTATTCGCCGCGCGGCTCTTTTTGTGCGTATATTTCCATCGCACCATCCAGGGTAGTGCGCTCTACCTGCTCGTTGAGCTTGGTCAGCTCACGGCAAAGCGAGATGCGGCGATCTCCGCCAAAGGCAGCGGCAAGATCGGCAAGCGTGGTGCGCAGCTTGTGTGGTGCTTCATGGAATATCATGGTGCGCGTCTCACTCTTGAGACTGTTAAGGTGCTCTCTGCGTTCGGCTTTGTTTGTCGAGAGAAAGCCCTCGAAGGTAAAGCGACCCGTGGGTAGGGCAGAGAGGGTCAGCGCGGTGATGGCGGCGCAGCAGCCGGGAATGCTTGTCACGCTCACGCCTCTCTCGGCGCACAGCACCACAAGGTCTGCCCCCGGATCGGACACGGCAGGCGTTCCCGCATCGGTGACCAATGCGCAGGATTCGCCGTTTTGCAAACGCTCAATAATCTGTTCGCCTCTCTCTCGCTTGTTGTGCTCAAAATAGGATACCATAGGCTTTGAGATGCCAAGCACCGAAAGCAGCTTTTGTGTGTTGCGCGTGTCCTCTGCGGCAATAAAATCTACTTCGGAGAGTACCTTGATCGCACGCTCTGAAAGATCGGCAAGGTTGCCGATGGGGGTGGCAACCAGATATAGCGTACCGCCAACAATAGCATTTTTTTCTTGGGGAAAATCATGATTTTTGATGGAACTCATGGCAAATTCCTTTCATAGAATGGAATAAAACTCGATATGGGGGTAGTTATGGCAATCAAGATATACGTGGATCAGGGGCACAATCCGGTCAATCCCAACGCCGGCGCGGAGGGGAACGGTTTGCGTGAGCAAAACATCACTTATCGGATCGGACAGGAGCTGGCAACGCTGTTGCGTGCTGATCCCGACTTTGAGGTACGGCTTTCACGCCCGACTGCCGAAACGCAGCTTGGCACGTCACTCAATTCCAGCTTGCGAACACGCGTGCAGGATGCTAATGCGTGGGGCGCGGACTACTTTATCAGTCTGCACACCAATGCCTCCGAGATCACCTCAGCGTCGGGCACGGAGGCGTATGTGTATTCCCGTGCAGGAGAGGCGTTTCCGCTTGCGGAAAGCATCGTTACGCAAGTGACCGATGTGACGGGCTTGCCCGATCGCGGCACGTTTGTGCGCTCGGGGCTGTACGTGCTGCGCAAGACGGCAATGCCCGCCGTACTTGTCGAGCTTGGGTTTATTACCAATCCGGGTGACGCGGCGCTCATGAACGAAAATCCGGGGCTGTTCGCAAGGGGCGTGTATCAGGGGATCAAGAATTATACGGGGGTGTGACGTCGCCCCCTACAGACGATATATCTTGCAACCGAACTGATTGGTATTACGACAACATTCTGAGCAGTTCCGCCTCGTCGATGATGGTCACGCCAAGGTTTTGCGCTTTTGTCAGCTTACTGCCGGCAGCTTCGCCTGCGACCACGTAAGAGGTTTTTTTGGAAACCGAGGATGAGGTCTTGCCGCCCGCGGCAATGATCAGCGCCTCAGCCTCGCTGCGCCCCATGGTGGGCAGCGTGCCTGTCAGCACAAAGGTCAGTCCCGCCAGCTTGTTTCCTGTGGGGGCGGCGGTGGAGGAGGTCAATACGCCTGCTGCCTCCAATCTTGCGCAAAGTGCGCGGCTTTCCGGGCGCGAGAAGTATTCGACCACGCAATCAGCCGTGATCTGACCGAAATCGTCCAGCGCGCAAAGTTCCTCTGCAGTGGCATCCATGCAAGCACCCAGTGTGCCAAAGCGGCGCGCAAGTGCAGTGGCGGCTACCTGTCCGATATTGCGGATGCCAAGCGCAAAGATCAGACGCTCCAGCCCCGCAGATTTGGACTTTTCAATGGCAGCAATCAGATTGGCAGCGGATTTTTCGCCCATGCGATCAAGATTTGCAATCTGTTCTGCCTTGAGCGCGTACAAATCAGCCGTGTCGTGGATCAGGTCGGCTTCAATCAGCGCGTCCACGATCTGCGGACCAAGCCCATCAATGTCCATAGCATCCTTGGAAGCAAAATGCTCAATACCGCGCGAAAGCTGTGCCGGGCAGGAGGGGTTGATACAGCGCACCGCTACCTCGCCCTCTGCCTTGACTACCTCGTGTCCGCAGGACGGACAATGTGTGGGCATCTCAAAGCGGATCTGCGTGCCGTCGCGCTTTTCGGGGTGTGCGCACACCACCTCGGGAATGATGTCGCCGCTCTTTTGTACGGATACGATATCGCCCAGCATAATGCCGCGCTCACGAATGAAGTCAATGTTGTGCAGTGTGGCACGCGAAACTGTCGTGCCCGCCAGTCTGACGGGGGAGAGCTCGGCGGTGGGGGTCAGCACGCCCGTGCGTCCAACTTGTATGGTGATCTCATTGAGTCTGGTCTGCTTTTGCTCGGGCGGGAATTTATACGCCACCGCCCATTTAGGGGTGCTGATACCCTGACCCAGTACGGAACGTTCTGCAAGAGAATTGACCTTGACCACCACGCCGTCAATGTCGTAAGCCAGGTCGTCGCGCAGAGAGCCGATCTTTTCGATATGGGCAATGATCTGGTCTGCCGTGTGCACTACGGTGCGCAATTTGATAGCAGGAAAGCCCAGCGCGTCCAGGCGGTCAAGCGTTTCCTTGTGCGTTTGGGGGGCGTGTCCGTCGGTGTACAGGTCACCCTCCTGGTAGTTGAAAATGAAAATATCCAGAGCACGGGATGCTGTGATTTGCGGGTCAAGTTGGCGCAAGGAGCCTGCCGCCGCATTTCTGGGGTTTGCCATGAGTGGTTCGCCGTTTGCTTCACGCTTTTGGTTGATGCGCTCGAAAACGGCACGCGGCATATACACCTCGCCACGCACAGTCAGCGTCAGCGGCTCGGGAAGCGTGAGTGGGATGGAAAAAATGGTGCGCACGTTTTGCGTGATGTCCTCGCCCGTGATGCCGTCACCGCGCGTCGCACCCGTGACCAACACACCGTTCTCATAGATCAAAGAGCAGGACAAGCCGTCGATCTTGGGCTCGACCGAAAAGAGTGCATCGGGCAGTTCTGCGTGCACACGTGTGACGAAGTCGGTCAGCTCATCGTAGGAAAAGACATCCGAGAGCGAGTCCATGCGCACGCGATGTGTCACCTTGGCAAACTTGTCAAGCGGCTTGCCGCCCACGCGCTGCGTCGGCGAAGCGGGATCAAAATATTCGGGGTGTGCCTCTTCCAAGGCAAGCAGCTCGTAAAACATACGGTCGTATTCGTAGTCCGAGATCACGGGCGCGTCGTCCACGTAGTAAAGCTTTGCGTGATGCGCAACCTCGCGGCGTAATTGGTCTATTTTTTCAAAAATTCCGTCGGAATGTGCCATTTCGTCCTCCGAAAACTAAATTTGCATACATAAATATTATAACAAATTTATAGTCTGATGTCAACGAAAACCGTAGAAAAAGAGTTTTGGAAGATTTGGCGTGATATGTCATGGCGACCGGGAAGATGTATGTGGGAAGATGCTTTACAAACAAGTGAAAATATGTTATACTTTAAGAGTCGGATCTCTGAAAAATCGGCAGAGCTCAAGGACTGCGTTGCATTCGATGGAAATATCAGGGGGGGAAAATAATGCGTATGTGCAAAAATGTTTTGACAATCTGTTTGGCGTTACTGTTCTGTTTACCCATGCTGTCTGCGTGCGATATCGCGTATGGCGGTTTGGTTGGGGAGATGCTTGAATCGATGGCTCCAAGTTATTCCGAAACGGAAACCGAAAAAGAACCGATCCAACCTTTATTCTTGATCACTGCAGAACAACTATATGAAAACGCACTCGCCGAAAACAATGAAGATAAAAACAAGATGATACGTGCCGCAGAATTAAGAGCCGACGGGAAATATGTCTCCATGGTGGGTGCTGATGAGGATATGTACGTCTCGGCTATAGAACCGAATACTTACACAATATGCGGCAGATATATTGCGATAAAATATCGTACAACAGAAGATTGTGACGGAGAGTTGTTTTTGAGCTCCGATCAAATCTGGTACGGAAATGGTGAGGATAGTATTGGGGTCGAGTATATGCCGGACGGCGAGTGGCATTTGCTGATTGTCGATGTCAGTCAAGTGAAGGCTGTGAAGCTTGTGGGTAAGAATTATCTTTTGGGATTTCTTCGCATTGATTGCTTTACTGACGGAACCGACCGTATGATGGACATTGCCTACGTGGCTTCCTTTTCGACGAAAAAAGACGCAGAAGAGTATGATGCCATGCAGGGCTTGGATAGCATTCCGTACGATTCGACAATTCCCGAAATGTAATATAGGATTGCTTTTGATTAGCCAAGAGGCTTCATATTACCGCCGCTATGAATCGCTTTTCAACATAACGCAGACCAACTTTTGCAGTGACATAATTTTCTGCTCTTGGTTATGTTCGGGTATGTAAATTTCTTTTTCTTTATACTTGACTCAGCACGAAAAATGTAATATAATATCCCTTGTATTTGATTTTCTGAAAATGTCAAAGGGGTGAGAAAATGCTGAAATCCGGTGGGCGAATGGCGAAATTCCGCGTGTATGGACATGAGAAAAAGAAAGACTATACGCAAGGACCAATGCTCTGGAGCATCATTTTGTTCATGCTTCCCGTCATGTTTACGGGTATCATTCAGCTGCTTTACAATGCAGCGGATATGGTGGTAGTGGGCAACTGGGCGGACAATGCGGACGCAGCCGTGGCAGCGGTTGGCGCGTGCGGTGCATTGATCAATCTGATCGTCAACCTGTTTATGGGTCTTTCGGTCGGCGCGGGCGTTGTGGTGGCGCAGAGAATCGGTGCCGCGGATCACGACGGTGTGCAAAAGGTGGTACATACTGCCATCCTGTCCTCAATATTTACCGGTATTGCGGTAGGCATTTTCGGATTTTTTATGGCAAAACCGCTGCTTGTACTGATGGGAACCAACGAGGACGTGCTGGCAGAGGCTGCGCCTTATATGCGTGCATATTTTGTGGGCATTCCCGCTTCTATGGTGTATAACCACGCGGCAAGCATACTGCGCTCCAAAGGCGATTCCAAAAACCCCTTGATCTTTTTGACGCTTTCGGGTCTTGCCAACGTGTTCCTCAATCTGATCTTTGTCAGCGTGTTCCATATGGGCGCGGTGGGTGTTGGTATCGCAACAGCCGTGTCGCAGTATATTGCCATGGTAATGGTGTTGTATCATATGGCAAATCTGGATGATGATTGCAAGTTGGGTTTCAAAAAACTGGCGATTGACAAAGATTCGCTTAAGAAGATGTTGCGGATCGGTCTGCCCGCAGGTCTGCAGGGAACGTTCTTCTCGCTTTCCAATACGCTGATCCAGAGCACGGTCAATACCTATCCTACTGTCGTGCAGACAGGGAACACGACGGCAGGCAACATCGAAGGTTTTGTCTATATCTCCATGAACTCCTGCTACCATGCGGCACTGACCTTTGTAGGGCAGAACACCGGTGCAAAAAAGTACAACCGCGTGCTGCGCGCAAGCTTGATCTGCCTGGGTCTTGTTACCGTTGTCGGTCTTGGTATGTCCTCGCTGATCTACTTTAACGGTGCGGGTTTGATCTCGATCTACCGCCCCGGCCAGCCGGATGTTGTTGCGGCAGGTATGGCAAGGCTTTCGATTATTTGCGTGACGTATTTTCTGTGCGGCATTATGGACGTGGGCAGCGGTATCATGCGCGGTATGGGTAAATCGTTCTTACCCATGATGGTCTCACTGATCGGCTCATGCGTGTTCCGTATTGTATGGATCATGTTGTTTTGCCCCGGAGATCCCGCGCCGATTGAAACGCTGTATTGGTCTTATCCCGTTTCCTGGATCCTGACTGCGGGCGTGCATCTGATCTGCTGTTCCTGGACGTGGATATACCGCGTGCGCAAATTAAAGCGCGAGCAGATAGCAGTAGAAGAACAGGCTGTACAAGCATAAACAACCAAGGAGCTTTCCCCGATGAGGAAGCTCCTTTTTTACACAAATCCCCCTTTACATTTGGCAAAAAATATGCTAAAATATATATGGAATACAGTGCTTTGGAGGTGCCTATGCAACTGCACGAGGATAAACAGAAATTTTTGGAGATCTATAACAAATACATTACGCGAGAAGGTGCGGATAAGCTGCTGGCGTTTTTAGATTCGGACGCAAGTGACTTTTTCACAGCCCCTGCAAGCACGCGCTATCACGGCAACTTTGAAGGGGGACTGTTGCGTCACAGCCTCAATGTCTACGAATGCCTGCACGATATTCTGAACCGTCCCCGCATGAAGGAGGTATACGGTATCTCGTACTCGGAGGAGAGTATTGCCATCGCAGCGCTTCTGCATGACGTTTGCAAGGTCAACTTCTACAAGACCTCGTTTCGCAACGTCAAGAACGAGTTTGGCAAGTGGGAGAGCGTGCCGTACTACACCATTGAGGACAATCTGCCCTACGGACACGGTGAAAAGTCTGTGTATATTGTGTCCGGATACATGAGACTGACCCGCGACGAGGCGTTTGCCATTCGTTATCACATGGGCTTCTCGGGCAACGAGGATCCCGGCAACGTAGGCAAAGCGCTGGAAATGTTCCCGCTTGCATATGCGCTTTGCATGGCTGACATGGAGGCTGCGTATTTCATGGAAGGCAGCCCCGAAAAGAAATAAAATATTGTATATAGAAAAGGAGATTTGACTATGTCTGACAAGCCTTATCCTACCCCTCATATAAACGCAAAGCCTGAGGACTTTGCAAAAACCGTGCTCATGCCCGGCGACCCCAAGAGAAGTGAATTTATTGCTAAAAATTTCTTTGACAACCCTGTGTTGGTCAACGATGTGCGCGGTGTCCACGGTTATACAGGTACCTACAAGGGCACGCCTGTATCGGTCATGGCAAGCGGCATGGGTATGCCCGCCATCGGTATCTACTCTTATGAGCTGTTCAATTTCTTTGACGTGGACAACATCATCCGCGTTGGTTCTGCGGGTTCGCTACAGCCTCACATTCACGTACGCGACGTGGTGTTCGGTCAGGGAGCTTGCTTCCAGGGCGGCTTTGCGGCGCAGTATCATCTGCCGGGCAATTTCGCGCCTATCGCAGACTATACGCTGCTCAGGACTGCCATTGCGCAGGCAGAGAAGCAGGGAGCAAATTACCACGTGGGCAACATTCTTTCCTCGGATATGTTCTATAACGATGATCCCGCCGACACCATGAAGTGGGCAAAGATGGGCGTGATGGCTGTAGAAATGGAAGCGGCTGCGCTTTATATGAACGCCGCACGTGCAGGCAAGCGCGGACTTTGCATCTGCACCATTTCGGACAGCCTTGTCACACACGAGGTCACCACGGCTGAGGAGAGACAGAACACCTTTACGCAGATGATGGAGATCGCGCTGGATACCGCTGTGGAGATGGCGAAAAAATGAGCAAGCGCGTATTTTTGATCGTACTTGACAGCTTTGGCATCGGAGCGTGCCCCGACAGCGAGGCGTTTGGCGACTTTGGTGTCAATACACTGGAGTCGGTGTGCAAAACGGGTGAGTTGCACCTGCCCAATATGCTAAGGCTGGGGCTTGGCAACATTGACGGCGTGGATTGCTTTGGCGGCGCAGATGCACCCATTGGCGCGTATGCAAGACTACAGGAAAAGTCTATGGGCAAGGATACCACCATCGGACATTGGGAGCTGATGGGCTTGGTGTCCGAAAATCCGTTACCCACCTATCCTGAGGGCTTTCCCGAAGAGGTGCTGGCGCCTTTCCGTGCAAAAACGGGCAGGGGAGTGCTGTGCAACAAGCCCTATTCGGGCACCGACGTCATTCGTGATTTTGGTCAGCAGCATATCGAGAGTGGGGATCTGATCGTATATACCTCTGCAGACAGCGTATTTCAGATCGCGGCACACGAGGCGGTTGTGCCCCTTGAAACGCTATATGAATATTGCCACATGGCGCGTGAGCTGCTTGTGGGCAAGCACGGCGTGGGGCGCGTGATCGCGCGTCCGTTTGTGGGCGAATACCCCAATTTTACGCGTACAAGCGGCAGACACGACTATTCGCTCGAGCCACCCAAGTCCACCTTGATGGACCGCATGAAGGGTGCCGGAAGAGATGTTATCGCAGTCGGCAAGATCAACGATATTTTTGCCGGTAAGGGCGCGACAGACGTATATTACACAGGTCCCAATCAAAAGGGTTTGGTCAAGACTGCAGAGCTGCAAAATGAGGACTTTGACGGGCTTTGCTTTATCAATCTGGTGGATTTTGATATGGTGTACGGGCATCGCCGTGACGCGGTGGGCTATGCGCACGCACTGAATGAGTTTGATGCGTTTTTGGGTGAGTTCATGGCGAATATGCGTGACGATGATCTGCTTATGATCACGGCAGATCACGGCTGCGACCCGGGATACACCGAGACCACCGACCATACAAGAGAATACGTACCGCTCTTGATGTATAAAAAAGGCATGAAAAGCAAGAATTACGGTACGGTTTACGGCTTTGATGCGGTTGCTGCGACTGTTGCGGCAGAGTTTGGTATTGAAGGCGTGAGCGGTACTGTGCTTGGAGGTTGATATGACACCCGAAAAACTCATTGAAATGGCGATTCTTGCAAGAAAATCGGCATACGCACCCTATTCGGGTTACCGCGTGGGCGCGGCATTGCTGACAAAATCAGGCAAGGTTTACGTAGGCTGCAACATTGAAAACGCATCTTATACGCCCACTGTATGCGCCGAGCGCGTAGCGGTGTTCAAAGCGGTCAGTGAGGGCGAGAAGGAATTTGAAGCAATCGCAGTCTGCGGAGGCAACACGAACGAGATCACGGGCAGCTTTCCACCCTGCGGCGTGTGCAGACAGGTACTGCGCGAGTTTTGCAATCCCGAGGAGTTCAAGGTGTATCTGATTGGCGAGAAGGGCACTTATAAAGAGCTTACACTTGCCGAGTTGCTGCCTTACGGATTCGGACCGGATTATTTGCACTGAACAATGGCGCGCCTACGATCAAGAGTTTTTGATCGACCTTTTTGCAAAAAGGTCTCGGGCTCCAAGGGCAGCGCCCTTGGTCGCTCGTCGCAACGAGCGAAACTTTTCTAAACGCTGTTTAATTTGCCAAGCAAATATGTTCTTCTTTGCAGCTCCTTGCTCAAAAAGAACGGAAACGGTTTGCTCACACAAACAATCAACAAACTGTAAGGGACGGCACATTGCCGTCCCTTTTACTGTGGGAAAGTGCGAAAAGACCGCCTCCGTTCTTTTTGGCACCGCGGGCGCAAAAAGAACCAAAAACGCCGGTTATCGTGGGGCTCTGCCCGACGCCCCGCCGCCTTTTGAAAAAGGCGGGCGAAAACTTCCATCCTGTCAAACTTGTCCGTGTGGTGAAAGTCGAGAAAATATTGATCGTTTTCATTGACTTTACTGTTCTTTTGTAGTATAATTAACTTGGATGTTTATATACACTGTGGAGGATAGATCAGTGCTTGATAAATTAAACCTCAATCTCAGCCGTGATATCGGTATCGACCTGGGTACCTGTACCGTACTCGTCCATGTGGACGGCAAGGGCATCGTGCTCAACGAGCCCAGCGTGGTCGCTATGGATACTACGACCGATAAAGTCGTCAAGGTGGGCAAGGAAGCTCTTGCCATGATCGGCAGAACCCCCGATCATATCACGACCATGCGGCCTCTCAAAAACGGTGTGATCAGCCAGTATGATGTTACACTGCATATGTTGCAATATTTTATCCGACGCGCTTGCGGCAACACCATCTTCCGCCCCCGCGTCATGATCGGTGTACCCACCGGTATTACCGAGGTCGAGGAACGTGCCGTATTGGACGCTGCTGCAGAGGCGGGCGCACGCAGAACGTTTCTGATCGAAGAGCCCAAGGCGGCGCTTATGGGTGCGGGCGTAGACATCAATTCCCCCATTGGAAACATGATCATCGACGTGGGTGGTGGTACGACCGATATCGCCGTTGTGGCTATGGGCGGTATTGTAGTCTCCGAATCTGTCAAGATCGCGGGCGATAAATTCGACCAGGCTGTCATGCAGTACGTGCGCCGTCAGTATAATTTACTGATCGGTGAGCGCACAGCTGAGGCGATCAAGATCCAGATCGGTGCGGTCTATGACCACGGCGAGGCAAAGACCATTCAGGTCAAGGGCCGTGACCTTGGCACGGGCATGCCCCGTGTTATCACGCTTTCCTCCAAGGAAATGATGGAGGCGATGATCGAGCCCGTGACCGCTATTCTGGACGCGGTCTGTGCCATTATTGAGCGCACGCCCCCCGATTTGTTGGGTGACATTCTCAAAAACGGCATCTACATGGCGGGCGGCGGTAGCTTGCTCTATGGACTTGACAAGCTGATCACCCGTGTGACAGGAATCAAGACCACTGTTGCCAAAAACCCCATCTCCTGTGTTGCCGTGGGTACGGGCAAGTACTTATCCACCATCGGGCAGTTCCGCGATAGCGTGGGCGGACTCACGCGTGATGCCGATACCAAGCAAAATGCCAAAAAGTAAAGTGTAGGAACAGACATGGAATACATCGTACAGGGCTATCAGCCCAAGAAATTATTTGAGTTTTTTGAGGAAATATGCGCCATTCCGCACGGCTCGGGCAACGAAGCTGCCATTGCCGATTATTTGGTAGGATTTGCGCGCGTGCGCGGCTTGGAGTGCCGACGTGATGCGGTCAACAATGTGTTTATCAAAGCCCCCGCTACCCCGGGGCTTGAGGACCGTCCCGCAATTCTCTTGCAGGGACATACCGATATGGTGTGCGAAAAGAACAATGATACCGTGCATGATTTTAACCGCGACGGACTTAAGCTCTTTGTCGAGGACGGCTGGCTGGGCGCTAAGGGTACCACGCTTGGCGGTGATGACGGCATTGCGGTTGCCATGATGATGGCGATCCTGGACGGACAGACCCCGCACCCCGCCGTGGAGTGTCTGTTCACGGTCGAGGAAGAGGTAGGTCTTTTGGGCGCGGAGAGCTTTGACTATTCGTTGGTCAGCGCAACTCGCATGATCAATATGGACAGCGAGGATGAATCCTGCGTGACCGCAGGCTGTGCAGGCGGTTTGCGCACAGATCTTGCCATTCCCGTGACGTATACCGAGGCAAAGGGGAATGCAGTACAGATCAGCCTGGGCGGTCTTGCAGGCGGTCATTCGGGTGCGGACGTGCATCGCGGGCGTGCCAACGCGAATAAGCTGATGGGCAGAATACTGCTCTCCCTTTCCAAGGGATTTGACTTCAACCTCTGCTCGATCGAGGGCGGCAGCAAGGATAACGCCATTCCGCGTGAGTGCACAGCGGTGGTTTGCGGCGAGGACGTGGATGGCTTTGCCGATTACGCACAAAAGCTGGCTGGCGAGATATTTGCCGAAATGTGTGCCGAGGATGCAGGCTTTGCGATCCAAATAAAGCCTGTTCCCATGCCGGATGCTTGCTTTGACAAGCAAAGCACCGCGCGCGTTATTTGTGCGATTGCGACCGTGGCAAACGGTGTGCTTGCCATGAGTAACAACATTGAGGGTTTGGTGGAGTATTCCCGTAACCTGGGTATTATTCGTACCGAAGAGGACAGCGTACACATCACACTTTCTTCGCGTTCGGCAATCGAAAGCCAGTTGGATGCATCGATCAACGAGCTGGATGCACTTGCTATGCTTTGCGGCGGCAGCGCGCGTCACCATTCCCGCTATCCCGGTTGGAGCTATGCCAAACAGTCCCCCGTCAGGGATGAATATTTGGCAGCCTATGCCGCGCTGTTCGGCAAGACCCCCGAGGTCAGCGTGATCCACGCAGGATTGGAATGCGGCATTATCCGTTCCCGCCTTCCCGAGATGGATATGATCTCGGTAGGACCCAATATGCGCAACATTCATTCTCCCGATGAGCGGTTGGATCTTGCATCCTGCGAACGCTTCTGGCGGGTCATTGCGCATATTTTGAGCAAGTAAAAACGAGATATTTTAAAGCCGTGTGCCAATAGGCGCACGGCTTTAAGCATAATGCACAAAAAAGTCGGCGGATTTGTAATTTCTCTTGACATATGGAAAAATATAGTGTACAATAAATAGTACAAGATGGGTGGAGTGTGCCCGTATTAGTGATTTGGAGGTAAAGCAATATGAAAAAGCTTCTTTGCATGGTGTTGGCACTTCTGATGTTGTGCTCAATCCTGGCTGCGTGTGCAAATGATCTGAGTGAAGAGCAGGGACCCCGGGAAACACAGAATGAGCTGGAGAGCAAAGACCCCAATTATACCGATGATGTACCCGAACTTTCCTTCGGAAACGAAACGGTTACTATTCTTTCCAATGAAAAATTCGGTGTAAACGATGAATTCTATGCTGAGTCCAACTCCGATACACAGAGTGACGTCGTTGCTCATGCCGTTTATACCAGAAATATGGCGATCGAGGATAGACTGGATGTCGAGCTGGAAATGGTGCTTGATGCAACGCCGACTGATAAGCACAGCACGGATTTTACAACAGGCTCCGGTGATTTTGATATCGTGGCTGACTCTACTTACATTGCCATTCAGGCTGTATTGAAGGGTGAGTTCGTCAACCTGCGCAATATTCAGTATATTGACTTAGATAAGTATTACTGGACGCAGGGCTATAACGATATTGTTTCTTTTGGCGAAAATGAAAAGCAGTATCTGGCATCGGGTGCGCTTGCACTTTCCATGTTCCGTTACATGTTCGTAACCGTTTACAACAGAGAGGTGTTTGAGGACCTGGGCGAGGCCGATCTTTACGAGGTGGTTAATAACGGTGAATGGACGCTGGAATATCAGAATCAGATCATTGCAGACAGATATCAGGATACCAGCGAGCCTATCAACAAGAAGGATGACAGAGATATGTACGGCCTGATCACGGGTGACACGGTCAGCGTTGACCCCTACTGCGTGGCAGCCAACGTACAGCTGGTAAGCAAAAACGAGGACGGTGAGTGGTTCTACAACACCGAGCAGTTTGACAGAACTGTTGATCTGTGCGAAAAGGTCCAGGCACTCTATAACAACCCTTCCACTTACGTCTTCAAGAGCGCAACCTACGATGATACGGGTAAGACCGACATCGTTGAGGCATTTGCAGCAAGCAAGAGCATGATGGCAACCGTGCAGGTGTTTGCACTGGAAACCAACGTTGGCGAGCTTGCCGAATTTGACTATGGTATTGCTCCCATGCCCAAGTTTGATGAAAATCAGGAGAATTATGCAACGTACGTTCAGGACCAAGTCACAGGTATTGGCGTTTCCGGTGCGATCGCAGACGAGGATACACTGGCAATGATGGGTGCAGTTCTGGAATGCATGGCTTCCGAGAGCTACGCAACCGTTGTGGATGCATATTATTCTACCGCGCTTTCCTACCAGTATCTGCAGAATCCCGAATCCAAGGAAATGCTGGATTTGATCTACAGTACGCTGACCTTTGACTTCACAGGTGCTTGCTCCAACATCATTATGAACAATGGCGGTCAGTCGTTGCGCGATGCACTTCGTCCGCTGTTCTCGGGTAAGTCTACCAAGCTGGGTTCCACTTTGACCAGATGGGAAAAGGGCACCAATAATGCGCTGGGTAAGGTCAACGAAACCCTGGCTGATCTGGAGTACTGATATCAATAAGAATTGAAGTTGTTCCGTATATCAAAGCCCGCCGATCACTCGGCGGGCTTTTTCGTTGGGTTATTATTGATTTCTTTTGCTTGCTTCTGTTAGCTTACGGATGTGATTTTTGAGTGATGCTTTGTCGTAATTTTTAGCAAGACGCCATTTCCAGTTGTCGCCAAGGGTGCCGGGGGTGTTAATGCGTGCCGCATCATCCAGTCCCAGGTAATCCTGCATGGGAATGATGCTGTAGTCAGCGCAACTGTCGTGTGCAAATCGAACCAGACGATCCAGGTCCTTGGCACCCTTGTAAATGGGCACGTTGCGCTCAAATCTCATGCGTTGTTCGTAGTTACGATCATTCAGCCAACCAAGCGTGGTGCGATTATCGTGCGTACCTGTATAAACCACGCAATTTTCGGTGTAATTTTGGGGCAGATACTCACTGTCATCACCGTCAAATGCAAACTGAAGCACCTTCATACCGGGGTATCCCAGCTTTTTCAGCATAGCGTATACCTTGTCGTCCAAATCGCCCAGATCCTCTGCGATCAGCGGCAGTCTGTAACCGAATCTTTGCTCCAGCGTTGTGAACATAGCAGCGCCGGGGCCGTTTTTCCACTTGCCGTTGATGGCGGTCTCTTCGCCTGCGGGAATTGACCAGTAGTTGCAGAAGCCACGGAAGTGGTCGATACGCACGATGTCAAACAGCGAAAATGCAACGCGTAATCTTTCATACCACCAATTGTAATTGTCTTGCTTCATTGCCTTCCAGTCATAAAGAGGATTCCCCCAAAGCTGACCTGTGGCAGAGAAGTAATCGGGTGGTACACCTGCTACTGTTTTGGTCATACCCTTGGCGTTTAAACAGAACATGGTGGGATTTGCCCACACATCGGCGCTGTCGTCGGCAACGTAGATGGGCATATCCCCCACCAAAGAGATGCCCTGCGCTTTGGCGTATGCGTGCATCTTTTCCCATTGGGTAAAGAAGAGGTATTGTAAGAACTTCCAGAAAGAACATTCCTTCTGATCAATTACCTTATCTTCGGGCAGCGTGTCCTTGCGGCGGTCTGCCAAAGCCCAGGTGTTGCGTCCTTGAAATTTATAGGTGCTCTTGATTGCCATAAAGGTAGCGTAATCGTCCAGCCAAAAAGCATTGTTTTTACAAAAATCCTCGTAGTCGGGGTAATTTGCGGTATCAAAGCGTGCAAAGGCTTTGCGCAACAGGGGGTAGCGGGCATAGTAAACGTGCGCGTAATCCACGTACTCGGTGGTGGGGGGCTGATCCTTGACTTCTTTTTTGGTCAGCAATCCCTGTTCGATAAGCTCGTCAATGTCAATAAAATAGGGGTTACCTGCAAAGGCGGAGGGGGACTGATAGGGGGAGTCTCCGTAGCTTGTCTGATGAATGGGGAGCAGCTGCCAGATAACCTGGTTGCTCTCCTTGAGAAAATCGATAAATCTGTAAGCCTCCTTGCCCATGGTACCTATGCCGTAAGGTGAGGGGAGTGAAGAGAGTGGGAGAAGGATACCTGCTTTTTTCATGTTGACCTCCATTGTCATACTTTATCGTTATTATATCACAAAACAAAGGATTTGTAAAGCAAATCTTGACTTTTTTAAATTTTCGTGCTACACTAAAAATAATGAAAATTCCGGAGGTGCTACATGTTATCCGAGATATACAGTGCAGGGCTTTACGGTATCGACGGCTTTATTGTTACGGTCGAGGCGGACGGTCAGCCCAGGATGGCGAATTTTGAATTGGTGGGTCTGCCCGACCTTGCCGTCAAGGAAGCCAAGGAGCGCGTGCGTACCGCCTGTGAGAACAGCGGATACCGCTTTCCGCCCATGGCGTATATGGTCAATCTTGCGCCTGCCGACCGAAAAAAGGAGGGCTCGCAATTTGACGTTGCCATTTTGACCGGCATTCTGCGCTGTGCCGGCGTGATCAACCGCGATGTCAATATGAAAAACAAGTGTATCGTAGGCGAGCTTTCGCTCTCGGGGGCTTGGCGTGCGGTGCGCGGTGTGTTGAGTATGTGTGTGGCGGCAAGGGACGCGGGCTTTACTGAGTTTTACGTGCCTGTGCAGAACGCCCGCGAGGCAGCTGCCGTGCACGGTATTACCGTGTATGGTGTGCATCATATGCGCGAGTTTATCGACCACCTCAATGGCACCAAGCTGCTGCAGCCGTGTAAGCCGGACGAGGGCGCATTCGGTGATGCGGTTGTGGATTATGGCATTGATTTTTCAGATGTGAAAGGGCAGGCACTTGCCAAGCGCGCCATGGAGATCGCGGCGGCGGGCGGACATAATATTCTGCTTATCGGCCCTCCGGGTACGGGCAAGAGCATGCTTGCCAAGCGTCTTGCCACCATTTTGCCGCCTTTGACATTTGAGGAGGCGATTGAAACCACAAAGGTGCATTCGGTAACAGGTACGCTGCCCGACGGCACGTCACTTTTATCTACAAGACCCTTCCGCGCACCGCACCATACCATGTCGGCGGTCGCATTGGTGGGAGGTGGTGCAAATCCGCGACCGGGCGAAGTGTCGCTTGCAAACCACGGCGTGCTGTTTTTAGACGAATTTCCCGAGTTCCCCAAGCAAGTCACCGATGCGCTGCGTCAGCCTCTTGAGGACAGACGTGTGACCATTTCGCGTGCCAGCGGACGCGTGACCTTTCCGTGCTCGTTTATGCTGGTGGGTGCGATGAATCCTTGCCGTTGCGGTTATTTCGGGCACCCGACAAGGCCTTGTACCTGTAAGACAGGCGAGGTGCAGCGATACATTTCGCGTATCAGCGGACCTATGCTCGACAGAATGGATATCCAGATCGAGCTGCCCTCACTTTCATATGACGAGCTTGCTACTGACACCACACCCGCCGAGACCTCGGCAACCGTGCGTGCCCGTGTGATAAAGGCGCGCGAATTTGCAAAAAGCCGAATGCAGGATGACAAGATTCTGTGCAACGCGCAGCTGGATGCGGCAGGCATTCGCAAGTATTGCAAGATCGACGAGAGTGCATCGCAGCTTTTGCGCATGGCGTATGAAACCATGGGGCTTTCTGCGCGCGGATATGACCGCGTTATGCGTGTGGCGCGCACCATCGCGGACCTTGACGGCAGCGATGTGATCAAGGACATGCACGTAGCCGAGGCAATTCAGTTGCGAAGCCTGGATAAAAAATATTGGGGCGCGCAATAACCATAAAACTTTTCGCCCGCCACCGTACAGACAACCTCTCTTGAAAGTTTCGCGCGAGCCTTTTCAAAGGCCCGCGGGGTCTTGGGGCAGAGCCCCAAGTCGCGCCCGCAGGTGCGAAACTCCCCAAACGGCCTTTTTGGTTCTTTTTGGGCCTCTTTTCTCAAAAAGAACGGAAACGGTTTGCTCACATAATATCCCAACAGCGGATCGTTTGTTACACTGAATAAATCCTTTCCGTTCTTTTTTTGAGCAAGTAGCCGCAAAAAAAGAACCAAAAAACGGCGCAAAAGAGATTTCGCCTCTGCGGGGGCGACAAGGGCTCTGCCCTTGACCCGCGACCTTTTTTGAAAAAAGGTCGATCAAAAACTTTCATCCTGTTTTACTTATCTTGGATTCGGAGGCTTATCTTGACTACCTTACTAACCAAACTCTTTATAAAAAATCCCGACAACGTCAGCGACCTGCGCGTCCGCTCGGCGTACGGCACCATGGTCAGCATTGTCTGCATTGTGCTTAATCTGCTGGTCGCCGCAGGCAAGATCACGATCGGCGCACTGTTCGGTGCGATCTCGATCACGGCTGACGGTATGAACAACCTCTCGGATGCAGGCTCTTCACTTGTATCTCTTGTCAGCTTCCGCATGGCGGCAAAGCCCGCTGACAGGGAACACCCCTTCGGGCATGCCCGCATCGAATACGTGGCGTCACTCTTGGTGGCGGTTATTATCATTATCGTGGGCTGGACACTGTTTACCGACTCGTTTGGCACGCTGATCCCGCTTTTGACGGGTGAAGTCGCGGGCGAGGCAGCACGCATCGAGTGGCTGACCTGTATCGTGCTGGGCGGTTCTATCCTTGTCAAGCTGTGGATGTTCTTCTTTAATCGCAAGGTTGCAAAGCGTATCGACTCCTCGGTCATGCGAGCAACCGCTACCGACTGCCTGTCGGATGCAGGGGCTACGCTTGGCGTGCTTACCGCACAGATCGTGGCATTCTATCTGGGACTGCCATGGCTGGACAGTGCGGTGGGTATTGCGGTCTCTGTGCTGATCATCATCGCGGGCATCCGTGTGCTGGGCGAAACCAAAAACTCTATCCTTGGCGAAGCACCCGATGAACAGGTGGTGCAGGGCATCAAAGCGCTGGTGGGTGAATACCCCGAGGCGCTCGGTATTCACGATATGATGGTACACAGCTACGGCCCCGGTCACCATATTGCGTCTCTGCATATTGAGGTAGACGGTGAGGCGGACGTGTATCACACCCATGACATTATTGATAACATTGAGCGACGACTGCACGACGAGCTGAGTATTATTGCTACCATTCATATGGACCCGGTCGTGACTAATGACGAAACTGTCAATGCGCTGCGCGCTATGGCAGGGAAAATCGTAAAGGACATCGACACAAGCCTTTCCATGCACGATTTTCGTGTGGTGCAGGGGCCCACGCATACCAATCTCATCTTTGATATCGAAGCCCCCTTTGAATGTAAGTTGACAGATGCCCAGATCAAAGACGCTGTCGCGCAGGCTCTGCGCGCGCGTACCGATGCGGTATATTTTGCCGTGCTGACCGTGGATAGGCAATGAAAAAACGCCCTGTTTGCATAAAAGCAAAAAAATCTTGCAGAAATCGACATGATTTCATCAAATAATATCTTAAAATGAAAGTTTACAAATAAAATATTGCAAAAGCTATTGCAAAAAGCAGGGAAGTATGGTATACTATCCCTGCTTTATTCTTTATTTGAACGAAAGGGGTACACTATGCCCTACATCAATCCCGATAACGAAACCAGAATTCAAGGTGAAATGAACGAGCTGTTGGAAAACGCACGCTCCGCATATAAGATCCCCAAGGAAGCTTTTGACAATTACCGTGTTAAGAGGGGACTCCGTGAGGTGGATGGCACCGGTGTGACCGCTGGCGTGACCAAGATCGGTAACGCGCACGGTTACGTGGTCAACGAGGGCGAAAAGGAAGCCGCCAAAGGTGTATTGCGCTATCGCGGCTATGATGTCAACGATCTGATCACACATTTTACAAGTGAGGGCAGATACGGCTTTGAGGAATGTATCTTCCTTTTGTTTTTCGGACACCTGCCTACCAAGGCAGAGCTTGTCGAATTTAATGACGTCATTTCGGCATACCGTCGCCTGCCGCCTCGTTTTACCGAGGACATTCTGCTCAAAGCACCCAGCCCCTCAATTATGAACAAGATGGCGACTGCGGTGCTGACGCTTTACGCCTACGACCCTAATCCCGATGATACCTCGCTTGATAACATGATGCGTCAGAGTATGGAGATCACGGCAAGATTGCCCGTGATCGCCGCGCAGTCCTATGCGGTGTACCGTAGTGCATTCCATGACGAGAGCTTGAATATCCACAATCCCGTGGACGGACTTTCGACAGCTGAGAATTTTTTGCGCGTGCTGCGCCCCGACTCCTCTTATACCGAAAGGGAAGCAAGGCTTCTGGACGTAGCTCTGGTCGTGCACGCTGAACACGGCGGCGGTAACTGCTCCACGTTTGCTACGCGCGTGCTGTCCTCCTCGGGCACGGATACCTATTCCGCCATCGCGGGCGGTATCGGTGCGCTCAAGGGCCCCCGTCACGGCGGCGCGAATATCAAGGTGCAGGGTATGTTCGATTGCATCAAGGAGACGGTTGCCGATCCGTGGGATGACGGTCAGCTGACCGATTTCTTGGTCAAGGCGCTGAACAAAGAAGTGTATGACAAGTCGGGCCTGATCTACGGTATGGGACACGCGGTGTATACGCTGTCCGACCCCAGAGCTGTCATTCTTAAGAATTGTGCTCGTGAGCTGGCATACGATAAGGGTTACGGCAAGGATTTCGAGCTCTTGGAAAAGGTGGAAAAGCTGACTCCGCAGATCTTTTGCGAGTATAAGGGTATTGAACGTCCCATGTGCGCAAATCTTGATATGTATTCGGGGCTTGTATATCGCATGTTGGATATCCCCGTGGAAATGTACACGCCTCTGTTTGCCATCGCCCGCGCCTCGGGCTGGTGCGCACACCGAATGGAGGAGTACATCACCGCCAATAAGATCATCCGTCCTGCATACCGCTGTATCTCCAAGAGCAAGGAATATGTGCCGATGGAGAACAGATAATCGCAAATTATGCAAAATGAGCAAGAAACATAAAGAAATAAAAGCAGAAGTCTACGGCTTCTGCTTTTTCATTTTCCAAGATGTGAAGGAGCGTCCGTAAAATGCATCTCACCCACCACAATCGCTTCTCTCATTTCACCTCGTGCCTCGGTGAAACTCGCTCCGCTGTGGTCGAGCCTGCTTGCAGGCATCTCTCCAGCGGAGAGGGCTTTTGGGCGCATCCGTCTTGCTTGTTTTCCCGTGAAAGGCAACCACAATGAGCCCTCTCCGCTGGAGAGGGGGGACCGCAGCTCCTGCCTTTTTGGTGAGGCACGAGCCAAAAAGAGAGGAGCGGTTGCGGTGGGTGAGATGCATCACACGGACGCTTTTTCACGTCTTGTGCTCACCAAAAACAATAGGAACCAAGAGGTTGCTATCTTGACGGAATATTGATTTTGTGATACAATGATGACAAGAAAGCAGGTGAGAATATGTCATATTCCGAATACGTAACAAAGCTGTTCACGGTGCCGCTTTGCACGTTGCTGATCGGGCTGTTGGTCTTTATCGGTGCACTTTTGCTGTTTTACAGATTTCTGCAAAGCAATAAACAAAAAGAGTGCCAAAAGCCCTGGGTATTGATATTGAAAAGTCTGCCGTTTGCATTTGGTATTCCGATTGCGCTGGTGGTCGTGCTGTTGGCATATACGTATCTCAAGATGGGTGTGCCGCTTATTACCGAAAAACCGGAAAATGCCGTAATGACGGTGGGCAAGATCACCGAAATGAAAGAGGATGATCTTTCAAGAGTCACCTACGACGCGCAAGGCAACGCAATTCGTGCGCAGTACGTCAGCCTTGGTGAGCTGCAGCTGTATTGTGCGAACGTGGGGGAGTTTGACCGTGGCGACGAAATAGAGGTGCTGTATCTGCCAAAAAGCGGGGTAGTGCTGCGCATTGGTGAGCCGATCGATCAGCCCAGCATACCGCCCGCGCAACAACCGACCGTGCAGCCGCTGATTGACCCCGCAATCGGGATGATCGTGTTTGCCGTACTGTTTGCAGCTACGTATTTGGGCAATTTCATTCGATATTTCGGGAAACCCCGTTACCGTCAAGATGCAGAATGGGGGCAAAATACCGTGGAGCTCCGCTATAAAGACGGACCTCTGCTTATGGGAATTCGCTGTATTGTTGCTGTAGCAATGCTTTTGTGTGTGCAGAACAGCTACCTGATCGCAATTCCCATGATATTGCTTACCGTCATCGGTCCGATCCATAGAGGTCCCAAGGTGCCGCTGACGTATAACGAAAACGGCATTACAATTACCGCGATCAACGGTCGCCAATTTTTCTATAAATGGGATGATGTGATCAGCGTGACGCAGACGTATACCCCCATTTTCAGATTGCGTCCCTCACCATGCATCAAGGTTACCTACCGTACGGCATCGGGGAGAGAAGAGTCCATGTATTATACCATCGCCGATCATGTGGGTACAAAAAGGTTTGAGCTCTATGCAGAGCAATATATAGGTTACAAATCGAATCCGCAATAAACATCAAGCCCGCCGAGGTATGCACAGCATATTCGGCGGGCGTTTTGTATGCAAACAGGGAATATTATTCAATCATTGTTTACACACTTATTTGTCTTTTGGTCAACATTTTGGCAAAATTCTCTTGATTATCTTGACAATCTATGGTATAATGATACGATTGTGTAACTTTCGTCCGGGGACGCTCCCGCGGACTTGAATATATGGAGGAATGGTTTTGAGAAACACCATGAAGCTGCGCTCGGGTGCGGTCATCCGTGAGGTGACGCGCAAGGAAGCCGACGCAAAAAATTATCTGACCCGTAACGTGCTCACGCAAATGCACCTGATGCCCTCGGGTGACCCCTGCGCATATGAGCAGAACGAGGATGGCAGCATCATCTACTATTTTGACCCTGCACGTGTGGTGGAGGCTCCCCCCGAGCTTTGGTATTACCCCACCGCAAAGACCGATCCCATCACCTTGGAGAGTGGTACGGTGATCGAGCGCATGAGCATCAAGCGCGCCGCAACCTACGGCTATTACACCAAGGAAAGACTCTTCCAAATGCACTATGAGGTCATCGAGGAGCCTGTGGCGTATACTGTCCGTAACGACAAGTCGTATATGTATTTTTACGACAAAAAGACCGCCGTGCGCCTGCCGCTGAATTGCGTCAAGTGCGGCAAGGACATCAGATACAAGCGCAAGCTGTGCAAAGCGTGCTACGAGGAAGAGATGGAGCTGCGCCGTGCAGAGGGTGACGCGCACAGAAATGCATCCTATGGATACAGCCGCGATCGCGTGTTGTTCTTTGACCTTGAGCTGACCGGCGTGTACGATCACGACGAGATCATCTCAATCTCGATCACAAACGCGCTTGGCGAGGTCATTATGGACACGTTGGTCAAGCCCGTGCGCAACAAGAAGTGGAAGAGAACCGAAAAGATCCACGGCATCACGCCCGAAATGGTGCAGGATGCGCCCACGCTTGAGGAGCTGATCCCGCGTATCAAGGAGATCTTTGCCGCGTGTGATAACCTGATCGCATACGGTGTTTCCACCGACTACAGCCATATTAAGTACATTTACGAGACCGTGGCAGAGCGTGAAGCATTGCATGACAAGACCCGTTGCTGTGCCAACGAGTTTGTCAGATACATCCACGAGCATCACCCTGACGTGGTACATGCCTCGCTGGTTGATGCTATGGAGACCATGGGCATTGCCTGGGATGGCATCCCCCATACCTCGATTGCGGATACCATTGCGTGCCAAAAGGTCTGGGATGCGCTGTTCCCCCACTATTATCAAGGCGAGTAAGGAAGGTGTATTTTCATGTTTGATAAATTTTTTGGACTGGATCAGGCAAAGCGCGCGGAGGAGGGTACCGAACTGCTGATCACGGTTTACGATAACGTGCAGCTGAGCATGGTGCGCAGCCTTCTTGAGGCAGAGAGTATCCCATATCTGATCAGAGAGCGCGGCAGCGGCAGTGCGGTCAAGATCGTGATGGGTGTGTCCTCGTTCGGCTCTGACGTTTACGTGCCCGCAAGCAAGCTTGAGGAAGCCACCGACGCTATTGCAGCTCTGCTTGGTGAAGAGGTTGAATTTATCGAGGACGGCGAAGGAGAGTGAGCGGCATGAAAGAGGTTTTGCTTTGTAAATACGGCGAGATCGTGCTCAAGGGTGCAAACAAGCGTTATTTTGAGGATATGCTGTGCCGTGAGCTGCGCCGTCGTGCTGCCAATTACGGTGATTTTGATATCTACCGTGCACAAAGCACCATTTATATCGAGCCCAAGGACGAGTTTTGTGACATGGACGGTATGTTCGAGTCTGCATCCAAGGCATTCGGTATCGTTGCTATCGGAAGAGCGGCTGTGTGCGATAAGAATATGGAGAGCATTACCGCGACGGCACGCGAGTATATCCCGCAATTCCTTGCGGGAAAGCGCACATTTAAGGTAGAGGGTAAGAGATCGGATAAAGCATTTTGCAAGAATTCCATGGAGATCGCCATGGAGGTGGGCGGCGTGCTGCTTTCCTGTTGTCAGCCCATTCGCGTGGACGTACACAATCCCGAGATCGTGGTCAAGGTCGAGGTGCGCGAGTACGCGGCTTACGTGCATGCAGGTCAGTTCAAGGGCGCGGGCGGTAGGCCCGTAGGCTCTAACGGCAAGGGTATGCTGCTTTTATCGGGCGGCATCGATTCTCCCGTTGCGGGATACATGATGGCAAAGCGCGGCGTCAAGATCGAGGCTGTGCACTTTGAGTCGTTTCCGTATACCAGCGAGCGTGCCAGAGAAAATGTGCTGGAGCTGGCGGGGCTGGTGTCCTCCTATGCGGGAGATATCAACGTACACGTGGTGTCGCTGACGCATATACAGGAAGAGCTGGTTAAATCTTGTGAGGAGGATTACTTCACGCTGCTTCTGCGCAGATATATGATGGCAATTGCGGATAAGTTGGCGCATAAGTTTGGCTGTGGCGCGCTGATCACGGGCGAGAGTCTCGGTCAGGTGGCGTCTCAGACCATGGAGGCGATCAACGTGACCAATACCATGACCACGCTGCCTGTATTCCGTCCTTGTATTGGTATGGATAAGGAGGAGATCGTGCAAGTAGCGCATAAGATCGGCACGTTTGAGACTTCGATCTTGCCTTACGAGGATTGCTGCACGGTGTTCACGCCCAAGCATCCCAGAACAAGACCCGAGCTTTTCAAGGTGGAGCGCGAGGAGCAAAAGCTGCCCTTTGATGAGCTGGTGAACGAGGCAATCGAAGGTATGTACCGCGTGGGTATCAAGGCGAGATATTGATCAGAACGGATAACCTCTTTTGGGAGTTTTGATCAAACTTTTTCAAAAGTTTGCGCAGGTCGAGGGCGCGCAGCCCTCGTCGCCCGTCGAAACGGGCGAAACTCTCTCAACGCTGTTTTTGGTTCTTTTTGCAGCTACTTGCTCAAAAAGAACGGAAACAGTTTTCTCACATAAACAAAAAAGGAAGTTGCTTATGCAAAGTAGCTTCCTTTTTCTATACGTTGAGATATTTTTTTCCGTTCTTTTTCTTGGCTATGTAGCCGCAAGAAAAAGAACCAAAAAGAACGGCGTTTGGGGAGTTTCGCCCGTTTCGACGGGCGCCCGTTGCGACGGGCGACTTGGGGCACTGCCCCAAGACCCCGCGACCTTTTTCAAAAAAAGGTCGATCAAAAACTTCCGCAAGGGAATTAATCCAAAATCATTTTCAAATCCACGTCCGCCATGAACAAGGCTCCGTAGCTCATAGTCAAGTGGAACAGGGAAGTGTTCCATTTGGTGTCCTTTCCCCAACCCTCAAAGGTGGTGGTGCCGTCCTCACGCAGTATGCGGCTCCACGTGCCCTGGTGCAAGAGTGCCTCCCGGATGCGCCGCTCGTCACTATCGCGCGTAAGTCCCCATAGCATCGGGAAGGTACAGAACATGGAAAGCGACGCCATACCGTGCTCATCAAGCATGCTAAGGATATTTTGTTTGGTTTCCTCGTCGGGGCAGAGATCAAGCCCGTATGCAAACACATTGCCCACAAGGCTTATGTGACCGGTGTGCTCTCCGTCCTTGAACAGCTTGCGCTCTTTGTCAAAAAATGCACCGTAAAAGGCTTCGAGCAATGCCGATTCATCTCGATAATCGGGTACTCCCAGCTCGTGCGCCATTTTATTGGCGTAGCGCACGGCAGCTATGTAATAGGCGTTGATCGAAACGTGCGCCTGATGGCAGACTTGCCCCTCGCGGATATCCACGTCGTAACCGTGTCGGAAGTTGGCGGGCCATTCCACCACGCACCATTTGTTCAGTTCCTTGATCAAGCAGTCGTGCTCATATTCTTCGCGGTAGGCATTCAAGAGATCTACCACCTTGGCATAATTCTGTGCAAGATATGCCTTGTTTCCCGTAAAGCGGTAATGCCACAGCACAAGGTATACCAGCATCAAGGGGTATTCTGCAATCTCCTGCATAAACGAGCAGTCCATGCAGGTCACCAAGGTCGGCGTAATAAAGCTTGTGCAGAACGCATCATCGATCAGCTTTCGGACCATGGAATCGTCCTGCGTCAGTACCATATGGGTGAGTGCAGTGTAGCAGCCATCACCCAGATAAAAGCCCTTTTCGCGCTCCATGCAGTCCTGAATGACCTCCTGCACGCCGTATTTCTGCGTGTTCACGCACAATTCCCAAATGCGGCATAGTTGTTCGTTCTGTGCGAATTTCGTTTTGAGCGCGGCTTTGAGCGCGAAGGGATAGTGCCGCGCGCGCAGCGAGGCGGAAAGGAGCTGCGCACCCTCGGGCAGGATCAGCTCGGCATAGCGAAAAGCTTTGTAATCAAACCAGTCAAGGCGGCTCTTGCCCTTGCCAAGTATCCATTTCTCCTCGTAAACGCAATTTGCGCGCAGGGCGTAGCGCACCGAACCGTCGTCATTCAGCTCCTGTCCGCAGCGTACCAAGATCTCGTCGCCCTCGTTACCGGTTGCGATGATATCAAGATATCCTACATAAGTGGCACCGAAATCCCAAATGACGCGATTGTCTTTGATCTTGGTCTGTATGGGTGTGATACGCTCAAACACTAACATTTGGCTCTGCTGCGCCACAGTCACATGGTCATCGTGTAGGCAGGTGCGGGCATACTCCCAGTCGTCATCGACGTAATCGGGATGCTCAAAGCCCACCTCGGGGGCGCGTGAATCGTACGTTTCCAAAAACTGCGTCTGATAGCCGCAAATACCGCTTTCGGTATAGCCCGTGTGCAGCTTGACCATGAAATCCTCACCGCTGGCAAGCACACAGCAGCCATCAATCTCCAAATCGCAGATCAGCCCGTGGCGCTTGTCTCCGCTTTGCCATACGCGGTTGATCAGCCCTTGATACAGTGTGTGTACCGCGATGACGTTGTCACCTTTGATAAGATAGGGAGTCAAGTCTATTACGTTGTAGTTATATTGAAAATGATAGGACGGTGCAGGTCCTTGTCCTGCAAATTTACCATTGACAAAAAGCATATAGTAATCGTCCGCCGTGATAAAGAGGCGTGCTTGGGAAAAATCATTGGTCAATACAAAGCGTTTGCGGAACAGCAGGTGTCTGTTTCTGTGCTCCGAGCAATCCGGTGAGAGCGGCTCGAGCTGACGGTGAAACACATTGCGGGGCATAAGGGAGGCAAATTCCTCACTTGTGATCCATTTTCCCTGAAATCTGTGCGACATGATGCTGCCCCTTTCAAATGGTAGTTCTTACCTGTATTGTATCATAAATGAGAGATGTAGTCAAGTGTATGAAAAGAGAGAGCCCCGAAAGGGTTGCCTGCCATAGCGCAGTATACGTGAACTGACAGGAAAAGGACAGAGCGTGTTTTACATTCTCTGTCCTCTTTTCTTGACAAGCACTGCATTTGTAGACACAAATGCCATATCAAATTGGGAGTGATATGCTGACCGTGTCAGCGTGATATTGTTGCAAGCAACAGTGATATTGCTCCCGGTGGTCGCAGTGATATTATATTCGCATCCCAAGCTCGCGTAGCGAATATCACTCGGCGATAGCCGAATACCACTGCGAAGCAATAGAACTCGTCGCAGGCGAATATAACTGTGGCACCTGCTCTACGGCAGGTGCCACAAGGCTCTCTCGAAATTTTTATTTTGTGGAAATTTCCTCCACAATGCCAATGCCGGTAGCCAACTGCATGCTGTCAAGATCGGCATTGAGTGCTTTGATCTCGTCCAAGGAGTCGTCCATACCTACATATGCAATATCCATATAGGTGGTGTCTGCCGTGACTTTTCCGAATGCGTCCAGACGCAGGAACTTGGCGGTAAACGTACCGTCGTCTGCGGGTGTAAAGGACGCAAGTCCGAATGCCTCTAAGTCAAAGACCATGACGTGCCATTCACCATCCTCAATGATGCCGGGGGTGTAGGCATAGTCCTTGTTGCCGGTGGGACCTGTAGTGGTCGTGCCCGAGAAGAACTCAATGTTGCCGAACTGCTGCTCGTCGGATGCTACCGTGCGGTAGCGAATGACTGCGTACTTACCGCTGGGCTTGGAGTTGCCGGAGAATACGGTGAAGTATGCCTCGGCTGTAGTGCCGTCTCCGTACAAACGCAGGTACGAGCCGTCGGATGCAAGCTCCATCTTACCAAAGCCTGATGCGGTCGCCTTTTGCGCCTCCAGCTGCGCAGGAGTGAAGTAAAGGTTCAGAGGTGTTTCGGGCGCCGAAGGCAGGGAAGTCTCGGGATCGGGATCCTCGGGCCAGCCCGCAAAGTCCTTGTCAAGCTCTACCTTAAAGGTGCGTGCCTTGTCGGACATGGCGACCACAAAGGAGTAAGAGAAGGTGCCATCGCCGTCGTAGTACACCATATAGCCGTCGTAGTAGTGGTGGTGACCCATGGAGTCGGGACTATTCAGCGAATTAACCTTGTATTCCACCCATTTGCCGTCAACCTTTTCGTAGATCTTGGGAACTGTCAGCTTGCTAAAGCCAAAGACGCGCAGCGAGATGTTGTTCTCGCCGCCACTGAGCGTAAATTCTGCGGTATCGTTTGCTGCCTTGACCTGAGGCAGGAAGACAGAGCTGATATTTTCGCCAACCGAAACGTCAACCTTCAAGGGGTCGATCAGCGTGTTCTGACGAACGTCCAGTACATTCTGATCGGGATGCTCTGCCTTGTAATCGGTCAGGTGAGAGCCCCAGGGCATGATGATCGCATTGATGGTGAACTTGTCGCCCTTCTTGAAAGTGACCTGCTCAAGATCCAGTGTCAGATACGTTGCATAGCTTTCGTTCTTGATTACGAAGGGCACATCCGTATCCTGTCCGCCGATGACAAACCGGGCATCTTGGATCAAGAAGGATACGTTTACGTAGTCGTCCAAAGCACCGGTGATCAGCTTGAACATATCAAAGTAGGGGGCTTGGTCGCCCAGCGTGTAGTAAACGGCATTCTTGTCGGTAACCGCATCCGCATACGCGGGCTGATTGTTGGTGTTAAGATAACCCAGCTTGGAGTAGTCACCATAGCCGCGGACGGAGTAGAAGGAGAAGTCTCGCTTGAAGCTTTCAAAGGAAATATCCTCGAGCACCTCGTAGGTCATCTGATAGTAGGTGCGGTTTTCGTCAGTCTGCGGCATTTCCATATGGTTATAGGTGACCTTGATCTTGCCGTCGTCCGAAACGTAGGTCATATCAATATCTGCGTAGGTCGGACCATAGGAGTTGATGATGTTTTGCGTATTATCGGAGGCGTAGTGATTGCCGCTTGCATCGGTATACTGCAGGAAATAGTGATAACCGCCGTTGGTATGCTGCGGCTGCTTGCCGCTTGTGGGGTTTTCCATTTCACTCCACAGGGGAGCAGACATGGCTCGGTGATCGGGTAGGGTGAACAGATCCTTGTTGTATACGTAATAAGGTGCGATACAGTTGGACTCGGAAACACCCGTGGAGAGGTGATAGTAGGGGGAGAAGAACTGAATGGAGGAGATCTGCTTGAGCGGGAAGTTACCCCAATTCTGATACAGATTGAGCACGGTGTAATGCTCGGTCTTGCCTGCCTTGAGTGTTAAGGGGAAGTAGGTCTCACTGTAGGGATCGTCTCCGCAGTCATAGAGCGGTTCTTCGTTCTCATGACTAAAGTTCTTGCAAACCTCAAGCGGAACGGGCAGAAGCATATCGCCCTTGCCAAGCAGTACGCCGTTTTCAATACAAGTGCCGTGCGCGTAGGTCATGACGTAGACGTTGCGATCAACATCGTCACCCGTAATGTCAAAAACCAGATTGTAGTGCTTGTTCCAGGATTCGTAGTAGGGTACGTTAAAGCTGCTCTGCGGCTCCATATCAAACTGATAAGCGCCGCGAATGGCGTTGTAGCCTACAAAGGAAGCGTAGGGAGCCTTTTCGGTGTCAACCTTAATGTTCTCTGCTGAGAGAGGATTGCGCTCCTCGTTTGCAGCTTTGCGGAATGCGTCAAAATTGTGGGAAAGGTCGGTGTAGATTCGCTGACCCATGTAAAAATCGTTTTCCGTGCTGCCTTGGGGGGCGAGAATGGTGCCGTTTTTGGGGGTGGTGTACTGCACGATGCGGTATTTTCCGTCCTCTAAGGTGACCTTCATGCTGCCGCTGGAGGCATCCTTAAGCAGAATGTAGCCCAAAATACCAACTTCCTTGATGTCAAAAGCAATGTACTCAGCAGTCGTCCAGTCCACACCGTCAAGAGAGGTGTGCTCACCGTTTGCATCCTTGACGATCAGAGAGGAAACCTTATCCGCAGCGACGTCGGTAATCTGACCGATCTCGGCAATGCCGTCGGTATCCATCATTGCGCAGATGCGAACGACGTGGTTCATCTTGTCGGAGTAAACGTGCAGGTTTCTATCAAGGTACAGTGCAGGTGCGTTATCGGTGACAAGCTTATTGACCTTGAGATCCTTGATCTCAACCGTGCCGCCGGATGTGCAACCCATAAAGTCGAGACGAATGGCGTTGATTGTACCGGAGTAATCCTCAATGGTCAGGTCGTTGAGAGCAAAATTGTAGGTATGCCACTCACCATCGTTTTTAATGGGGACTCTGACCCAGCGAGAGTCTGTGAAGTCATCCGAGCCGATCTTGATATAGAGCTGGATCTCGGCAGCGTGTATGGTACGCATGGTCAACTGAAGGTTGTTTGCTTCACTTGCACGGAACTTGAGGTTGCCGTAGATATAAGGGTCAACCGAGCTGGTAATGGTGGCGGACAGTATGCCGTCCGTGGTGGTGGGCTCGGTCATATCGTTGGCTTTGCGGAGATTGGAGATGTCCAGATTTTTTTCATCGGTAAACTCAAGCTGGTTGGTAAAGTTTTGATCAGCCAGGTGTACGTCGTAGTAGTAATAACCAAAGCGATAGATGTTTGCCGTGCCTGCCTCCGAGCTGCCTGAAGCATAGTAGGTGTTGCCGTCGTCCATTTTGACGTAAACGTCCATGGTGTCACTCAAGTAAGGCTTGCCGCCCGGTGTGGTCAGCGAGGTGACCTGCTGGGGCTTTGTGGGATCAAAGCTGTAATTCAGCTTCATCTTTTGGTTTTCAATGGTATAAGTGTCACGTGAAGGGGTGGCAAAGTAAGCGTTCACGCCGTTTTCCAGCCACTTTGCGTTTTCAACCAGCGCAGCGTACTCGCCCTGCAGGATGGATTCGCGCACCGGCTCTTTCTCCTCTTGGGATGTAGTGTCATCGGTGAAGTCTTCCGGCTCGTCCGGCCGCGGCTTATCCTTGCAGGCGGCAAGGATGCCAAGCAGCATGGGAAAGAGCAGAACGAGCGCTAAAACGGATAAGATTCGTTTTTTCATATTACACCTCGCAAATGTTTTGGTGATTTATTTTACCATATATCAGAAGCGATAGTCAAGAGGGGAGAAATATTTTGGCATTGTCCATGAAATACACGTATATTTTTTAGTTATAGTGCAATAAAGGGGACGCGTCACATGGATGAAGCGTCCCCTTGGATATGTTATTGAGTGGTTTTCCGAGCACGCCTTTTCTCTATGACCCACCTTACTGCGAAAAATAATCCCACAAAGGCTGCTGTGAAAACAGCGATCAGCATGACCTTATAAAACCAGTTGATCGAAAACCAACCGTACACTGACGTAGGAAAGACCTGATACAGAAACTTCAAGGGTGTTCCCTTATAGTTGTACAGATAGAAATAATTGGGTTCCCAATTCCACAATGCGCGGAACAGAGAATTGCATATGATTGCGACAACAGACATGCTTCCCACGAAAGCAATGGAAAAAAGCAGATCTTTGCCCGTCAGTCGGGGCAGCAAAACAAAGACACCGTAAAGGGCGCAAAGTACGATCAAAATATGCCCCCAGACGTAGGTTTGCGGTCTGATCTTGAGAATGGTGTCGTAATTTGCAAGCGCGTCTGCGAAAAGCATTGCCGGAAATGCAGGGATCATATGAAAGCAAAACGAGGTTGCCGGCAGCCACTTTTTCCGAAGAATCAGCGCCAGACCGGCTACAATGCTTCCTATATGACACACCTGTAGGGGGATGACCTCGGGACCCCATCCCGAGCGCATAAAATATCCACGTTTCTGACAACGATGACCAGAATCGAAAGGATACCGAGAATGATACCAACCGTACGTTTGGTTTTTTCGGAGCGATTGCCTACAAGCAGACAAATGACACCGAAGAAGATAAAAGGCGAAAGCATATACAGTATATGCCAAATTTACCAAAGCTGAAATTTCATAATGTCTTGCTCCTGTCACGAAGTTGTTTATTCGGCTTTTTCTTGTTTTTTGCGTTTGGCACGCATGAAAAGCATTCCCGGTAGATAGAACACCACGGGCAAAAGCAGGTACAGCGCGTACAAAATGACGGTGGACTGCCAATCCTCCAGCCATCCGAACAGGGCAGGCAGGAAGAATGAGTTGCACTTGAAGAACATATAATCCGAGCCGATAGGGGAGTAGTTGACGATATTCGCCGGAATAGATACGATCAGTGTGGGGATCGCGGGCAAAATAAACTCCCAAGGTTTTTCAAGGTGCGTGTAGCGGTGGTAGCCCGTGGTCTGCATGAGTATAAAGCAGAACATCATAACCCCGTGAAACAGCATGGTATGTGCGCCCGCAAAGGACAGGCAGGAATAATTGGAAAGCACGTTGGCAGGGTAAAAGAAATTGATGGCAGCACCCAAAAGTCCCAGCGTGCAAAGATAGCCGCAGCCCGCCTTGCGCATATAAGTGTTGCCCCACAGCGCAAAGGGCATGGCGTATATAAAGATGCTACAGGGATACAGGGGCAGAATGCCGCCCCATTCAAAGGCGACCTCGTTACCGCCAAACGTTTCCCACGTGATCTTGATCATCTCCCAGACCGTCATGGTTGCCCACAGTACAGCCATGATGTTCCTGACCTTTTTGTGTTTCAGCCTGCGCAGCTTGATCGCAGTCAGTATGATCGCTGCCAAAAACACAGCCGAAAGACAAAGGTGCAAGGGAGAAAACAGCATACCGACAAGGTTGTCGCGCACCAGAAAATCCTTGTGAGTAAAGAAGTTTTGCAGGGTATAAGCCAAACGATCCATATGTAGCCTCCGTCAGAGTTTGTCAAGCTCATTATACAGCAGCATTGCAGCATGGGTCAAGAGAAGGCGGCAAATCTTAATGAAAATTAAGGTTTGCCGCCAATGGCTTATTTCTTCAAGATCTCGGGAGTGGTCAGTATGCCGGTGCGGCGCAGACGGTACTCGTACGTCCATTCGCTGCCGCCGGTTACCCAGGCAGAAGGCCCTTGCCAGAAGAAGGTTTCATCGGCATTATGCACGTCGCCAAAGCAGTTGCGACGTGAAATGAATGCCGTCACGCCGATGGTGTGTGTGCCTGCCGCCAGCGTGCCAAGCTCTGCCGTGTAGGGTGGGTATGCGATCACGGCACGCTTCTCTCCATCTACGGATACCGTTGTGACAGCTGCATCAAAATGCGGTACCTTGATCATTGCGTTCCATTCCAACTCACAAGAGACGGGAATCTTATAAGTGACCTCGCCGCCGTAGAAAGGCAGCCCCTGATAAGTCAGATCCGAGAATCCCAGCGTTTTAGGCAGGTCTGTGATCTTTAAGAGTCTGCCCATGATCTGTACGCCGAAATTGCCAAGCAGGTACATTGCCTCGCAGTTGGAGCGCTCGGAGAACGGAATGGTTACGCGCAGGGTGTTTTCTCCTTTGCGTAAGGGAGGAAGTGCTATTTTACAGATCGATTTATCCACGTAGTAGCCATCGGGCTGTGCGTTTACATTCTCACCGTTCCAAAGGATTTTGGCAATGTCCGCGTCCTCAAGCGCGAGGTAAGGCGAAGCATAATCAATGTCACTGTAAATCGTGTATTCCAAGGTCACGGTGTGCTCTGCGGGCTTGTTCTCAATGACCCAAGGCTGTGCCTTGCCTGCGGGGAAGCCAAGACGGTGGCGAATGGCAGCATCCGCACGCAGGATTTCCTCGGGCGCGGAGAGCGGCTCACCATCAAGCGCGTATCTTGCCGTGTCAAGCAGCAGTACGTTGGGCTCGGACAAGGTGAAGGGCACGGTGGAGGGAATGCTTGCCACGGGCGCGCTGCTCTCGCTTGCCCATGCGTCGTAGCCAACCGTGGCGCGTTTGATGCTGATTGGCGTGGGAGCGACCTCTGCTGCAGGCTCGTAGCCGTCGTCCTCGTCGGTGTCCTCAAGGTAGAGCAGCGCGGAATCGTAATCGTGCAGCGTCATGATCACGTGCGTCTTGCCACCCGTACGGTTGCTGTAGCGCACGGGCTTGATATCGCCCGTTATGGTGTCCCACAGCTGTGCTTTGTATTTGCCGTCCACGTATATGTGGATGCCCTGTGTGCGTGCAACGTCCTTGTTATAGGGCTCGGTACAATGCGAGATAAACAGCCATACACCGTCCGTATCGCGTCTGATCTGGTGGATCAGGTTGTTGGAATAAGCACCGTTGAAATTGCGGATCTCAACCGTGCGATTTTCGTAAAGCTCCTCAAGCAATGCACCGCGCGAAAACGCGATCTGCTTGGATGCATCAAAGAGTGCCTTGCCGCGAGTGGAGGGTTTGGCGTCCTCGTACTTGGGTGCGTCGCCCATGAACACTAACTTGCCGCCGGCTGCCCTGAACGCCTCCAGGCGTTCCAGCGTGGTAGAGCGCAACGTTTCACACTCCGGCACGATTACTACGTCGTAAGCCATTTTGCCCACCTGCAGGGGTGCGCTTCCGGTAGGGCAGAGATCGGGCAGGGTGGATTCACAGATAAAGTCAAAGTCAATATTGCCGCGCAGCAGCCAATCGGTCACGTTTTGGAAGTTACCGTCCAACTTGTCGCGTACCAATTGTGTTTGCTCGTTGGGACCCCAATGCAGCCAGTAGCTTTCCACGGGATGCACTACCCCCACCTTAACTAAAGGAGTGCCTCGTGTCAGCGCGGTGTTGACACGACCAAAATGATCCTCTACGTAGCTGTATTCACCGTACCAAGGGGATTGATAGGAGATGGAGGCGGGATAGTCGCGCTTTGCCGTGCCCTTCATAGATACCCAGGAGAGATGCTGCACGCGGACAGTCACGCCAAGTGCCGCCTGCCAGTCACCGTGCAGCTTGTGACCGCGGAAGTCGAAGTCCCAGCCCGTAACACCGTAAAGCTCACTCATCATACCGGGACGTCCGTACTGGTGCACGGCGGATTGGCATTGCTTGGCTGTGGTGAATTCAAAGGAAGCGCAAAGCATATCGATGCCGGGAATACCGAACGCGCGGTAAGAGCGCATACAGTCGCCGATGGCGGCGGTCTGTGAGTGCAGGGTAGGTTCTTCCATCATGTGACCGGTCAGCGCAATGCCGTTGGCATCGCACCAGTTGCCGCAGGTGTCGGCAAACGCCCGGACAAATCGCTCGGAAACATGGTCGTGGTAGTGGTAGCGGGTCAGCGAGATCTTACTGTCGGACAGATCCCAAAGCAGCTCGGGCAAGTGATCGATCAGCGAATCACCGTAGGTTGCTTTGAAGGTGTCCTCCAGATCGTCGGTCCAGGGCAGATGCACGTTATGCTTACTTTCTGCAAACTGCAATGTGCCCTTGCGCATAAACTGCGGTTCATCGGTAAAGATGGCAGGCACAACAGTGTCGAATTTGTCACCGACTGCCTCTTTATAGCGCTCGTGTGTGACCTCAATGAATTTTTCGATCGCCGCCTTGTTGAGTGTATCCACGTAGGATTGGTTGTTGTACCAGGGAGAATTGCCCGCGATCTCACGCCATACGGTCCAGAGAGTACCCTCGATCGCGTCACCGTCCTGCACCTTGCGGTAGGATTTTAAACACTTGTCCTCGCCCAGCACCACGTCGAATCTGGCAATCAATACCGCATCATCTTGCACGGGATGCGCAGGGTTAGTGGTAAAGGTCAGATATCTTTGGCGGAAAGTGGGATCCTTGGTTACATAGCCGCCCGCAAAGCCGGAGGGCCACTTGTCCTCGTCGTACAGCCATGCCAGCATCTTGTTTTGCTCGGCGTGGTCAGTACACGCTTTGACCAGATCCATAAAGTCGTCCGAGAGGTAGGTGGTTGACATACCTGCGCGGCAATGCATATGGAAGCCGCCCAGTCCCATCTCTTTGAAAATGTCGATCTGGCGCAGAAGCTCATCCTTTTCCAGCTCACAGTTCCATGCCCAAAAGGGTGTACCGCGGTATTCGGCAGTCGGGTTTTTGAAAAGCTGCTTGTCAAGCTTTGGCTGCTTTGTATTTTTTTCGTAGATCATAAGCTTCTCCTGTCTTTGGAAAATAGGGGATTGCGCTGATTTCATTATAACGGAACCGCACAAAAAATGCAAGAGAAAAGGTGAATATTTTAGTAAAAAAGAAAAGTATTCCTTAAGACCGTACCGTAAATGCAGGGGATGATATCAATGCCATTCTTATTGGCATACGCCGTGTTCTCGCAAATCTGACCTTCGATGGATTCCTCACGCTGATTGTCCGAGGAATAGCGTGCATAAATAACACCTCTTATCGATTCATCTCCCTTCTGCTCTAAGTGTGCCCATTATACCATAGAAATCTGGGAAAGCCCAGAAAAACTCCAAAAATATTATAGAAATAATTTTGACAACACAATATAATTGTATAAGGCGAAAAATCAAATATTGCATCGCAGTAGTCAAAGAAAACGGATTTTATTTTCAAAAAAGGTCTGGACTTCCTCAACTTTCTGTGGTATTGTTGTGTGCTGACAGGAGGTACAGACAATAAACACGAAGTTTGAAAGTCAAAGCAATGGTGGCAGATTGATGTCTACCGCCAGTTGCTTTGGCTTTTTTGAAATAAATCGCAAGAATTTGCGAAAGTATGCTATAAATATTTCCAAGTCTATTGAAAAAGCGAGAAATATTTGCTATACTATAATTATAAGAATATAAATGCGAGGTTACTATGGCAAAGCAAATCCGTTACAACAAACTTTGGAAAATTCTTGTGGATAAGAAGCTCAGTAAGGCTGATCTTCGAAAAGCAATCGGTGCGGCACCAAATACTCTGACCAAGCTCCGCCGCGACGAAGAAGTATCAATGTCAATTCACATCCGCATTTGTGAATATCTGAATTGTGACATAGGAGATATTGTATCTTTGGAGAGGGTTGGAGAAGCGCCCACAACAACCGAAAAATAAAACCGCACCCTGCGGTGCGGTCAAAGATCATAAAAATTATTTCTTATCATCATCGGAGGAATCCGTGCTGATATTGTCAAGAGCATATTGCAGACACTGCACAACGACCTTATTAACGGATGTGTTGTTCTCTCCGGCAAGGCGTTCAAGCTGTTCGACAATATTAACGGGAATACGGAAGGTCTTATTTACGGACTCATAGCCCTTTTCAATTTCAAGCATTA
>JAZNBB010000037.1:0-10395 GCA_045586845.1 Eubacteriales bacterium
AGAAGGAGCGTCCGTATGATGAATCTCACCCACCGCAATCGCTTCTCTCATTTCACCTCGTGCCTCGTGAAATTCGCTCCGCTGCGGTCCCCCCTCTCCAGCGGAGAGGGCTCATTTTCGCAGCCTTTTTCGGTGATTTGGCAAGACGGATGCGCAACACAAGCCCTCTCCGCTGGAGAGGGGGGACCGCAGCGGAGCGAATTTCACGAGGCACGAGGTGAAATGAGAGAAGCGATTGCGGTGGGTGAGATTCATCATACGGACGCTCCTTCTCCCCGTGGGAAAAGCCCCGCGCAAGGCGGGGCAAGGAATATTCAAGGAATGATAACAGATGCTTACTGTATCCAAAGATTGTTATATGAGCCGCGATAATTGAAGTAGTGCTGCTTATTTTCATCCATCAGTCGTGCTGTCTTCAATATCATCAGCGTGTACATCACCCATTCGCCCGAGTCAAGTGAATACATGCGCACGGGTTTATCCTCATCAAGCATGACATCAGTGGGGTGATTGACGTGGATTTTCGCCAACAGTTCGAGAGCTTCTTCCGCTTCATCAAGAGCAATGCCACATTTTTTAGCAACAAACGGTGCTGTAACAGGTTTACTCATATTCTCGGTTTCATAAGCAAATACCCGTCTTACGGTAGGTTTTGATAAGATTTCGAGTACATCACCGATACCCGCTACCGTCAACTGATCTGCATTTGCCTTTCCTCTGTGTAAAAGCCCAATTTCCGATGTGGCAATGACAGCCCCGTTTTTATTGGAAAACGTAGCTGTTTTCACTTGACGGTTATCAGCCAGATAGGATCTCATTCTTTCTTTTTCCGTATCAATATCCTTCCCTTCCACGCTATCCACCCAACCGCGCTGTGTCAGCTCAATAATCGTATCGTAGAGCATTTCGGGAATTTCGTCATAATCAATAACCTGACGCTTTTCTTTTGTTTTCTTGCCACCGTACAGTTCATCTACCGTAATGTCAAAGCATCCGGCAATAACGGGGAGCAACATAATATCGGGCATCGTTACCTCATTTTCCCACTTGGAAACGGCCTGAGAAGAAACGCCAAGCGTTTCGGCAAGCTGTTCCTGTGTCATACCGCTACTTTTTCTTAATTCTGCAATGTTTTTTCCAATCGACATTTCAAACACTCCTGTATTTTGATATTCCGGATCCGTTGATACAATTATATCAAAATAGCCCAAGGATTTCAACAACGAAATAGGAGAATCCTTATCCTAAACAGAGACAAGGTTGCTTGTTTGGTGAATCAACCATGAAATTGTGTTAACCGGCCAGGCATAAACAATTCTCTCACATTCGCACAGCGAATATTTCACGCGCGGCAGCGCATTTCACACGCCGCGCAGGCGTATTTCACTTGCTCAAAGAGCAAATTTCACTGAAAAAGGGCGCATCCGCGCCCTTTTTCACATATCGCGTCGACCTTCAAGTGCCTGCATAAGTGTGTACTCATCGGCATAGTTGAGGTCTGCGCCCACAGGGATGCCGTAGGCAAGGCGGGTGACCTTGATGCCAAGCGGCTTGATCAGGTGCGCCAGATACATTGCTGTCGCATTTCCCTCAATGTCCGCGTTGGTGGCAAGAATGATCTCCTTAACCGTATCATCCTCAAGACGCGCCAGAAGCTCCTTGATCTTGAGCTGCTCAGGGGTGACGCGGTTCATGGGCGAAATGACGCCGTGCAGCACGTGATACACGCCGCGGAAGTCCTTGACCCTCTCCATGGCCATGACTGCCTTGACATCGGTCACGACGCAGATCACGCTATGGTCACGGTACAAATCCGAGCACACGGGACACAGCTCGCGGTCGGTCATATTCTGGCAAACGGGACAGAGGTGAATGGCCTTTTTAGCCTCAATAATGGCATTGGCAAACGCCTCTGCCTCCTCGTCCTCCATTTCCAGCACGGCAAACGCCATGCGGGTTGCCGATTTGCGACCCACGCCCTCAAGACGGGCGAATTGCTCCTCCAGCTTGCGCAGGGCTACCATGTATTCCGCCATATCAGAACATACCGCCGGGCAGACCCATGCTACCGGTGATCTTTTCCATTTCAGCCGCATTGGTGGTCTCAACGCGCTTGATTGCCTCGTTGACACCTGCAATCAGCAGATCGGTCAGGGTCTCTACGTCATCGGGATCCACGATTTCGGGATCAAGATCGATCGCAAGAATCTCCTTTTTACCGTTGATCTTAACAGAAACGACACCGCCGCCTGCCTTGATTTCATACTCGCGTGCGTCCAGCTCTTCCTGCTTTGCCGCCATATCCTCCTGCATCTTCTGTGCCTGGCGGATCATCGCCTGCATATTTTGCGGGCCGCCGCCCACACCCTTGGGAATGTTTGCTCTCATGTTTGATCTCCTTTTATGTCCTAAATAATGAATTACTCATCTTCTGCAGATTCCAAAATCTCATCCAGCACGGATGCCGTGGGGGCTTTGCCCTCGCACTCGAATTTGACCTGCGATTCTTTGATCGGCGTACCCAGCACGCTCGACAGAATACCGCATAGCGTGGGTACGGCGTTATAGTTCTTTGCCATGCCGATATCAAAATCGGACTTGAATTTAAGAATCACGTTACCGCTTTGGTCGGTATATGCCTTGGCGCCGAAATAGAATGCGGCGACCATGGGAACTGCCTTGGTCAGCTTTTCAAGCACGTCAGCCCAGGTGCGCAAGGGGCGAAGCGTTCTTCTGTCCCCCGACTCGGCGGGCTTGGCCGTTGTCTGCGGCTTTGACACAGCCGCGGGTTGGGCCTGTTCTGCCTGCTTTTGGGGCTTTATCTCACCCTTGCTCTCAGGTTTTTGCACGTCGGCAGGTGCAGCCTGCGCAGCCGGTACGGCGGTGAACTGACCGAATGCCAGCTTATCCTCAAGTGCCGATATGCGCGCCAACATTGCCTCGGGTGAGGTTTCCAACGCAGGGTCGCACATGCGGACCAGCGTGGTTTCTGCCACGATGCGCTTGATGGCATTGGCCTTGAGCATGGAAAGATGCGCCTCGGCCAGCAGCGTGTTATGATATAGAAGCGTTTGTGTGGTAAAGGGCTTGACCAGCTGTTGCATGGCGGCAAGCTCGCTATCCGTTAAGTCCAAGTATGCGGCGGCGTCCTTAGCCGTGCGCAGTACCATCAGCTCGCGGTACAAGGCGATCAGATCCTGCCAGAACACCAAAATGTCCTTGGAGGACTGCACGATCTCGTCGATCTGCGCAAACAGCTTATCAAAATCGCGGCTCTGAATGGCGCGGATGGTTTCCATCACACTCTCACGGCCGGTCGAGCCTGCGGTCCGGTTGACCGACTCCACCGTAATATGTGCACCCGTTCCCGCACACAGCTCGAGCAGGCTGATGGCGTCACGCATGCCTCCCTGCGCCATGCGCCCCAGCAGCAAGGCCGCATCACGCTCCAGCGAGATTCCCTCTTGCTCTGCTATATAGCCAAGACGGTCGGCTAAGATCGGGGTAGCGATTCTGCGGAATTCATACCGCTGGCAACGGGAAATGACGGTTGCGGGCAGCTTGTGCAGCTCGGTGGTCGCTAAGATAAACACAACGTACTCGGGCGGCTCCTCCAGCGTTTTGAGCAACGCGTTGAACGCGCTTGGCGAGAGCATGTGCACCTCGTCGATGATGTAAACGCGTTTTTTGAGCGTGGTGGGTGCATAAACGACCTCGTCGCGGATGTCGCGGATGTTATCAACGCCGTTGTTGGAGGCGGCGTCCATTTCCAGCACGTCGGTAGCCGCGCCCGATTCAATGGCACGGCATGCATCACATTCCAGACACGGCGAACCGTTTATAAGATTTTCACAGTTGACCGCCTTGGCCAAGATCTTGGCACAGGTAGTCTTACCCGTTCCGCGCGAGCCGCAGAACAGGTATGCGTGAGAAAGCCCGCCCGTCTTTGCCTGATATTGCAAAATAGACGTGACGTGCTCCTGACCGCAAACGTCCTCAAATCTCTGCGGACGCCATTTTCTGTAAAGTGCCTGATGCATAATTCCCTCCAAAAGTAAATACAGCACCTTGCCGCAAAACAAGACCATACACCTCAAAATCGTACGTCGCCCCTACGCGAACTTCGTACCTCCTGCTCAAAACAGGCAACCTCACGGCACACCGAGGTAACCGCTTAATGCTGCTTGGTTCCCCACCTGACATGGTTCACAGCCCCCGATTGCGTAAGACCCGTTTCTCAACACAGCAGATACGACTCTTGTATTCGTAAAGGTTCGATCCTCAGAAGAGGGATCCACCCCTGCTGTAGCGGATTTCAGGTACAGGGCTCCGCTGCTTCCCCGGCTGGTATGGCCTTATTTCACAGCATGATGCTGTAGCCTTGCTATTATAACACAACAATGCGAGAAATGCAAGTGTTTTTACGAATTTTTCACAATTGGTTACAATTCAATCGACGGCTTGTGCGCAAATATCCCACCGTCCATGCAGTATGATAGAGACATCTCAAAAAAGAAAGGAGAATATAAGCATGAGATATCTGAAAGTTCTTCCCTTTGCACTTGCCTGTTTGCTGATTTTCAGTTTTTGCACGGCATGCAACGACAAGCCCTCCAACAACAAAACACAGCCCGGACAAAACGTACAAACAGAGCAACCAAACAGCAACCCAAGCGTAAGTGAAGACGTATACCGCGAGCAGCTTACCTATTATGAAAAGATGGTCAGCGACCTGCAAAACGAGATCCTGACACTCAAGCAGCAACATTACGTGGACACCTTTGCCTACGAGCAGACCATAGCACAGCTCGAGGCACAGCTGGGTGCACTTGACACCGATGTTTCAGCAAAACCCGAGCAACCCACTGAACAGCCGGATCAAGCACTGCCCACTACCGTGTTTACATACGAGGTCAAAAACGGCACGGCAACGCTGACCGCTTACGTGGGGAGTGCTGCCGAGGTAGTCATTCCCGCCGAGGTAGATGGCTATGCAGTCACATCACTTGGCGACAGTATGTTCAAGGACACCGGCGTGACAAGCGTCACTCTGCCCGCTTCGGTCACAAGCATTGGGTGGTTTGCGTTTTACGGCTGCTCTGCTCTGCAGACCGTCACGCTGAGTGAGGCAGTCTCCACCATCGGCTACGCAGCCTTTGACGGCTGCCCCAAATCCATGACCATTTGCGGTCCTGCGGGATCGTATGTAGAGAAATATGCCATGAGTTACGGATTGCAGTTCAAAGCGCAATAACGTTTCGCAGAAGTGCAAATCTAAAATGACCGGTGCTGCGTCAACAACTTGGCGCAGCACCTTTTTGTTGGTAGTCTAAATAAAAGCAACGGACAGGGTTTTCCTGTCCGTCATTCTTTATTTCAAATCGACTCGATTTCTCTGCTCTCCCTTTTGGAAAGCCTCAATATTCATGCAGATCTCGTGCAGGCAACGTGCGCGTGCTTCGGCAGAAGCCCACGCCATGTGGGGGGTCATGCAAACGTTCGGCGCATCCTTGATGGAAAAGAACGGGTGTGCGACAGGAAACGGCTCGGTGCTGAACACATCACAGCCCATACCGCTGATCGTTCCCTTCTTGACCGCGTTTGCGATCGCAGCCTCATCCCATACTGCGCCGCGCGCCACGTTGATCACGATCGGCTTTTTCTCCATCATGGCGATCTGCTCTTGCCCGATCATACCGCGGCTCTCCCCATTGAGCGGCGTGTGCAGTGAGATAATATCCGACTCTTTCAGCAAAGTTGCAAGGTCAACGCACTCGGGACTGTCGGGGTTGCGCTTGTACGCAAGCACCTTGCAGCCAAAGGCTTTTGCGATCTCGGCAACCTTTTTGCCAATGTTGCCGTATCCCACAATGCCCCATGTCTTTCCGCAAAGCTCGTGGTACACGGGCACAAGCAAATTGGGGCTGCTCTGCCCGGAATACCAGCCGCTCTGCACGGCTGCAGTATAAGTGGACAGATACGAGCACAGACTGAGTGCCATAGCGACCGTCAGTTGCGCCACGCTCTCGGTGGAATATCCCACCACATTGCACACCGCAATCCCCTTTTCGCGGCAATACGCCACGTCGATGTTATCATAGCCCGTGGCAAATATGCAGATCAGCTTGAGTGCATCCGCGTACGCGAGCACCTCTGCTGACAGTTTGACCTTATTGATCAGCGCGACCTCACAACCCTGCAATCGTGCCTTGACCTCATCCGGTGTGCTTGTATCATACACGGTCACGTTTCCGTATGCTCCCAGGGCGTCATAATCCAGGTCTGTGCCGATGCTGGCGCGATCAAAAACCGTAATCTTCATAAAAAATCTCCTGTCGTGGTAGTATAATCAGTATAGCAAATCATACCCGATTTGTCAAGAAGTAAAGATTTTTAGAAATTTTCACAGTTTTTCACCAAAGCTGGCATGCATATTCATAATCGCGTCACATTTGTACTATATAATAAAAATGAATTTTTATGTTTACGAGGACAAAATATCATGCTTCAACTGAAAAACATTGTCAAAACCTATACCGTTGGCGACAATGTGGTGCACGCTCTCGGCGGCATTTCACTCAACTTCCGGAACAGCGAATTTGTGTCAATCCTGGGTCCCTCCGGATGTGGCAAGACCACAACCTTGAACATCATCGGTGGTCTGGATCGCTACACCTCGGGTGATTTGCTGATCAATGGCAAATCCACCACTATGTATAAGGACCGCGATTGGGATACCTACAGAAATCACTCGATCGGGTTTGTGTTCCAGAGCTATAACCTCATCCCTCACCAAAGCGTGCTCTCCAATGTAGAGCTTGCGCTGACCGTTTCGGGCGTGCCCAAGGCAGAGCGTCGCCGCCGTGCGCGCGAGGCACTGGAAAAAGTAGGTCTTGGCGACCAGCTGGGCAAGCGTCCCTCGCAGATGTCGGGCGGTCAGATGCAGCGCGTATCCATTGCAAGAGCACTGGTCAACGACCCCGATATTTTGCTTGCTGACGAACCTACGGGCGCACTTGATACAGTCACAAGTGTGCAGATCATGGAGCTGCTCAAGGAGATCTCCAAGGATAAGCTGGTCATCATGGTCACGCACAATCCCGAGCTTGCCGAGCAGTATTCCACCCGTATCGTCAATTTGCGCGACGGTCACGTCATCGGTGACTCCGACCCGTACGAGCCGGACGAGAGCGAGGTCAACGCAGCGCGCACCGCTGCCCCGAGAGTCACCAAGGGTAAAGCAAAAATGTCTACCAAGACCGCCTTTGCCCTCTCGCTCAACAACTTGATGACCAAAAAAGCGCGTACCTTCCTGACCTCTTTTGCGGGCAGCATCGGTATCATCGGCATTGCGCTGATCCTTTCGCTCTCCACAGGCATCAATCTCTTTATTGATCAGGTGCAGGAGGACACTCTTTCCACCTACCCTATTACCATTTATAAAACCGAACAGGACTATTCCGCACTGATCGGTGCTATGCAGCAGACACAAGAAAACGTAGAAAACCGTGTTCCAGATGATAAAACGGTCTGGGTCGACGACTCGCTCAACCATTTTGTCTCTGCATCGACCTCAAAGATTGAAAACAATCTGACAGATTTTAAGGCATTTTTGGACGAGCACCGGGAAGAGCTTGAACAGTACGTATCAGACATCCGTTATACCTACAACTACACGCTCAAGGTGTACTCCGCGGACGGAAAGACACAGGTCAATCCAACCACCATTTTTGAAAATATGGGACCAGCCATGGGTGGTGTGTCCGATATGATGGGTGTACTGGGCAATATGTCCGGCGGCTTTACCATCTTTGAGCAGATGATCGACAACAAGGAGTTGATCCAATCACAGTACGAGTTGGTAGGAAAAAACAGCGAATGGGCAGACGATCCGACCGAGATCATGCTGGTGCTGGATAAAAACAATGCCATCAGCAATATGACGCTGTATATGCTGGGCTTGCAGGATCAATCCGAGATTTCGGATATTCTGATCAACATCTTCACAGACCCCGACTATGAAATTCCTACGATCGATCCCTACGAAGTGGACGACTTTATCGGCATGACCTTCCTGGTCGTTCCCGACAGTGCGTACTACTATGAGTCCGAGGAGACATTTACCGTAGACGGCAAGGTACACCACATCTGGAAGGACGTACGTAACGATGCCGACTACGACGCAGAAAAGTTTGTCAAGGAAAACGGTGTGGAGATCACGATTTCGGGTCTGATCCGTCCCTCCGCCAACGCAATGGCTGCATCCATTGGCTCTCCCATTGCTTATAACACTACCCTGCAGACCTATATGCAGGAGATCATTCGTGAGAGTGACGTGGTCAGAGCGCAAGAAAAGATCCCCGGCTACGACATCACCACGGGTTTGGAATTTGACGAGGGACAGTACCTTGGCCTTTTGGACAAGGAAAAGGCAGAGTTGTTCGACAGCTTTATCGAGGGAAACAACGAAGTCATGATTCAGATTATGGTAGACTATATCAAGGCTGCCGAGCAAAATCCGGAGCAGGATTCCGAAATTGCAAACATGAGCCGCGATGATAAGATCCTCTTTATCATGGAAAGCATGGATGCAATGGTTGACACGCATCCCGAAATTTACAAGTCAATCATCATCGGTATGACCAAGCAGGCAATGGGCAGTGGATACAACGACATGATCGCCGACATACTGGAAGGTATGAGTGCACAAGAGCTGAAGGACAGAATAGCTCAGTCAGGCGGCTCCTCCACCGAGAGTGAGAAGTCTTTGCGCGGATATCTCCAGAGTATGACAGACGAAGAATTAAACTCCACCGTAATCAAGCTCAAGAGTGGCAGCACAGATAGCGATGACATTCATGACAGATATACCGATGAGCAGCTGATACAGGCGTTCAAGGAAAGCTACTCTACCTACTCCGACACACAAAAGGCGATTCTTTACGATGAATACATGCCCGATATGCTCTCCAAAAACGACATGGATGATATAATGAGTATGTTCGGTTGGTATTTGGACGAAAAGCCCGCATCCATCAGCATTTACTCCAAGGATTTTGCAGCCAAGGATTATATTACTGCACTGATCGATCAGTATAATCAAGACGCCGAAGATGACGGCAGAGAAGATGATGTGATCCAATATACCGACATGATCGGTCTTATGATGTCCTCCATTACCATTATCATTGACGTGATATCCTACGTGCTGATTGCATTCGTTTCTATCTCGTTGGTGGTTTCCTCCATCATGATTGGTATTATCACCTATATTTCGGTGCTGGAGCGTACCAAAGAGATCGGTATTTTGCGTTCGATCGGTGCATCCAAGGGGGATATCTCCAAGGTGTTCAACGCAGAAACTGCTATAGTGGGCTTTACGGCAGGCATGATAGGTATCATTGTCACCATTTTGCTCAATTTCCCGATCAGCTGGATCGTACAGGAACTTTCGGGTATGTCAGGCATTAATGCGGTGCTGCCTTGGTGGGGCGGTGTCGGACTTGTGGCAATCAGTATGGGACTGACGCTGATTGCGGGTCTGTTCCCTGCTTGGCTGGCATCCAAGAAGGATCCTGTTGAAGCATTGCGCACCGAATAATCAAAAAATCAAAAAATTTTCCTTACAAGGCAGGATTTGTCAAAAATCCTGCCTTGTTCTCATATCGTGGTTTCCATGCCAGATGTTGTGTGTTGACTGCACAAGTTGCCCGTGTTAGAATATGCACGTGGCAAGCAAAGCCGAAAAAACATATAAGGAGCATTACCAAATGAACACGAAAAAGTTTCTCAAAATATTTCTTCCGATTCTGGGCGCACTGGTATTGATCGTTGTGATCGTGGCGTGTGCGGCTGCAGGCAAGGATAAAGGCAACAGCAACGAGGATACCTCTACGCAACAGACCACTACGGAGCAACCCTCTACTGCCCCCGAAGCTACCACCCCTGAAAGCACCACGCCCGAGGAGACGACTCCCGAGGCAACTACGCCTGAGGCAACTACGCCTGAAGAGACGACCCCCGAACAGTCTACACAGCCTCCCGCAGAGGATAGTTCTAACGAGGACAGCTCGGACCAGGACAGCTCGGACGCAGACAGCGAAAGCAGCTCCGATGCCGCATCCGACGAGGGCGAAGACTCCTCTGAGCCCGATTCTTCCGATGCAGACAGCAGCGAGGCAGATGCCGAGGAGGATGCGCAGTAAAATAAATATCCCAAGTCGGATCGTAGCCATGTCGTTCTGTGAGCCAAGGAGTTGTCCTAATATGTTGTCTTCCTAAGACCGCTTGGCCTCCGACTTCCGCATCCGACGAGGGCGAAGACTCCTCTGAGCCCGATTCTTCCGATGCAGACAGCAGCGAGGCAGATGCCGAGGAGGATGCGCAGTAAAATAA
>JAZNBB010000038.1:0-4476 GCA_045586845.1 Eubacteriales bacterium
CTTGGCCGCCTCGGTAGCATAGCCCTGCACCGAGCGCTCCAGATTTGCCATTGCGCCCTCCAGACCGGATGAGCGAGCTACCTGCTGCTCGGTGTTCTGTGCCGCCTGATCGATGGCGTTTGCCGCCTTGTTTGTCAGGTCGGTCACGGTCGGCTCAATGGCTTTTCCAATGGCCTTGCCTACGGCGTTGCTGGCACCGCGTCTGATCGCTCTTTCTAATAACCCCATAAAGTATCCTCCTTTATTCGTTATTCTTCTTATCAGTTTCTATTTTCGTTCCGCACTGCGGACAGTAGCCCATTTCGTCGGACAGCACCGTATCACAGTTGGGGCAGCAGACGTGCCTTTCCTTATATATATCATACAAGGTCTTGTCGGGGAGCCTATGTCCGCACTCGGTGCAGAACTGCTGATCGCTGGGTGACGGGTTGCCGCAAACGGTACAGACCTTCACCTTTTTCATTGCCGCCGGGCCGAAGCCGTATTGCTCCATGCTCTGCTGACGGATCAGTTCCAGCTTATCTGCCGTCATGCGATCACCTCCCCGTAGCGGAGCCGTGTGCCGCATCCCCGGCAGAAGATATCCTTTTCAGGGATCTTCTTTCCGCAGTGTGCGCAGTAGTTGGGCTTTGCCTCCCAAACGGAGCAGTCAACGCATTGTCCTGTATCTGCATTATACATCTGGTCGATGACGTGCCTGCCGCACTTGCTGCACACGTTAAAGTGTCCTCTGCCTTCGGTGCTCCACGCCAGCTTCAGCTCGGCTTCCTGAGTTTCCGCACGGATGGGCTTGGTCGTACAAACTGCCATGCCGGAGACGTCGCAGAAAAAGCGGTAGCGGTTGCCTCCCGAATCGGCAATGATCTTGTACTTGGCAGTAGCGTGATCGTTTTTTGCCATTGGCTGTCCTCCCTTCGTCACACAAATTTCGTTTTTCTTTTTGGTCACAGACTATTGAAATATTATCCCGTCTGTGATATAATGGATATAAGCATATCGGGATACCTCCGGTTCGGCTTCGGCTGACAGAGGTGTTTATGTTGGTACAGAGTACCAACATAAAGGGATATCCCTTTAACTTTTTCGGCGCTTCGGGGCGAAAATTTTGATTTGCCCGGCCACCTTATGTCTATCATTATACGGATTTTTTCGGTTTTGTCCCTACCCCAAATTGCGATTTGGGTAGGTAATTTGAAAAAAATTCGTGTTTTTTCTCGATTTTTTCAAATTTCGGATAGGTAAAGGGGTAGTTGACGCCGTGACGGAGGTTTTTGCAATGAAGAAGTCCATCGCACTCATTTTGACCTTGGTTTTGATCCTTTCGGTGCTGCTGACCGGATGCTCAAGCTCTGTTCTCGATCCGAAAAATCCCATCACCCTCACCATGTGGCACAATTATGGCGGGGATATGCAATCCACCATGGATTATCTGATCGACGAGTTTAACGCAACGGTCGGAAAGGACAAGGGCATCATTATCAACGTGACTGCCATATCCTCCAGCTCGGAGCTGAACAAAAGCCTGGACATGATCGCAAACGGCGATCCCGGCGCACCGGATATGCCCGACATATTTACGGGATATCCCAAGGTGGCGATACAGTTCCAGGAAAAAGGAATGCTGGTCAACTTTGACGATTACTTTACCGAGGACGAGCTTTCCGCTTACGTAGAGGATTTCGTTGCGGAGGGCAGACTTGCCGACGGCGGTCTTTACGTATTTCCCATTGCCAAGTCCACCGAGGTGCTTTACGTCAATCAGACCTTGTTTGACCGCTTCTCGGCAGCGACCGGAGCGAAGATGGACGACCTTGCCACCTTTGAGGGCATTGCGCGGCTTTCCGAGCAGTATTACGAATACAGCGGCGGCAAGCAGTTCTACGCAGCCGATTCCTGGTTCAACTATGCCGAGGTAGGTATGGCACAGCTTGGCACCAGCATTTTTAACGGCGAAGCTCTTTCCCTTGCGGGAGACAGCTTTTCCCATATCTTCAACACGGTATATACCCCTGCGGTGGAGGGCGGCATTGCCATCTACGACGGCTATTCCTCCGACCTCTCCAAGACCGGAGACATTGTTTGCTCTACCGGTTCGTCTGCGGGTATTCTGTTCTACGGCGATACCATCACCTATACCGACGGCACGGTGGAGAGCGTGGAATACAGTATCCTACCGTATCCCGTATTTGAGAACGGCTCCAAGACCGCCCTTCAGCGCGGAGGCGGCTTGATGGTTGCCAAGGGCGACGAGAAGAAGGAATACGCCGCCTGTGAGTTTATCAAGTGGCTGACCGCCTCCGAGCAGAATATGAAGTTTATCGACGAGACGGGTTATCTGCCCGTTACCAGGCAGGCTTTTGAAAACGATATGACGACGCACCTTGCGTCCATTGAAAACGCCGGCGTTAAGAAGATGCTCACCTCGGTTCTTTCGATGTATGAGGACTACACCTTCTTCTCCGCGCCGACCTATTCGGGCTTTGACGACGACTGCGACGGCTTTGAGGAGGATTTCTTCAAGCTGCTTACCGACGAACGCAATGCTTTCCTCGCAGGAGAGACGGTCAGCGCCGCCGATGCGCTTGCAAAGCTCAGAAAATAACCGTGTGATCCGAATACTGCCGGAAAGGAGGAATATGCCGGATGCTGAAAAAAGCAATAGCGCTTTGGAAACAGGAGCGCAAGCACAAGGGAACGACGCTGCACCGCAGACTGCTGATCTTCTTTATCAGCGTTTCGGTGGTGCTGATCCTGCTCTTTACGCTGCTTCTGTCCATATTCGGAATCGACGGCAAGCAGGAGCACAGCGTACAGGCACAGCTCACCACGCAGCTTTCCATGCTTGCAGACAGCGTTGAGGATGACTTCGGGCGTATCTCACTGGACGGTATCGGCATTGCCGAGGATTTGGCGGCACGGAGCGACCGTTTCTTTTCCGATAACGGTATCTCTGCCGACGGGCTGCAGGAGCATCCCGAACTGATAGAGCCGCTTCTTGATCAATATATGCAAACGCTCGTAAATACCGTCAAAACCCGCTATTGCGGCGGTGTATTTGTGATGCTGGACGCTTCGGTACGGCAGGACTCCGAAACCGCCAAGGCGGGCATCTTCCTGAAAAAGACACAGCCCACCGCTACCGAAAACGTGGGTGTGGATATCCACTGTCTGCGCGGCCCTGCACAGCTTGCCCGTGACAACGGTATTATGCTGCTGGGACAATGGAAGATGGAATACGACATCTCCGATCAGCCCTTTTGGAACGAGGTCATGCAGACCGCAAGGGATAACCCCGATCTGCCGCTGTCCCGTCTGTATTACTGGTCGGGGCGTGTGGTGCTGAAAGGAAACAGCGAAGCGGGATTTCTGCTTTGCGTTCCGATGATCAGCAAGGACGGCACGGTATTCGGCGTATGCGGTGTTGAAGTAAGCGATCGTATGTTCAAGCTCCTGTACACGCCGGAGAGCGACTATTTTGACGAGATCTTTACCGTTGCGGCTCCTGTTTGCGAGGGTGGAATCTGCACCTCCAAGGGACTGCTTGCGGGTAATAGGTTCCTTTCGGGAACCAGATGGGACGAGGACTTGAAGATCACCGACAGTCACGACGGCTTTGTTCACTATTCCGGTGCTGCCGACGATTACGGCGGTAAGGCCGTTTCGGTGCGGTTGTATTCCGATGATTCTCCCTACAAGGATCGGGAATGGTCGGTATCTCTGCTGATGCCGCAGGACATTCTGCACAATGCCGTGGAGGGCAACCGATACATTTTCATTACCATTGTGATCGGGTTGCTTATCCTGGCGATCACCGCTTCGGTCATTATCTCCCGCCGTTACATCAAGCCGGTCAACGAAGCCTTTGAACAGATCCGCAGCAAGGGCTATCACGAAAGCAGTGCGACGACACGCATCCCCGAAATCGCCGACCTGTTCGCATTCCTTGCACAGCAAGACCGTGAGCACGAGGATCAGATGCAAACGCACAGAGAACGCACCGAAACCCTGCAAAGCGAGGTAGAGCGTCTGCAAGGCGAAAAGACCGCATTGCAATCTCAGGTGGAGATGGTAAAGACCGACAATACCCGTCTTGCTTATCTGCGCAAGGACGAGGTCGATCCCGACAGCTATGCGCTCTTTTTGGAATGTATGCGCTCGCTTTCCAAGCGTGAGAGAGCCGTTTTCGATCTGTACGTTGAAGGCAAGACCGCAAAGGAGATCGTGGAGATCCTGGGCATTACCGACAACGGACTGAAATACCACAACAAGAACATTTACTCAAAGCTCGGTGTATCCTCCCGCAAGGAGCTTTTGAGATACGTAGCCATTTTGAAGCAAGAGCAAGGAGGTAATGTGTAAAATGACGTTAGCTGACAGATTAAACCGGATTATTAACGAACAGCAGATCAGCAAGGCAGAATTTGCACGGCGGATCGGCGTGACACCGCAGTACGTTCTTCTGCTGACAGGCAACGC
>JAZNBB010000039.1:0-15603 GCA_045586845.1 Eubacteriales bacterium
ACGGAGATTGCTTTTGATACAATCTCCGTGTTAATTCTCCGCTAATTTATCAGCCCCCTACGGGGAGTTTTTATTTTCCTCATATAAGAGAGCCGTCGGGGTTCCCCGACGGCTCAATTTTTGGATTAATAATTGTTGAAAAGGTGCGGGTAGTTTGCATCCATATGCCATACGTCAGCATCCCATACGGTGCTGATGTAATCGCGGATCTCAAGCAGCGTTGCTACCGTGCCAAGCTCATTGGAGCAGCCTGTAGCGCCATGTCTGGTCAAAATCTGCGTATCAACGCGATAGCAATCCTCGATCACACCTGCGGTCTTGTTCTCGCCAACCAAACCGCCGTTATAGCTGAGGATATTGTTTTCGCCATAACCGTACGAGGAAACGTCTCCGTAAGCCACGCTTGTGCTGATTGTGCCTTCATTGATTGCAACCAAGCCACCTGCATAAGCCTTCAGGTTTGCGCTGCTTGCGGCAACGTCAACGTCTGCATAGCAATTGGTTACCGTGCCTGCGTTATGACCAACCATACCGCCGGCATTGGTTTCGTAGCCGCAGTCCGCTTCAACAGTACCATTCTTGATATAGCAGTTGCTGATACTGCCGCTGTTGTATGCCGCCAGAACAGCTGCATTCACCTTCTGATTGGAGGTTCTGTTGGCTATCACGGTTGCGTTTACAATACCCAGGTTTTGGATCGAGCCTTCCATATAGCCAAACAAGCCGACTGCCACACCGTCGTTTTCGATGGACAGATCGCGGATGACGTATCCGTTGCCGTTCAGGTTGCCCTTGAAAGGCGTATCGGAGCTTTGACCGATTACGGTAAAGGCGTTGTCACCCAAACGGATATCGCCGCCCAGGACGAAGTATACGCCCTCATAATTTTCACCGTTGTTGACCTGCTGTGCCAGATATGCCAGCTGAGCCCCCGAGAAGATGATGTAAGGATCCTCCTCGGTGCCCGTGCCGCCAGCAAATTCGGTAGCGATCTCTTCGCCGTCCCAAATGGGAGCGATCACGGGATCGATGACATTGACTTCGGCATCGCATCCTTCAAACGCATCTGCGCCGTGTCCTTCGTCATCCGCTGCGGTCAGCAGATTGATCTCGGTAATGAAATCACAGTTACGGAATGCATACGCGGGCAATACATACTGATTGGTCACGTTGACAGTCCTGATACTGTCGGGAATGTAATAGTAGTAACCGTAGCTATTATTCTCATACTGCAGGATCGTGCCGTCATGCTGCACATTCTCGTAACCGAAGATCCAACCAAAGGTAGCATATTCGTTGATCGACGCAGCATCATAGCCAACAAACGGAATGGTCACGTCGGTCAGATTCTCGCAACCCTTGAAAACACCGTTATCAATATAGGTGACGGTCACAGGCACGATCAGCGTGGTCAGTGCTGCATTGTTTTGGAATGCGTACTGACCGATCGAGGTAATGCCGTAAGGCAGATCAAACGTGCCGTCCTCATCACTGTTGATACGGGACAGAGCGATACAGCCGTCAAACGCGTGCGAACGGATCGCGGTCAACTCACAGCCCAGCGTGATCTCCACAAGACTTGTGCAGTTTCTGAAAGCGCGGTCACCGATATAGGTCAGGTTTTCCCCGCCCGTGACCTTGGTCACTGCAGAACAGCCGTCAAAGGTGTCGGCATTGATCATGGTCATCTGTGTGGGAATCACAAACATGCCGTCCGTTTCGCTGTTCAAGCGCTTCAGGGAGGAGCAATTCTGGAACGCATTATTGCCGATAGACACCGTGTCCTCGGGCAGATAGATTTCCTCGATAAACGAGCAGTTGTGGAATGCATACGCGGGAATCGCGGTCTGATCGGTAATGGTTACACGCTTGATCGTGTTGGGAATGTAGTAATAATACCCATAATTGGTTTGCAGCGTTGCGCCTTCGTCATAGCTGTAGGAGAATCCAAAGATATGTCCAAAGACAGCGTAATAAGCAGATGCATACCTATCAGAGCCTACGAAAGGCAGTGTCCAATCGGTGATCTCGGTGCAATCGCGGAATGCGCCTTGACCGATAGAATTCACACTGTCGGGAATTACCGCAGTATGCTCTGTTTCCGAATTGATCTTGTTCAATGCAACACATCCGGAGAAGGCACCGTCACTGATCAGGGTGACATCGCCAAAGGTGACCTCGGTCATAGCCACGCATCCGGAGAATACGTACGAGCTCAGCGTCGTGACACCGGTAGGAATGTTGAACACGCCGTCAACGTCGCTGTTCAGGCGAACCAGATCGGAGCAACCGTAGAATGCGTAACTGCCGATCGATGTGGTCTCCTCGGGAATGGTAATGCTCTCGATGAAGTCGCAATTCTGGAATGCATAATCGGGAATCGCGGTCTGCACCGTAATGGTTACGTTGCGAATGGTAGTCGGGATATAGTACCAAGTGCCATTCTGTACGGTATACGTTCCGTCACCCACTGTTCCGAAAATGTAACCGAAGGTCGAATAGGAATCAGCAGAATACCCGACAAAAGGCAACGTGACGTCAACCAATGCGTTGCATCCGTTAAATGCGCCTGCATTTATCGTGGTAACGGTTTCGGGAACGATCAGCGTCGTGACCTGATCAACCCCCTGGAATGCATAAGAACCAATGTAAGTCAAGCCATTCGGCAGATTGATAATGAACTGCGGCTCTTCGGGCTCCTGCTCGGGATCTTCCTCGGTAGTCTCTTCCTCGGTGGTTTCCTCCTCGGTGGTTTCCTCCTCGGTGGTTTCCTCCTCGGTGATTTCTTCCTCAGTGGTTTCTTCCTCGGTGGTTTCCTCCTCGGTGGTTTCCTCCTCGGTGGTTTCCTCCTCGGTGGTGTCTTCCTCGGTGGTTTCCTCCTCGGTGGTTTCCTCCTCGGTGGTGTCCTCCTCGGTGGTTTCTTCCTCGGTGGTATCTTCCTCGGTGGTGTCTTGGATCACATCAAAGCGAGTCAACGCGGAACATCCTGCAAATGCATAATCATAGATATGGGTCAGCTCGCTTTGCTCGGATACCCAAACCGTTTGCAAATTGAAGCAATTATTGAACGCATAACTGCCAATCGAACTAAGGGAATCGCCCAGCATCAAATTCTCAAGTGCAGCGCATCCGCTGAATGCATCCGACCGGATTTCGGTGACGCTGTCGGGAATGTTAAAGGTTCCGTCAACGTCGCTGTTCAGGCGTCCAAGGGTCGTACAACCCGCGAATGCATAAGAACCTATCAATGTGGTATCCTCGGGAATAGTAATGCTCTCGATAAAGCTGCAATTGTAGAATGCATAATCGGGGATAAAAGTCTGTACCGTGATGGTCACGTTACGGATCGAGGTAGGAATGCTGTAGTAACCGTAGCCCTGATTGATCGTGGTTCCCGATCCGGTGTTACCGAAGATGTAACCAAATACATAGGAGGAACCGGAGTAGTTGACGTTTTGATAGCCAACGAAGGGCAGCGTGATATCCGTGATGGCATCACAGCCCATGAACGCGGAAGAACCGATGGTCGTGACCGTTTCGGGAACGATGACGGTCGTGATCTGACCCATACCGCAGAATGCATAGGAACCTATGGTGAGCAATCCTTCGGGCAGATCAATGGTGTTTTCCTGCTCGCTGTTGATGCGGCTCAGATTGGTGCAGAGATAGAATGCATAGCTGCCGATCGAAGTAATATTCTCGGGCAGCGTTACGCTTTCAAGCATATCGCAGTTGCTGAATGCGCCGTTGGGCAGGATCTCCTGATTGGTCACGATCACATTTCTCAGCGTTGCGGGAATGTAATAGTAGTAATAGTAAGAGGTGTTACCCTGATAGTACTGTGCGATCGCACCCGCGGTCTCGGTCGTGGAGTTATGTCCGAAGATATGACCCAAAACGGAGTTGGTGCTGTTATTGGAGGTTGCGTTCTGCCCCACGAACGGAATAGTCAGCGTTTCAAGCAGGTTCATACCTCTGAAGGCACCGACACCGATCATGTTAACGCTATCTGCAACAACCACCTCGGTCATCTGAATCACATCGCGGAATGCATATTCACCAATGCTGGTGACGCCCTCGGGAATGATCAGAGTGCCTACGATATCGCTGTTGAATTTTTCCAAAGCGATACAGTTCTTGAAGGCATTTCCGCCAATCGTGATCGCATTGGGCGTATGTACCTCCTCCAGCATGATGCAATTTTCAAATGCACCGGCGGAAATGCTATCGCCAAGCACAGTAACCTTGGTCAGCGTAGTCGGGATATAGTACGTCGTCTCACCCTGCACTACAGCCGTCAAACCGTCGCCCTCGGTCTGTCCAAAGAGCTGACCGAACGTACCGGTGGATTGTGCGTCAGAGATCAGGATAAATGCACAGTCGTCTTGGGTAGATTGGCTGCCGTCCTTACTGTATGTAAAAGTCAGAGTATCACCCGCCTGCAACGTCACAACTTGGGTCGAATAATCGAGAACGCCTGAAATACGAGCCAGCTGCGTTTCGTTGTGTGAAATAGTCAGCCAGTCAAAGTTGTTTTCGCTGACCACCTTGTACCGGAGCGTGAGCGTCATTGCTTTAGTTGCCGTTATGACATAGGTGGAGGTCGTGCTGTGATTATGATTTGTAGAAATCAATTCACCGTTTTCATTGATCTCCCAAGGATACGATCCGTCATTTTGTTCTGTGTACCCACCGGAAGACTGGATACCTGCAAACGGGATCACAAGCTCCCGGAGTGCGGTGCAGCCCTCAAACAAGCCTTCGGGAAGTTCAGTAACAGATTCGGGGATCTTGACAGAGGTAAGCGTTTCATTATTTCTGAAGACGCCCTCGGCGATCGCCACTACGGGCTTACCGCCAACTGCCGCGGGAACAGAGACCTCCGCACTCTCACCAATGTACTCCTCCACGGTCAGCTCATCCTCGCCGCTGAAAATAAAGTCACCGGGCATGGAGTCGCCTACCCAATATGCGTACAGAACGATATCTTCTGCAGGAACCTCGGTCAATTCAAGTGCTTCGGTCAGATCTGCATCGGTAAACCAACCGCCAAAGGTGCATCCTGCTCTGACAGGATCTTGCAAAACAAGCTCTGCAGTCTGCTTGAGCTCCACTTCCTGATTCCCTTCACCGTTATTGGTGATCAGCGTTGCCGTGATGCGTACTCTGGTGTAGTAGTAATCCACGACCAGCGTACCGTCGGGCAGAATGGTAACAGTCTGCGTTTCGGGAAGCACAAAGCCTTCATACTCGCCCAGCTCGGGAGTTATGACGCTATCAGCCTCACCGGTCAGCTGCAAGGAGCTATCCAACGTGTATCCATCGTCATTCAAGTTCTCAAGATAATGATTGACAACGTAGTCCACGTCGTTCGCACTCCACATAGCGGTCAGGTTCAGATCGGAGAGGTAAGTCCAAGTACCGGACTCATACTCGGTCTCCGCTTCATCAAACCAACCAAGGAAGGTGTAACCGACTCTTTCGGGCGTGGGCAGCGTGAGCATATCGTCGTAATTCACTTGGAAGTAGGTCTCGCCGCTCATCTCGCCGCCGTTGGCATCCAGGGTCACGCTGTACTGATTTGCTTCCCAGGAAGCAGTCAGGGTCATACCCGAGGTCAGATGCCAACCGGATGAGTAGACCTGCTCGCCCTCCTCGTTGAACCAACCAAGGAAGGTGTAACCGGTTCTCTCGGGCGTAGGCAGCTCGAAGTATTGATCGTACTCAGCCTCCAGCGTAATGCTCTCACCTGCTGCATAAGCTACGGGAACCTTTGCCGTGCTGCCGGGATAGGTACCGCTGAGCGAAAGCGATACGCTTCTGTTGGAGGAGGTGTAGAGAGCAACGTAATAAACCTCTCCTGCAGTCATATCATAGGTGAAGTTAGAGCCATAGTAAGAGCTGCTCGCGCTTCTCAACTGATTCAGCTCGCTGTCGTACAGATAGCCGTAAACGTAACTGCTGAAGCTAAAGGTCACACTACCGCTGATCTGCGGAACAAATGTGTAATAATAATAGGTGTTCGAGCTTGCATAGAACGATGTGTAACCGTCATGTGTAATAGTTTCGTAGTCATGCGTGTCCACAATCCACTTAGCGTACAGCGTCAGATCCTCGGTGATATTACCGCTGAAGGTGTAGCGCTGCGTCAGTTCTGCATCGGTATACCAGCCTGCGAACAGGTAGCCGTCTCTGGTGGGCATATCGGGATACGACAAGGTCTGACCGGGAGTCAGCGTAAGGGTCTCGGATTCGGTTACGTCATCGTTGTAAACATAGGTCACGTCAAATTCAACGTCTTCAATGTCTTCGAGAATAACGTCGTAGGTGTTTGCCGTCCAGACTGCAGAAAGCGTCATACTGTAAGTGCCCTTCCAAGGACCGCTCTCGTACTCAACGTCGCCATTGAACCAGCCCTCAAAGGTGTAACCCGTTCTGGTGGGTACGGGCAGCTCGTAGGTCTCGTCATACGTGTAGGTTGCAAAAGTAGTATCTACGTCTCCGCCATTTGCGTCAAACCAAATATCATACGAGTTGACCTGCCAGTTTGCAGTATACGACAGGTTACCGATGGTTCCCTGTGCGATATATACGTTTTCCTGAGGGATATCCTGGCCTTCATAGGTCCAGCCCAGGAAAGTATATCCCTCGCGCGTGGGCGCATACAGCGAGATACTATTTTCCACGGTATAGGTATCGGGATTGCTCGAGTAGTTGGTACCGCCTGCAAGATCGTAGCTGATCGTGTACTCGATCAGCGTCCAACGGGCGATCAGATAAACATTGAACGAGCCGGCATAGTTCCAGATACCGGATTCGTACTTGTTTCCATTGTCGTCAAACCAACCATCGAAGGTATAGCCGTCTCTCTCGTCGGGCGTAGGCAGCGTGAATTCCTCATCGTAGGTTGCAGTCTGGCTGTTTTCATAGTTCCAATCATTATCCTGGTCAAACCACACCGTGTAGCTGTTTGCTTGCCACTGGGGAGTCAGCGTAACGTCGGAAGTGTTATACCAAGTACCCGTGTGGTACTGAATATCACTTTCGTCGAACCAACCAAGGAATGTGTAACCGGGCTTTTCAAGCGTAGGCAGCATGAAGTACTGATCGTAGGTAGCAGGAAGAGTCACACTGCTGTCGGGATCAAGCACCCAAGACAACGTTGCCGTGCTCTGCATGGTAGAGCCGCTGACACTCAGTATCGCATCGCCGGAATGACTGTCGCTATATCCTCTGATTGCAATGTAATATACGTTTCCTGCGTTCAGATAATATTCGATCTTGAAGTTATTACCCTCACCATCGTCATCGTTCTGTGCCAACTGCTGCAGATTTGCATCGTACAGGTGACCGTAGGTATCAAAAGTACTCGTAGAGGTAAAGGTATAAGTTGCGCTCACCTCAGGAATAAAGACATAATAGATCCTGTTATTGCCGTTGACCCACAAGGAAACATCGTTGTCGACAAAGATCTGACCGTTATGGCTGTACTCGGGAGCAACCCACTTCGCATACAGCGTCATGTCCTCGGTAATAGCACCGCTGAAGAAATAATGCTGTGTCAGCTCCTCATCGGTATACCAGCCTGCAAACATATAACCGTCTCTGGTGGGAATCTCGGGATATTCCAGAACCTCACCGAACTCCAGCGTGACGGTAACATCCTCTGTCACGTCGTCGTTATATACATACGTGATATTCGCGCTGGTATCGTCGGAAATGCCGTTCAAGGTAACATTATAGGAGTTCGCGCTCCAGCTTGCGGTCAGGGATACGCTTTCCAAGCCGGTCCACGTGCCGGATTCATACTCGTTTCCTTCGCTGTCAAACCAACCCTCGAAGGTGTAACCGGTTCTTTCGGGGGTGGGCAGCGTGAATTCCTCATCGTAGGTCACGGACAAGTAACTGTCGGAAACAGAACCGCCGTTTGCATCCAGCCACACATTGTAGGTGTTTGCCTGCCACCCGGGAGTCAGCGTCACGTCGGAAGTGTAATTCCAAGTACCGGATTCGTACTCGTTGTCATCCTCGTCGAACCAACCAAGGAAAGTATACCCGGGTCTGGTAAGCGTGGGCAGCGTGAAGCTCTGATCATACGTAACTTCCAGTGTGACACTATCGCCATCCAGATAAGATGCAGGGACAGTTGCGGTGCTGCTGAAGTTTTCGATCATTATGGATACGTCTCTGGTGTAGCCGCTGTAAAGAGCCACGTAATAAACCTCTCCTGCAGTTACATTATAGGACAACGACGGACTGTAATATCCGGAGCAGCTATTCAGCTGTGAACCATCGCTGTTATACAGATATCCGTAAACGTAGTAATCACTGTAGAAGTAGAACGATACGTTATCGCTGACCTGCGGTACGAAAACGTAATAATAGTAGTTATTCGAGATTGCGTGGAAAGACTTGGTCTCGCCATACGTGATCTCGTCTATATAATCAGACGAAGGAATGACCCAATTTGCATACAAGGTCATGTCCTCGGTGATGTCACCGCTGAACGTATAGCACTCGGTCAACGCCTCATCGGTATACCAACCGCCAAAGACGTAGCCGTCTCTGGTGGGAACCTCAGGATACTGCAGAGTCTGACCTGCAGTCAGGGTAACGGTCAAAGACTCGGTCACGTCATCGTTGTAAACGTAGGTCACGTCATACTCGATATCCGCAACGTCCTCAAGGGTCACGTTATAGGTATTAGCTACCCAGCGTGCGGTCAGGCTCACACCATTCAGGTTGTTCCACGTTCCGGATTCATACTCGTTGCCTTCGTTGTCAAACCAGCCCAGGAAGGTGTAACCGGTTCTTTCGGGTGTGGGCAGTGTGTACTCTTGATCGTATGCGACGGTCAGACTGTCTTCGGAAACAGAACCGCCGTTTGCGTCAAGCCTTACCGTATACTCGTTTGCCTCCCATTGAGCAACCAACATGACGTCTTGTGCAATATTCCAAATACCGTCGGTCACCTGGGTATCGCCATAGAACCAACCTCTGAAGGTATATCCCGTTCTGGTAGGTGTGGGAAGTGTAAAGCCCTGATCGTATACAGCGGTATCGCTGATGCTTTGATCTGCACTGTAGATCAAGCCGCACTGTGCGGAGCTGACAAAGGCAGCCTCGCTGGCAGAGATATCCAGCTCACCGTAGTCATCGCTGTACATATGTCCAATTGCAACGTAGTACAACTCACCGGCAGTTAAGTATACGTTCAAGGAAGTGGGACTGCCATAGCTGTGGGTGCTGCTGATTTCTCCGCGACCGCTATTGAAAACGTACGCATAGAAGTAATTGGAGTTACCGCTTTGGTACGTGAAGGTCACGTCACCGCTGACCTGCGGAACAAATACGTAATACACCAGATTAGTGCCTTGTACGTATGCATCCTTGGTTTCGCCGTTCTTGATGATATCGTTATAGTCATAGGAAGGATCGATCCACTTTGCATACAATGTGAGATCCTCGGAAATTCTGCCCGTGAAACTGTATCTGTCCATGTATTCCGCATCGGTATACCAACCGCCAAAGACGTAGCCGTCTCTGGTGGGAATCTCGGGGTATTCCAAAGTATCTCCGTATGCCAACGTTACGGTATTGTCATCGGTTACGTCATCGTTATAGTTGAAGGTGACATCTACGCTGCCGCCAACGTCTTCAAACGTGACGTTATAGGAGTTGACCTCCCAGTGTGCGAGCAGAGATATATCCTCCAGACCCGTCCAAACGCCGTCTTCCACCTCGGTTTCACCGCTATACCAGCCAAGGAAGGTGTAACCGACTCTCTCGGGCGTGGGCAGCGAATAATAAGAATCATATGCAACAGGCAGGATGCCGGTCTCAACGCCATCCACAGTACCACCGTTTGCATACAGAATAATACGGTGCGTGGAAGCAGTCCATGCGGGCTGCAACACAACGTCGCCTGCAATATTCCATACTTCCGAGGTCACCAGCTCGTCACCGTATTTCCAACCGTCAAAGATATAGCCGGTTTTCTCCAGGTTCGGCTTGAGGAAAGACTGACCAAAGGTCACCGTCGTGGTGAAGTATCCGGTGGGGGCATATTCGAAATCAGGCATAGGAACAGTAGCCGTGCTTTGCATCGTTGCGCCGCTCACTCTCAAGGTCACGGTTCCACTGTAGCCATTGCTATATGCTCTGACGCCAATGAAATACACGTTTCCTGCAACAAGGTTGCGGGTAATGGAGAAGTTGTTGCCGTTGCCGTCATCGTCATCGGTTTCCAGCTGCGACATATTCGCGTTATAAATATAACCGTACGTATCTATCGAGCCGACAGTGGTGAAGGTGTAGGAACCCGACACCTCGGGGATGAAGAGATATTTCCGTACTGTCTGACCGTTGAGCGAGACAGAGGTATCATTGCCTACATGAATCTGACTGATATAAGAGTAATTGGGCGAGATCCACTTGGCATACAGTGTCATGGAATCCAACAGCTGGTTAAATTCGTAATAATCGGTTAATTCGCTGTCGGTATACCAACCGCCGAATACATAGCCGGATCTGGTCGGGACCTCGGGATACTCCAGAGTGTCACCGGAAACCAGGGTTACAGTACGATCACTCGTAACACCGTCATTGTAAACGTAAGTAACCTGCTTCGGCTCAGCCAAGTCGCCTTCTACAGATACATCTTGATACGTGACCGTATAGGAATTTGCTGTCCATCTTGCGGTCAGCGTCACATCTGCAGCAGTGGTCCAGATACCACTTTCCACTTGTTCATCGGAAGAGTCAAACCATCCTGCAAAGGTATAGCCTGTTCTGGTAGGAACGGGCAGCTCGTATGCTGCGTCGAAGGTTACGGTAAGATCGGTGTCGGCAAGCTCACCGCCGTTGGTGTCAAACGTAACGGTGTAATCGTTTGCCTGCCAGATTGCAGTAAACACAAGGTTTTCAGTCGTGCCCTGCTCAACGGTCGGGTTCTTTACAGGAGTGCTTTGTCCCTCATAAGTCCAGCCAACAAACGTATAACCGGTGCGCGTGGGATCTGCCAGGGTAAAGGAATCTTCAATCGTATAATTTGCGGGGTTGCCGACCGCATTGGTGCCGCCGTTCAACTCATAAATCACGTCGTATACGATGATATTCCAATGCGCAGTCAAATGCACATCGTGAGCAAACGTCCACGTACCGCTTATCGCGTACGCGTTATTATCTTGATCAAACCAGCCCACAAAGGAATAGCCGTCTCTCTCGGGAATGGGCATTGTATATGCCTGACCGAAAACGATCTCGTCAGAGGGTCTTTCGACCTCACCGCCTGCAGCATCATAATAAGCGGAATACTCATTTGCCGTCCAGTGTGCTGTGTATACAAGGTCACCAATGCTTCCCGCAGCAACGCCGGGATTCTTTACGGGAGTGCTTTGACCCTCGTAAGTCCAACCGTCAAAGGTGTATCCCGAGCGTACGGGATCGGCAAGCGTAAAGGTGTCCTCAATGGTATAAGTATCAGGGTTTGCGGAAGCATTCGTGCCACCGTCCAATTCATATACCACGTCATATTGAGTGGGAACCCAACGTGCACTCAGCGTAATATTCTCGGTCTCTGTCCAAGTGCCATCGGAAGCAATTTTCCGATTGCCCTGGTACCAACCGTCAAAGGAATAACCCGTGCGGGTAGGAGTGGGCAGCGTATAAGATGTATCGTATTCTGCAGTATAGACGGAAGAAGATACAGTACCGCCATTGGCTTGCAGCGTAACGGTATATTTGTTATTCTCCCAAACTGCGGTAAAGGTAATGCTATCAACAGTACCCTTTTCGATCACGACGTTGTGCGCGGGAGTCTCCTGACCTGCATAAATCCAGCCAAGGAAGGTGTATCCCGTACGGGTGGGTTCTTGCAGGGTAACAGTATCCTCTACCGTATATCGATCGGGGTTAGCGGAGGGATTCTCACCGCCGTTCACTTCGTAGATAATATCGTAGAGAACAATACTCCATTGAGCAGTCAGCGTGACATCCCGATCCGACTGCCATACGCCGGTCATCTCAACAGGTTCACCCGCTTCATTGTACCAACCCTCAAAGACATAGCCCTTTCTGGTGGGGATGAGCAGATCAGCATATTCTTTATCATAGATCACCGTCTTGGTAGGCTCGGAAACCTCTCCGCCGGCAGGATCGTATGTAATGGTATATTGCTTTGCTTCCCAATGAGCCGTGTACTCTCTGTGTCCAAAGCTGCCCAAGGGGATGCTGACAGATACAGTATTCTTATCCAGATCGGGACCGGACCAACCTAAGAATTCATAACCGGTGCGCTTAGGCACGGGCAGTTGGAAGGTGGGCGTCTCGATGTCATACGTTATGGAAGAAGGCCACTTATCGGGAGCGAGTCCGCTACCCAGATCCCCTTGATTAAAGGTGATTTCGTACTGGTTTGCGGGAGACGCCCAGTTTGCCTTGATGGTCAATGTGAATCTGGGCTCATCCTGCTCCAAATCATAGCTATGGGACACAATTGTCCAGCCAACAAAAGTATAACCGTCACGACCGGGCGTGATAATACCCTTGAATTGGTCAGCGGAAGTATACGAGAAATTATTTGATTGTTCTGCCAACGGCATAAGTGCAGGCTTTGCGCCATCCGCGTTTTCAAGTGCGGCTACGTCGCAAAGCAGGTCGTCGGCGCTGAGATATTCTCTCTGCTCCAAGCTGCCGCCTTCGGTTTGATACGAGAGATCAACAGGAACACCTGCCACCAACAGCATACGAATTGCCCGGGCAAAATTCTCGCTGTTGATCTTTTCATTGGTGCCGACCTGCTGACATTTGTCGACCACGCGGATCGCTTGAATGGCAGCAATGTGCTTATCACTGTTCTTGAAAGAATCAAGATCTGCCAAAATACTTTCTGCAGCAGCATAGTCCTGTGATGCAAACGCATCAGTGGCATTATTATAGCGAACGTTCGGAACAATGACGGTAATCGACAGCGCACCGATACCAACGTAAACGACAAAGAGAACCAGCATAAGCAGCGATGCAATCGCAAACAGATTGCGCGTCCTTTTGCGCTTCACATACGTCTTTTCGGCTTTGCGGATCTTATCCAGTCGCGCCTTTTCCGCCTGTACCTTAGCACGCTCCTCAGCTTCTTTTTTGTCTTTTTCAAACTTCTCTATGCGGGCATGCAATGCCTTAACCTGGTCGTCCGCATCCTTATAACCGCTAATAGATGTCAGCGCAGCAATGCACTTGTTCCAAACCGCAGGATTTGCGTCCTTAGAGGAAGCCGCCGCCATGGATTTGCGGTACAAATCTTCTTTGGGTGCATTCTCAATGGTCTCTTTGCACTGCGCGATCAACTCTGAAGCGTTTTTATATTCCGCGATTGCGGACAGTGCCGTGATTGCCTGCTCATACTTCTTTGCCTGAATCAAAGAGAGTGCAGCATTGTACTTGCGCTCATTCTCAGCATTCGCCAGGTTTTCCGCAATGGTCTTGGCAAATGCCTGAAGCTGTTCTTTTTGTTCGGGCGTTGCACACTCCAACGCCTTGATATAGCATTGGTTATTGTCGATCGCAACCGAAGCTGTGGGAAGCAGCTCGATCGATTTCAGTTTGAGTGAGCAAAGCAACAGGACAATATATGCGTCATAGCACTTGGGATCGTTGGTTCGTACCTTGTTTGCCATTTCGCTTGCGTTTTGCCATTTGCCTTCTCTGAGCAGATGGTAAGCGCGCTGCATCATGGGCGAAGCCTGTGCTACTGCCGCTGCAGTGGTTGCTGCCGCTTGCTCTGCGGGTGCCTGAGCAACAGTTGCTGAAGCGGCTTGCTTTTTGGGAAGATACATTTCAACCAGCTTTTGCACGCCACGCACGATCACTTGTATCGTTTCCGGTTTGCTTGCGTCCAGGGCGCGCAAGCCCGTAAATTCCTTGGGAAGCTGAGCAGCTGCCATACCGCGATAAACGGGAACCACGGCACAGGTGGGAGTCTTGGATACGGCATCCCCCAATGCTCTGAACCAAATGCTTCTGATTTCGGGCGCATTAAAATTTTCCTTAGTAGTGCCGACAACCATCGTTACCTGCATGGATTTCAAAGCAGCATATGCATATGCTTCGTGCGTTACCGCAGGCTTTTCCTTCAGATCCTTGGCAGGATAGAATACGCGCAATCCGCCCTTGACCAATGCCCCGTACAACGTATCCGCGAGTGCTGCATCAGGCGTGCGATTGCCGTTTTGATCTACTTCCTTGCAAAGCAAAAGCACGTTGACAGGAGCCTGCTTTTGCGCAAGCTCTAAAATCTTGACACGCAGTCCATCGATCTGCGCCGCAGTTGCCTCATATATCTTTTTTTGTTGCGGATCGGCTTTCTGCAAAGCCATCTTATAGTCCGCCTGCTCTGCAAACGGTGTTTCCTGTACGCGATTGAGCTCCGCAATGCCGCTCTTTCCATAGATCGCACCATAACGGCAAAGTGCTGTTCCCCAATACGCCTCGGGGTTATCTGCATCCTGTTCCTTCAATTGCTTAAAAAGCAGAACTGCTTGATCATACTCTTTTTTCTGAAGGGTAGTGTAAGCGAGACTGTATTGCTCAAGACGAGCCGCATCACCCGTTATAGGCAACGTTTGCTCAAGCCCGCAGCTCTTGCAACTCGTCACGCCCACCTGACCGTCAACAGTTAACGTGCTTCCGCACGCTTTACATTTGAACTGTGCCATGTAGTTCTCCTCCGTAATGATAACAGATATACGCCGTATCCCATCAGGGTATATCTGTTCTATTATATAGATAAGTTTATTATATCACAACCAACGCTGTATGGCAATGGTAATAATACATATAAATCACATCAGCGTTTTATGCATTTTTTTATAGATTTCATCTGATTGCCAAAACAAGCATTATGCGTCATAATATCAAGTGCTGCTTGCAACAAGCCCGCCCTTCCACAACTTACATAGTTGTGCCTACGGAGATAGTGATTGATAGTTCCTTCGCGCAAATTCCGCGAGCGGCAGTTGTCTAAATACTTGTTCCAACCCTCTTCCAAGGTCAAAAAATTCTGCTCCGCAATCCTCAGTTTTTTCATTTTTTCTCCTAAAAAAATTAGACACATCATCAGGGTAAACCCCAAAATGATGTGTCTAACTCTTTTTTAGTTAAAAGTTGTTAAATTGATGATTGCTTGTTCTCAAAAACTTGATGAAAAGATGTCGAAACATCTTAAAAAGTCAATGAAACCAAGGGAAAATCAGCAAATTACTTGCAAGCTTCTTCGATCGCAACTGCAACAGCAACAGTCATACCAACCATGGGGTTGTTACCTGCGCCGATAAGACCCATCATCTCTACGTGAGCGGGCACGGAGGAGGAACCTGCGAACTGCGCGTCACCGTGCATTCTACCCATGGTATCGGTCATACCGTAGGAAGCGGGACCTGCTGCCATGTTATCGGGATGCAGCGTTCTGCCCGTACCGCCGCCGGATGCAACGGAGAAGTACTTTACACCGTTTTCGTTACACCACTTCTTGTAGGTGCCTGCAACGGGGTGCTGGAAGCGGGTAGGATTGGAAGTCGGAGGCCAAGCGGTCTTAGGAAGACAACATAT
>JAZNBB010000040.1:0-23499 GCA_045586845.1 Eubacteriales bacterium
GCTTGATGTAGACCGGCTTGGTAGTGACTGCTTTGACAGCGCGGGTGACCTCGGCAGCTGCTTCGGGGGATGTGCCAAAACTCATGAAGTCGGATCGTAGCCATGTCGTTCTGTGTGCCAAGGAGTTGTCCTAATATGTTGTCTTCCTAAGACCGCTTGGCCTCCGACTTGCTTGATGTAGACCGGCTTGGTAGTGACTGCTTTGACAGCGCGGGTGACCTCGGCAGCTGCTTCGGGGGATGTGCCAAAACTCATGCCGCCGCCGTGTACGTTGGGGCAGGAGATGTTGACCTCCAGCCAACCGATCTGGGGCTGGGAGTCCAGCTTTGCGCAAGTGTAAGCATAGTCCTCAATCGAAAAGCCCGAAACGTTTGCCATGACCGGCTTATGAAAGTGCTCTGCAAGCAAGGGAAGCTCGTGAGAGATGACCGCATCCACACCGGGGTTCTGCAGTCCTACTGCGTTGATCATGCCCGCGGTGCATTCCGCAATGCGTGGCGTGGGATTTCCGAAGCGGGGGTCCTTGGTCGTGCCCTTGAAGGAGAACGTGCCAAGGCAATTGATGTCGTACCAATGGGCAAATTCATAGCCGTAGCCGAATGTGCCCGAAGCGGGGATCACGGGGTTGTCAAGCACAATGCCCGAGAGATTGACTTTGGTGTTTACCATACGATCTCCTCCTTTACAAGCACGGGTCCGTCCTTACAGATGCGCTTATTGCCGTATTTGGTCTTGCAGGAGCAACCCATACACGCACCAAAGCCGCAGCCCATGCGCTCCTCAAAGCTGAACTGACCCGAGGTGGTCGATGCGGCGTTGACTGCCTTGAACATCGGCATGGGACCGCAGGTGTAGAAGTAGGAATACTCCAGCCCGGTCAGCACGCCTGTGACAAAGCCTTTAGTACCGTAAGAACCGTCAACGGTGGTGACGTAAACCTCTGCGCCCAGAGCCTTGAATTCATCTTCATAGAAGATTTCGTCCTTGGTGTTAAAGCCAAGAATGACCTGCACGCGTTTACCTTGCTCGCGCAGTTTGCGGCAAAGACCGAAAAGTGGGGGAATACCTACGCCACCGCCGATCAGCACGGGCGCGTCGCCTGCGGTGCTTACGTCATAGCCGTTGCCAAGACCGCACAGCAGATCAAAGGTATCGCCAACCTTTGCTTCTGCCAGCTTTTCTGTGCCTGCACCTACTACCTTGTATATCAGGGTAATGGTGCCTGCATCCGTATCATAGTCGCACACCGAGATAGGACGGCGCAGGTACAGTCCGTCGATTTTGAAATTGACGAACTGACCGGGACGTGAAAGTGCCCCTACTTCACCCGATACTACCATGCGGTATACGGTGCTTGTCAGTTGTGTGTTACTTAAAACACGGTAAATTCCTTGTGTCATGCTCTACTCCTTACGAATCGATGGTGGAGATACCCAGCGTAGTCTCTTCCAGTACATCGAGCAGTACCTTAACGGTGTCAAGTGCAGTGAAGATGGTTACGTTGTTTTCTACAGCGCACTGTCTGATCTCCTGTCCGTCCGAGATGCCGCCCGAGCCGCTGACATCGCGGGTATTGATGACGTAGGTCACGTAGCCGCCGCGAATAGCGTTGGGGATCTCATCGCTGCCGTCACCGATCTTTTGCAATGCGTGGGTGCGGATACCGTGCTCCTTTAAGAACTTGGCTGTGCCTGCAGTGCCCTGAATGTTAAAGCCCATGTTGTAGAAGCGGCGGATAAGCGGCAGTGCCTCTTCCTTATCCTTGTCGGCAAGGGTCACAAGCACGGTGCCGTAGTTGACCACATTGGTACCGCTTGCCTGCAGTGCCTTGTAGAGTGCACGGGTCATGGAGTTATCGTAGCCGATGGCTTCGCCGGTGGACTTCATTTCGGGAGAGAGATATGCGTCAAGACCGCGCAGTTTTGCAAACGAGAAAGCGGGGGCTTTGACGTAATAACGCTTCTTTTCAGCGGGATAGATCTCATTGATCCCCTGCATTTTGAGTGTCTGACCCAGCATGACCAGTGTGCCGATGTCGGCAAGGCTGTAGCCGGTAGACTTAGAGAGGAAGGGAACGGTACGAGAGGAACGGGGGTTGACTTCGATGATATAAACGTCGTCCTTTTCATCTACAATGAACTGAATGTTAAACAGACCAACGATGCCGATGGCAAGGCCCAACTTCTTGGTATAGTCCAGAATATCGGACTTGACTTTGTCGGACAGTGAGAAGGAGGGGTATACGCTGATCGAGTCACCCGAGTGTACGCCGGTACGCTCAACCAGCTCCATAATGCCGGGTACGAATACGTCTGTACCGTCGCAAACTGCGTCAACCTCCACTTCTTTGCCCTGGATGTACTTGTCAACCAAAACGGGCTTGTCCTCGTCGATCTCCACGGCGGTGTGCAGGTAGGTGCGCAGCTGTTGCTCGTCGGCAACGATCTGCATGGCTCTGCCGCCCAACACGAAAGAGGGACGCACCAGTACGGGATAACCGATCTCGGCTGCGGCGCGGACGCCGTCCTCGATCACAGTCACGGCTTTGCCCTTGGGCTGAGGAATACCCAAAGAGGAGAGCACCTTTTCAAAAGCGTCACGGTTTTCTGCCTTTTCGATTGCTGCGCAGTCCGTGCCGATCAGCTTAACGCCACGCTCGGTCAAAGGCGCTGCCAGATTGATAGCAGTTTGACCGCCAAGGCTTGCAATCACGCCTTCGGGCTGTTCGAGGTGCAGGATGTTCATTACGTCCTCCACGCAAAGCGGCTCAAAGTACAGCTTGTCCGAGCAGGTGTAGTCGGTGGAAACGGTTTCGGGGTTATTATTGATGACGATGGCTTCGTAGCCTGCGTGACGGATAGCGTTGACTGCGTGTACGGTGGAGTAGTCGAACTCCACGCCCTGACCGATACGGATGGGACCCGAGCCAAGCACCACCACCTTTTTGCGGTCGGATACGACGCTTTCGTTTTCCTGCTCGTAGGTCGAGTAGAAATAGGGGATATATCCCTGCGCCTCTGCAGCACAGGTGTCGATCATCTTGTAAACGGGGAACAGGTTATTCTGCTCACGCATTTGCCAAACGTCTAATTCCGGGCAGCCCCACAGGGAAGCGATATACGCATCCGAGAAGCCCATCTTCTTGGCGCGACGCAGCACGTCGAGATCCATAGGGGATTCTTTGATGGTGCTTTGCATATGCACGATGTTGCGCAGCTTTTCGAGGAAGAACATATCGATCTTGGTCGCGCTCCAGATGCGTCCCGAGTCTGCGCCGTATTCCAACAGTCTTGCAATGGCGTAGATGCGGTCGTCGGTGCCGTCCTTGATGTATTCCATGAGTTGCTCGGCACTGTAGTCGTCAAACTTTTTCATGTAAATGTGGTTGACGCCGATCTCTAAGGAACGCACAGCCTTCAGTAGGCTCTCTTCAAAAGTGCGACCAAGGCTCATGACTTCGCCGGTTGCTTTCATTTGCGTGGAGAGCTTGTTGTTAGCTGAAACAAACTTATCAAAGGGGAAGCGGGGCATTTTGGTGACCACGTAGTCAAGCGCGGGCTCACAAGCTGCAAGAATATTGCCGATCTTGATCTCATCCAGTGTCATGCCGACTGCGATCTTTGCGGTCACGCGTGCGATGGGGTAGCCGCTTGCCTTGGATGCAAGCGCGGAGGAACGGGAAACGCGGGGGTTGACCTCGATGAGGTAGTAGCTGAACGAGTGGGGGTCAAGTGCAAACTGTACGTTGCAGCCGCCCTCAATGCCAAGTGCTCGAATGATCTTGAGCGCGCTGTCGCGCAGCATATGAGACTCCTTGTTGGTCAGCGTCTGGCAGGGGCAGACAACGATCGAGTCACCTGTGTGAATGCCGACGGGATCCACGTTTTCCATATTACAGATGGCGATGGCGGTGTCGTTTGCATCGCGCATGACCTCGTATTCGATCTCCTTGTAGCCTTTGATGCTCTTCTCCACCAGTACCTGATGTACGGGGGAGAGCTGCAGGGCGTTTTTCATAATATCTCTGAACTCCGCCTCGTTGTCGGCAAAGCCGCCGCCGGTGCCGCCCAGCGTAAATGCGGGACGCAATACCACGGGGTAGCCGATTTCACGGGCTGCTGCAAGACCTTCATCCATGCTGTTTGCAATCAAAGAGGGGAGAACGGGCTCGCCAAGATCCTCGCAAAGCTGTTTGAACAGCTCTCTGTCCTCAGCTCTCTCAATGCTTGCACCGCAGGTTCCAAGCAACTCACATTCACATTCGCGCAGAATGCCCTTCTTTTCCAACTGCATGGCAAGGTTGAGACCCGTCTGACCGCCGATACCGGGAACAATGGCGTCGGGACGCTCGTGACGAATGACACGCGCTACGTATTCCAGCGTCAAAGGCTCCATGTATACCTTATCCGCAATGGTGGTGTCGGTCATAATGGTTGCGGGGTTGGAGTTACATAGAATAACCTCATATCCCTCTTCCTTGAGTGCAAGGCAAGCCTGCGTGCCTGCGTAGTCAAATTCGGCAGCCTGTCCGATGACGATCGGACCCGAGCCGATGACAAGTACCTTTTTTATGTCTGTTCTCTTGGGCATATTAGTTATCCTCCTTCATCATGGAAATGAAACGGTCAAAGAGTGCGTAGTTATCCTGCGGACCGGGTGCACTTTCGGGTGCAAATTGCACGCCGAGCACGCTGCTTTGTGCATCGATTACACCCTCAACACTCAGGTCGGTCACATTTTCATAAAGAACCTCAAGACCCGTTCCCGCAAGGCTTTCGCGGTTAACGATGTAAGCGTGGTTTTGTGCGGTGCTGGTGATCTTGCCGTTCTCGCAGCAACGAACGGGATAGCCGCCGCGGTGTCCGTGTGGCAGGGTGTCAATGGCAGCGCCCTTGGCAAGACACAGGATCTGACAGCCAAGACCGATGCCGAACATGGGGTACTTGCCCCAAAGAGCCTTGACGCAATCGATCACTGCACCTGCGTCGGTAGGACAGCCGGGACCGCTGGAAATGATGACACCGTCGGGACCCAGAGCCTCGATCTGTGCAGGGGTGGTGTCATAGGGAACTACGGTTACGTTGCAGCCCTTTGCGGTCAGGGTACGTACGATATTGGTTTTCATGCCGCAGTCGATGGCGACTACATGGTGCTTTGCGTTGGCGGTTCTGGTGTACCAGCGCTTTTTGGAGCTGACGCGTGCGACTGCATCGGTGGAAACCGGCGTGACACGGATCATAGCAAGCGCGGACTCCTTGGTAGTGTAGGTGCTGGTGAGAATACCGCGCATACTTCCTTTATCGCGCAATTTGCGGGTAAGCATTCTGGTATCAATGCCCCAAATACCGGGGATATTGTGCTCGCACATGACCTCCTCTAAGGTCTTAGTATAGCGGAAGTTGGAGGGTTGGTCGTTGTATTCGCGCACGATCAAGCCGCCAATGCTCAGCGATTTGGATTCGTAGTCCTCCTCGGTCATGCCGTAGTTGCCGATCAGCGTATAGGTCATTACTACGAATTGATCAGTGTAAGCGGGGTCGGACACGATTTCCTGATATCCCACCATCGAGGTGTTGAATACCACGGTACAAACGCGGTCACGAACACTGTCGTCGCCAAAGCTGTAGCCGTAAAATTCGCTTCCGTCTTCCAATACAAGCTTGATGTTCATTTGTTTTTCCATACGATTTTACCTCCGTGAATTGTAGTGATGCAAGTACCAAACAGCGTGTGTCCTGCAAAGGGAGTGGCTCTGCCCTTGGTACAAAACGTGTCGGGATCAACGGTATAGCTTTGATTGTATTGCCAGACCGTGTAGGATTGCTCGCCCTGTGCGATGCCGAATCGCGCGCGGGGAGCAGTGGTCAGCATTTCTATGATACGTTCCGGGCTGACCTTGCCTGTTTTAATTAAGTAGGTGTAAAGTACGGGGAAGGCAGTCTCCAGTCCCACCACGCCCATCGCGCTCTTTTCAAGTCCGCGGGATTTTTCTTCCCATGAGTGCGGTGCGTGGTCTGTAGCGATCATGTCGATGGTGCCGTCATTAACGCCCTCAATCAGCGCGTCTCGGTCGGCTGCAGAGCGCAAGGGAGGATTCATCTTGAACCTGCCGTGCTCCTGCAGATCCTCATCGCAAAGTGTTAAGTAGTGAGGACCGGTTTCACAGGTCACGTTTACGCCGCGCGCCTTTGCTTCTCTGATCAGTTGCACGCTTTCCTTAGTGGAGATGTGGCAAACGTGATAAGCACAGCCTGTCCTTTCGGCAAGCTCCAGGTCGCGTTTGATAGGACCCCATTCGCTCTCGGAGCAAATGCCGCGGTGTCCGTGTGCGCGGGCGTACTCACCGTCGTGAATGTAGCCGCCGCGGAGCAGGGAATTGTCCTCGCAGTGCGCAACCACTACCTTGCCGAGCGCCTTGGCACGCTTCATTAGCTGCTCCATCATTTCGGCACTTTGCACGCCACGACCGTCATCCGAGAAGGCGATCGCGTCCTTCGCCATGCCCTCAAGGTCTGCAGCAGTCTCGCCCATCTGACCGACCGTTAAAGCCCCCAGAGGGTAGACGTCGATCACGGCATCGCGCTCAATGATAGCAAGCTGCTCTGCAAGGTGCGCTTGGCTGTCGGGAACCGGGTTCAAGTTGGGCATACTGCATACAGCCGTGTACCCGCCGCGCGCCGCTGCCGCCGTGCCTGTGGCAATGGTCTCTTTATAAGAAAAGCCCGGTTCTCGCAGGTGCACATGCACGTCACAAAAACCGGGAAAAATATAACAATCGGAAAAAACAGTGTCGCCTTCGGAGGCAACGATACTGCAAGGAGAAAAGAAAGACAAAGCACCATCCGCAAGGACGGCATCCTTGTGGACGAAGCGGCCGTTATCAAACAAGCAAGCGTTTGTAAACAGTGTCATGTGCATAGTTCCTTTCATAGGGCAATATACAAAAATAGCCGTGCCGAAAGCAGATGCTCAGGGCGCGACCACAGATAGCGAGCCCCGTGCATACAGGTTCGCCTGATATTGTCTGCGCCGACCAAACTGCCTCGGACAGAAATTTTCTTGTAAAGCATGTGAAACCTCGGATCTGCCGCATTTGCCGCGCTTCGCCAAACTGCCCGAAACGCTCTGCCGCAAGCCCTATTTTCACATCTATCATATTATAACACAAAGTCGAAAAATAGTCAAGGCTTTGGCATACAAAAACCTTGACTATCTTTATGATCATTTTAAGAAAAGAATTGTGTAAAGTTACAAACGATAAAAAATCCAAATGAATGTCAGCAACTGAATAGAGAAGTTTATACCAATAGGTCGGGAAAACAAATATCCAAGCCGTAGGGGGCGACGTCCTCGACGCACCGAGCGGGCACAAAGAACTTTTTACATTGCAAAAAGATTTGTTTATGTAGGACGGGCTGTTCGCCGCTTGCGGCATGACGTCAGCCCCTACCAATGGACGGTTCGCGTGACCGACGGGAATGCGTTGCGGACAGTCGAGGATGCCTGTCCCTACGGGGATGCGCGGGCGATTCGTGAATCGCCCCTACGGGGATGCAAAATCACAAAAATCTCCGTAGGGGCGACCTGTGGTCGCCCGCATATATGTTTCTTTTACACCAACTTTTTCAGCGACTGCTTGCTGGCAATGACCACCAGCGTCATTTCCTTACGCAGTGCCATTTCGGGATCAATGTTGATCATCAGCTTACCCTGCTTGCGAATGCCTACGACGTTGATGCCGTACTTGCGGCGCAAACTAAGCTCGATCAGTGTTTTGCCGTCCCACTCGTTCTTGATCTCCAGCTCGACCACCGAGACCTCGTCAGAGAGTGCGGCAATATCCACAAAGCCTGCACTGACAAGATTTTTGGCAAGACGGATACCCGACTCATGCTCCGGGAAAGTGACCTGATCCGCGCCGATCTTGAGCAACATACGCTGGTGCAGGGGATTGGCGCACTTGACGATGACGTGCTTGACGCCTGCTTCCTTGCAAAGCATGGTTGCCATCACGCTTGCTTCGAGATTGCCGGCAATGGCAATGATCACGGCATCCATGTCCGCAATGCCCAATTGCTTGAGGGCATCCGGGTTGGTCACGTCTGCACATTTACAGTGTGGAATAGCCTTTACACTCGCATTGACCACTTCCGGATTCATGTCGATGGCAAGCACCTCTGCACCGTTTTGCAAAAGCTCTTGGGCAACAGCCTTACCGTATCTGCCAAGACCGATCACCGCATACGATTTTTTATTTGCCATAATAACCTCCATGCCGCCCGTGGCGGCTAAATATAGATTTAAAGCTTCACCGCGGAGTTTGCTCCTCAAATTGGTCGTGATTGGTTTTGGGGTGAGGCTTTTGCGTGAATGTATACAGAACGGAGCGGGGAGTGGGCTTTCACGCTTTTTATCCTACGCTGATATCCTCGATCGGATCGCTGACAAGGTTTTGGTTGCCTGCGCCTACCGAGAAAGCCACGGCGAGCGAGATGGGTCCTACGCGACCGAGGTACATGGTTGCAACGATAATTAATTTTCCAAATGTATTGAGTGTAGGGGTGAGTGCACGCGTCAGACCCACCGTAGCGGTTGCGCTGACCGTTTCATAGAGAATGTCCAATGCGCCTGCATCCGAGACGATGCTCAGTCCCAGTGTCGCCAAAGCCATGATGCTAAACGAGGTCATACATACCGCAACAGCTTTTCCGATCGCCTCGTCACTCACAGTCCTGCCAAAGAGCGAAACGCGCTCTCTGCCGCGAATGGCACTTGCGGCTTTGGCAATCAGCACGGCAAAGGTGACCGTTTTGATACCGCCCGCAGTACCCACGGGAGAACCGCCTATGAACATCAGCACTAAGGAAAGCAGCGCTGAAGGATTGGTCAAGGATTCCTGAGGAACTGTAAAAAAGCCCGCCGTTCTGGTAGTTACGGATTGGAACAGCGACATTTGCAGTTTGTCAAATACCGAATGACCGCCAAGCGTGGCGGGGTTGTTCCATTCAAAGGTCAGAAAGGCTGCAAAGCCGACAGTCAGCAGTATGGCGGTGCTTGCCAACGCGATTTTGGAATGTAGGGACAGGTAAGATAAGGGATGCTTGCGTTTGCCAATCAAGGTAAAGACGTGCAGTACGTCCCACCATACCACAAAGCCGATACCGCCGAATACGATCAGCGCAATGGTGACGGCGTTGATCAGCGGATGTGTGGCATACGCACTCAGGCTGACGTCGCCAAGTAGATCAATGCCGGCGTTACAGAAAGCCGAAATAGCGGTAAAGACCGAGATCCAGATACCGCGCAAGCCGTATTCCGGTACGAATACGATCATGTAAAGCAAAGCCCCGGCACCCTCCAAGGCAAGTGTGCCAAGCACAACGCGCTTGACAAATTCACCAATTCCCGAAAGGGTATTGAGGTTAAAGGCGTCGCGCAACAAGAGGCGGTCGCCAAGCCCCATCTTGCGGCGAAGAATGAGTGAGATCGCCCCCATGATAGTAATCAGCCCAAGCCCGCCTATCTGAATCAGCAAAAGAATTACGATCTGCCCGAACACACTCCAGGTCGCGTGCGTGGAAAGCGTGACCAATCCCGTGACACAGGTTGATGTGGTAGCGGTGAATAACGCGTCCACAAAAGCCACGCTCTCTCCGCTTTTTGTGCTGATGGGCAGCCATAATAGCAGCGTGCCCACCGCAACCACGCCAAGAAAGCTGAGCATGATCAGGTGTGTGGTGGACAGCGAAAACCGTTTTTTAGATTTCATATGTCGTCCTCTTTGATTCGGTTTTGTCATATTATATTCATTCTATCACGGAATCCCTGTCTTGTCAATACAAAAGCGTCGGTCAACGCAAATCCGTTGACCGACGCTTATTTGATATACTTACTGTTCTCTGAACTTGATCTCGCCCGTTTCTGCATTCATTTCCTCAACAATAGCCACCGAATACAGGTCGTAGCCAAGGTTGCGGATGGTTCTGCCTCCGTGCTGGAAGCCCTTTTCAACCGCAATACCGATGCCCTCAACACTTGCACAAGCAGATTCTGTGATCGAGATCAAGCCCTGCAGCGCGCAGCCGTTAGCAAGAAAATCGTCAATGATCAGCACGCGGTCGCCCGGGCGCAGAAATTTTTTGGATACGATGACGTTGTTCTTGTTCTTGTGGGTAAAGGACTCCACCTCGGCTACGTACATATCGCCGTCAATATTGATGCTCTTGGATTTTTTTGCAAACACTACGGGAACTCCGAACAGTCTTGCAGCGGAGCAGGCAATAGCAATGCCGGACGCCTCAATGGTCAGGATCTTGGTAATGCCCTTGTCACCAAAGCGGTCATAAAATGCCTGCCCCAGCTGATCGAGCAACGCTACATCCATCTGGTGATTGAGAAAGCTGTCGACCTTGAGCACGTTTCCTTCCTTGACGATGCCATCCTTAACGATGCGTTCTTCCAAAAAATTCATCATGTGCCTCCGAGTGTGGTTTTGATACACCCATTATAGTACAAAATTTGCGGTTTGTCAACCTTTTTAACCCAACAATATATCCGTGACCAACATGATGCAAAAGCCGATCAACAGCGCATACGTTGCACCGCGCTGGTGTCCGTGTGCGTGGGTCTCGGGGATCATTTCGTCGCTGATGACGTACAGCATGGTGCCGCCCGCAAAGGCAAGCGCAAAGGGAAGAATGGCAGAGGCTATGCTGACCGCAAAGTAACCGAGCAGCGTGCCGATCACCTCGACAAGACCGGTCAACAGGGCGATCCCAAGTGTTCTGCCCGGCTTGATGCCCGCTGCCAGCATAGGTCCGATGATGACCATGCCCTCGGGGATGTTTTGTAGGGCAATGCCGCCTGCAATGATGAGGGCTTGCGAGGTGTCGCCTGCGCCAAAGCCCACGCCTGCGGCAATACCCTCGGGCAGGTTATGAATGGCAATGGCTGTGACAAACAAAAGCACACGCGAAAGGTTGGCGTTTTTATGGTCTTCTGCCTCCACACCTGCCAGCTTGTGCAGATGGGGCACCAATCTATCAATCAGATTCAGGCACAAAGCACCCACGAATATGCCGCCAAGCGTCATAAGGATGCCCCAAGCCCCCATCTGCTCCATGCCGTATTCGGTAGAGGGAAGGATGAGCCCAAGCACAGCAGCCGCCAGCATAACGCCCGCGGCAAAGGAGAGCACGATATCCGAAAAGGCGTGCGAAATTTTCTTGAAAATAAAGCCGATCAAAGCCCCGATAGCGGTTGCACCGCCAACACCGAGCGCGGTCAAAAGTACAAGTTCCATATGTTGTCTCCCAAACGTAAAGATGTGCAAGAGGGGCTGACCAAAGCATCAGCCCCTGTATTTTTAAGCCTCTTCGAAGAGCTCCTTGCCCACGCCGCAAAGGACACATTCAAAATCCTCGGGCAGATCCTCGAATTTGGTGCCGGGCGCAATGCCGTGCTCGGGTGCACCCAGCTCCTCATCGTATTCCCAACCGCAAGCGCCGCATACGTATTTTGCCATAGTAATAGTCTCCTTATCTTTGTTTACAGCACCAGCGAGGGTGCAGAGTAAATTCTTGCTGCAAGCTCCTGATTGAGCAGGTACAGCCCTCTGGGGTCGGAGCCGAACAGCTCCATTTTGGTGATCATGTCATTGGCGTTGGTCTCCTCCTCGCCCTGCTCTTTGACAAACCAGTCAAGAAACTGCATGGTGCGGAAATCGCGTACGTCGTAAGCCGCCGCGTAGATGTCGTTGATCAGTGAGGTCACGTATTTCTCGTGTGCAAGACCTGCCTTGAGAACGTCCATATGGCTGTTGAAAACCTTGTCGGGCTTGTCGATAGCTTCCAGCGTCACGACGGCATTTTCGTTCTGCAGGTAGGTGTAGAACAGCATGGCATGGTCTCTTTCCTCCTGTGCCTGGATCATATACCAGTTTGCAAAGCCGTCAAGCCCCGCAGCCTTGAAGTAGTTGGAAAAATCCAGGTAGAGGTATGCGGAGTAGAACTCCTTATTGATCTGCCAGTTAAGCAGCTCGTGTACTTTTGCGTTCAACATTATTTTTCTCCTTGCTTTAATCAGATTTCAGCCTTCCACAGACCGTGGAGGTTGCAGTAAGCGTAAACGGCAACAGGGGTCTCGTCAGCCAGGGCGAATGTCACCTTGGGTGCTTCTCCGGGATTGAGGGATTTGCGCTGACCGCCCTTGTTTGTCTGCAGGTATACCCATTCAATACTATGCTCGGGTGCCATGGGGTGTTCCACCGAGCCAACGGTTACGATGACCTTGTCGCCCTCGACGACTGCTACGGGGATGTGCTTTTCGCGGCTGGCTTCTGTGGTACCCGCCTCGATCTTGGTCATATTCTGACCGCAGCATTTCATGGGAACGCCGGATTCATGGATGGCACCTACCAGGTTGCCGCACTTTTCGCAAATATAAAAGTTGGTGTTAGACATAGTGAAAATCTCCTTTTTGATATAAATTTTGTTATTGGATCTCAACAAAATCCGAGGCACCGTGTTTGCAAAGCGGGCAAACGAAATCCTCGGGCAGCTCGCCCTCATGGACGTAGCCGCAAATTGTGCACACATAGCCCTTGATGTCCTCTGTTTTGGGCTTGGGCTTGACGTGCTGGTGATAATAGGTGTAGGTCATGGTTTCACGATCCGAAAGCACTCTTGCTTCCGTGATCGAGCAAATAAACATACCGTGCGTGCCAAGATCAACGTATTGCTCCACGACCAGAGACATAAACGAATTGATATATCTGGGCAGGAATACAAGTCCGTTATCCGCGCGCAAAGGGGAGCAATCCTTGAATTTATCTACGTTTCTGCCACTCTTAAATCCAAAGGTTTCAAACACAGAGAAGGGCGCGTCCACAGTCAGGCAATTGATGTTCATCTTTCCGGTCTGCTTGATGACGTGATGTGAGTAGTTTTCCTTGTTGATGGTAACTGCCAGACGGTTAGGCGTATTGGTGACCTGCGTGACCGTATTGACAATCAAGCCGTTGTCTTTCTTGCCGTCATTGGAGGTAATGACATAGAGTCCGTAGCCGATGTTGAAGAGTGCGGTCATGTCGTTCTTGTTTGCGGTCTCATCACACTGTGCCAGATATTCACGACACAGCTCATCGGCAAGATTGTTTAACTGCTCGGAGCTTTCCGCGTTCAGTGCAGATTTGATCTTGACCGTGGTGTCGGCATAAGTGATATTTTTGCTCTTTTCCAGCATACTCTTCATGACCTTGACCGCCTGGGGAGCCCAGCTGCCGTTTTCGATCATGGCAACCGTGCGACTCTGGAAATTACGCTCGGTCAGATGGTTGATGAATTCGCGCATGAAGGGGAAGATATCTGCGTTATAGGTGGTGGTCGCCAGCACTAATTTGCTGTAGCGGAACGCGTCGGCGGTCGCTTGTGCCATGTCGCATCTGGCAAGGTCGTGTACCACAACTGCGGGAGCACCGTTAGCCTTGAGTTTTTCCGCTAACTGCATCACAGCTTTTTTTGTGTTGCCGTATACCGAGGTGTACGCGATCACAATACCGTCGCTCTCGGGCTGATAGCTCGACCAGATGTTGTAAAGATTCAGATAATAACCGAGATTTTCCGAGAGAACCGGACCGTGCAAGGGGCAGATGATCTCAATATCAAGTGCAGCAGCCTTGTTAAGCAGAGCCTGCACCTGTGCACCGTATTTACCAACGATGCCGATATAGTAGCGTCTTGCTTCGTCCGCCCAGGGCTCGATTGTATCAAACGCACCGAACTTACCAAAGCCGTCGGCAGAGAACAGCACCTTGTCGGTGGAATCATAGGTCACAATGACTTCGGGCCAGTGCACCATGGGGGCAGTCACAAAGGTCAGTTTGTGGAACCCAAGATCCAGCACGTCGCCCTCACCCACCACAATGCGGCGATCCGCAAAATCAGTGCCAAAGAAATTTTGCATCATAGGAAACGCCTTGGCGGAGGATACGATGATTGCTTTGGGGTAGGTTTTGGCAAACTGCATGATGTTTGCCGAGTGGTCGGGCTCCATATGCTGTACGATCAGATAATCGGGGGTGCGGTCGCCCAACGCATCTCGAATATTGTCCAGCCATTCGTGGGTGAAGGAAGCATCTACTGTGTCTATAATGGCAACGTAATTGTCAAGAATAGCGTAGGAGTTGTAGCACATGCCGTTGGGCACGCGGTACTGACCCTCAAACAGATCGATCTTGTGGTCGTTGACACCGATATATCTGATGTCTTGTGTGATATTCATACGGATGATCTCCTTTGTTTTTCTATATGTATATTTTAGCACAAGTGCACGATTAAGTCAATTGCTTTTTTCAGTCTGCGATTCTGCCGTCTGTGGTGATCGTGACTACCTGCCACGGAATGAATTTCCCGCTTGCTTGGAGTGCTCGTTTGACAGCGTTTTCCAAACCGCCGCAACAGGGAACCTCCATGCGCACCACCTTGACGCTTTTTACGTTGTTTTGCGCGATGATGGCAGTCAGTTTGTCGGTATAGTCACCCGCGTCCAGCTTAGGACAGCCAATCAGCGTGATGTGATTTTTCATAAAGTCTGCGTGGAAATTTGCATAGGCGTAAGATGTACAGTCGGCAGCGATCAGCAGATTTGCACCGTCAAAGTATGGAGCATTGATGGGTGCCAATTTGATCTGGCAAGGCCATTGTGCCAACTGACTTCCCATGGTCAGGCGCTGTGTGGGCGCAGTGCTCTCGCGGCGAATGCTCCTCGCCGCGCTGCCCGGGCAAGCGCAAGAGCTTGCCTTGGCAGCTTTGGCACGCAGTACAGCCGTCTCATCGTATGTGGGAGCCTCGCGCTCCTCAAAGGTAATGGCACCTGTGGGGCAGACGGGCAGGCAATCACCCAGTCCATCGCAAAAATCTTCGCGTAAAAGCTCAGCTTTGTCCTCGACCATGCCGATCGCGCTCTCGTGGCAAGCTGTGGCACAAGCGCCGCAGCCATTACACTTTTCTTTATTGATTTTGATTATTTGTCTTTTCATATTGTGTTCCCTTTCAGAAGCATTTGCCGCTTTTGCAATCCGCCGTGCTGCCGCCACGGTAGCAAAGCTCATTGGGGCACTCGCCCATGCTTGCCATTTGCTTGATATTCTTTGTGGTGGTTTCTGCAATATTCGAAAGTGCCTCCTCGGTCAGGAACGCCTGATGTGAGGTCACGATCACGTTAGGCATCGAGATCAGCCGCGCAAGCACGTCGTCGTCCAGAATGTGTCCCGAAAAATCCTCGAAGAACAAATCTGATTCTTCCTCATATACATCAAGGCATGCAGCTCCAACCTTACGGGATTTGATCCCCGCCAGTAACGCCTCGGCGTCAACCAATGCACCGCGCGAGGTGTTGAGAATGACCACACCTTTTTTGCATATGTTCAGCGTCTGCTCACTGATGATATGGTAAGTTTCTTCGGTCAGAGGACAGTGCAAAGAGATGATGTCGCTTTTTGTGAAAAGCTCGTCAAGACCCACGTAGCAGACGTTCTCTCCATCCTCAATTTCGGGAGCCGGGAACTTGTCGTAAGCCAGCACCTTCATGCCAAAGCCACGGCAGATATTTATGAACACTCTGCCGATCTTGCCTGTACCGATCACACCTATCGTTTTGCCGTGCAGGTCAAAACCGGTCATATTTGCAAGGCTGAAGTTAAAGTCGCGGGTGCGGATATATGGCTTGTGAATGCGGCGAACAGAGGTCAGCAGTAGTGCCATGGTGTGCTCGGCAACTGCGTACGGGGAATAGGCGGGCACGCGCAGCACGTGTACCTTTCCGTATGCGTGTTTCATATCCACGTTGTTAAAGCCGGCGCAGCGCAGGGCAACGATCGAAACACCCATTTGGGAAAGTCGGTCAATGACTGTGTCGTTGACTGTATCGTTGACAAACACACATACACCATCGTAGCCGTGTGCCAACTCGACCGTATCCTCGGTCAACTTAGTCTCAAAGTATTTATATTGAATACCATTCTCCCTGCCAAACGCATCAAATGAAGGCTTGTCGTAAGGTTTTGCGTCGAAAAATGCGATTTTCATAAAAAACACCTTGCCTTTCTGATATTATTGTAGTATAATGAGAGCATAAAGTATGTTGAAATTTCAACAAAAGGAGAGAAATTTGAAAAAATATTTTGATATTTTAAGAAAATGTTGCCTTTTTGATACCATTGAGGATCAGAATCTGATTGCCATGCTGTCCTGCCTGGGAGCAAAGCGCGCGAAGTTTGACAAAAAGTATACCATTTTCACCGAGGGCACACCTGCCAAATATTTTGGTGTTCTGCTTTCCGGTTCTGCGCAGATCATCAGGCACGATTATTACGGCAATCGCAGCATCGTTTCGGGTGTGGTACCGGGGGAGTTGTTTGGCGAGTCGTTTGCCTGTGCCGGGGTACAGATTTTGCCTGTGTCCATTGTCGCCAACGAGCCCTGCGAGGTGTTGTTGATCGATAGCAGCCACGTGCTGCACACCTGCTCCAACGGCTGCGAATTTCACAGGCGCATGATTTATAACCTGATGCGTGACCTTGCCGCCAAGAATATTATGTTCCATCAGAAGCTGGATATCACAGCAAAACGCACAACAAGGGAAAAATTACTTGCGTATTTGGCTTATATGGAGCAACAGACGGGTAGCCACGCGTTTGAGATTCCGTTTGACCGTCAGGAACTTGCCGATTACCTTGAGGTAGACCGCAGCGGACTTTCGGCAGAGATTTCCAAGCTTAAGCGCGAAGGTGTCATCGATTGCCGCAAGAATCATTTTGTGTTGCTTTAACCATACGGACACCTCTCTTATAAAAGTTTTTGCCCGCTACCACATGGACAACCTCTCAAGAAAGTTTTTTCCCGCCTTTTTCAGAAAGGCATGGTGGAGTGTGAAAGTCGTTTTGCTTTCGAGTGTTTTTGACGCCACCCTGATGCTGGACTTCTGCGAAGTCCAGCATCCAAAACTTAACCAGCAGCGCCTCGAGTCGCGCCCGCAGGCGCGAAACCTCATTAACGCCGTTTTATGGTTCTTTTTTGCGGCTACTCCGTCAAAAAGAACGGAGAGGGTTTTCTCACATAATGTCCCAACCGATACAACGGGCGATCACTGATCGCCCCTACGATCGTGATACTCGAAGAAATAAAGAAAACGGTTTTATAAATAACCAATCAACAAGGCAGGGGACGGCGAGAGCGCCGTCCCCTGCAATTCGTGTTTATGAATCGGTGTAATGATGAATGATTGTTTACCGCAAGCCTGCAAGATACAACGCTCCCCGAATGGGCGCCGCCTCGGAGATCGACAGGGCATACCTGTGTTGATCATTTGTCAATGCATCCCGTAACAGCGGCAAGATCACATTCGATTGTGCCGTCAAGCCTCCGCAAAACACCACACGCACGTGTTGCTTGCCCATGCGATTTCCAACGGCGCGGATCAGATCGGCAATAGCGTGTACATTGCGCAAAAGGATCTCGGTCGCAACCGCGTCGCCCTTGGCGTGCGCGTCAAAGATCAGCGGGGCATACCGTGCGATTTCGGCTTTTCCGCCGCGATAGAAATCGGAAAGCGCGTTGGTCACGCACGCCTTGCCGCACTCGGCGGCTACCATGCCGTGTAAGATCGTGGGTGCACCGCTGCCGTCCTCGGCTTGCAGTGCTGCCAGAATTGCAGCTTGCCCCAAGGCAAAGCCACTGCCCGCATCGTAGAGCAGGTAGCCGTAGCCGCCTGCGCGGAACAGCTCATTGCCGCATCTGCCCATGGCAACCGAGCCCGTGCCCATGATCAAGGCAATGCCGTCAGCGTCGCCAAGGCAAACGGCAAGCGAGAGAGAAAGGTCACTTTGGCACTCGGCTTTTGCAAAGCCAAGCGTGCGCAGAAAATCTGTGATACGCGCCGCATGGTTGCCCGTAGCCGCGCCCGCAATGCCTGCAAAGGCTGAGATAGCCGCGCGGTCATAGCCCTTGGTCACTTGGTCTATGCCTTCTTTGAGCAGCGAACAGGTTGCGTCAAGTCCGATATCGTTGGGATTGGAAGTCCCTAACGACAGTGCCGTAAGTTCAATGCCACGCGCATCGACCAGGGCAAATGCTGTCTTGGTGCCGCCGCCGTCAATGCCTAAATAATACTGAATCGTGTTCATCATACCGCCTCAATTGTATGCCAGCTCCATCATGCGCGTCAGAGCTCTTGCCTCGTCCATGCCGCAGCCCGGCAGTACGTTGCCGCTGACAAATTGCTCGATGGGTAAGGGCAGCGCATCCGGTAGTGCGACCTCGACCTGTGCACGCCCGGTTGTCTCGGTGCACTTGACCACGCGGTTGTTTTCCATACAGACGTATCCCTTATCACCGTGTACCTCGAAGATAACGGGGGAGCAGCAGGACACAAAGCCTGTTTCGTTGACCGCGATCGCGCCACTCTCAAAGGTCATGACGGTCACCGCGTTGTCCTCCACGCCATCTGTGTTCTTTTGTGCAGCACCGGGATTTTGGTTGCAGATCGTAAAGGCGGAATTGGCAGAGATCGGCTCGCCAAGGATCCAATGCGTAAGGTACATACCATGCGCGCCAAGGTCGATCATTGCCCCGCCGCCGCACTGCTCGCGGCTATAAAAATGTGCGGGCAGCCAATCGTTGCTGCTGCCGGAATGGCAGTTACGAAAACGCAGATAGTTGATATTCCCCAGCTCGCCGCTCGTGGCAACCTCCATGACGGCTCTGCGTGCGGGCAGGAATTTCTGAAACAGGGAAATGGTAAAGCTTACACCGTTTGCTCTGACCGCTTCTGCCACGCGTGCGCAATCCGCATCGGTCAGTGCAAGCACCTTTTCGGTAAAGATATGCTTACCTGCGTTTGCGATTCGGATCATGTCGTCGGCATGGGTGTTGGTTGCCGAGCAAACGATCACGCCCTCAGCGCTGCTTGCAAGCAGCGCCTCGGCAGTTGCAAAGCGCGGAATGGCAAAATGAGCGGCAAATGCTGTCGCCAAAGCGTCATCGGGCTCGTAAAAGCCGACCACCTCACCGTACTTTTGCGCTGTTCTTGTGTAATCGGGTGCGTGTACGTGCCATACACCGAAAATTGCTGTTTTCATACGGTCACCCCCGTCGTTTTTTTATTTTTATTATAGCATAGATTTCGAGGAATTTCAATACAGGGAAAAGAAAAAAGCGCACCCGAGCAGGAACCCGACGCAAACGATACCGGGGACTGTCCTCCGTGGCGTGCGCATCGTGTGTTTTGCGCGAACAACGCACTTTTCGCGCCATGACACAGGGGACGGAACCCTGTATCACTATCGCGACACAGGGACCCGTCCCCTGTATCATGGCTTGCTCTTTTACACCCCACCCGTGGCCTCGACAAATGCGATGCAGGTGATCATCCATAACCCAAGGCACAAGACAGGGCAAAGAGCAGTCCTTATGGATTGCCAAACGATTTTGCTTGTTTTTCGTTCCTTTTTGCCAATGATGTGGGCGATCAGCAAGCCTGCATTGAGTCCAAATCCAATGGGTATGAAGGGGGCGATGGATACAAACCCGAATCCGTAAAGAGCGATCCCGGCAAGAGATCTCGCAAGCTCAAAATTGATGGGGTAATATGCCGTGTATAGCGCACAGATGGCAAGCTCGGCAAGGCAAAGCAGCAGGTATAAACCATGTACTGCCCAAGAGGAGATCGAAAGGATTTTCTTTGTCATGATGGTACTCCTTTCATCATTTGTACAGGGGCGGCAGCAAGCCACCGCCCTATGTCGATAGCAATATGATGGGATTATCCGCAGTCCCAAGAGTACAGAATATCCGAAAAATCTCGCTGACGCAATTTTTCCGCAGGGATAAAGAACTGGCAGCCGCCAAGATCGCCGAACATGATCAGTTCATGCTCCTTTCCTTGCTTGTCGGTGGCTAAGTGGCTGACGATCTGCAAGAGCAGGGTGTCATATTTTTGCAGCGTGGGCTCGTCGTCGCGCGGATCAAACTGCTCAAAGCAGGGGTAACCGCCGATGCGGTGACCTGCGTAGGTGTTCTGTTCGGTGATATAATCGTTTTCCTCGTCCGTCAGCTCGTCAAAGGTGCAGCAATCGCCTGCCTTGATCAGTGCAGCATCTACACATTCTGCAAATCGGTAGTCGGTGGCGCGGATCGAGCTCATGGCAGGGGTCAGACGCACGGGCAGGGCTTGGTGGATGGGGAAGGCATCGCTGACTGTGGGATCGTCGCGCAGCGCGGTGTCAAAGGCACTTTCATCCTCGTCGTAGAGCACGCGGAAGTCGGATTGCACGTTCGGGTGGTCAAAATCCGCGCCGTACATATCGTTGTCGGCTACGTAAAAACGCAGTACGCCGCGGGTGGGGAAGTCGGGCACACCGCGCACCTCGGAGCACCAGATGGCAGCCAGCAGCTTCATGGGAGCGCCCGTGCTGTCAAGCGGCACGTTTTGGTCAATGGGCGCACCGCCAAGGCGGGAGTTGTTGCCGTCCTCCGGGGCGGGCAGGCGGATCTCCACCATGGGCAGAGCCGTGTCGCGTTGCAAATGTCCGTTGGCACGCACGATCTCTTCGCGGATGCCGCTTGTATCGGCGTAGGTGAGCGTGCCGTTTGCAAGACCGTGCAAAAGTGCGGTCAGATTATCCGCGTCAGCACCGTGCATAACGGCACTGTCAAAGTATTTTTTGCTCAGTTCCTGCTCACCCAGCATATAGTAGGCAACGCAAAGCGCGGATTCGGCTTGATACATATCTGCCTTGATCGAGATCGAGCGCAGCGCGGGATCGATCACCTTTCCCCAATTGCTCGAAGAGAGGTATGCGTGCGCCAGGTTGTTCCACGCGTAAGCGTTGCTCTCATCCTGCACAATGGCGTTTTCAAGACACGCAATGGCGCGATCGTTCTTGCCCTGCTTTCTGAATAAATGCCCGAGATTGGACCACGCGGTCGAGTGGGTTGGCGAGTATTTGACCAGCTCCTCGTAAGTGGCAATGGCGTCGTCAATGCAGCCTGCGTCGGTATAGGTCAAGGCTAAAAACAGCAGCACGGCGTTGTAGTCGTCGTTGGTGCGGCATTCCTTGCGCAAAGCCTGCAGCCTTGCCACTGCGCCATTGAATTTGTCGCGGCTGTAGCGGTCAATGGCGGTCAGCAGCGCGTGCCTTTGCCTTTTTTGATCGGGCGCGGAAAAGGCTGTGCCGATCTCCTTTGCAAAAGCTTTTTCGTATTGACGCAGCGAGGGCCCGCCCGTTTTGCTGATCAGCTTTACCAGCGTCAGTCCGAGACCGATCATGAGGATACCGAACTTGAGTGCATCGGACTTATCAATCGCCCAACCGTTGCGTGCGGTTTGGGCTATGAACAATCCGATCGCAGCAACAGCCAATACAATCAGTAGCCCGTAAGCGATAAACATTGTGATTTTTGAAGATCTTTTCATTTTGGGAACTCCTTGGAATCTGTTTACTTATATAGACGCATTTTTTGCGCACAAAGCCGACGTTTTTGAAAAAATGAAAATGTTTGCGTAAGACCATTATAGCATAACTTCGGAAAAAAAGAGATGAAGAATTATTAAATCTTTGCGATATTTTTCGCTCGGGATGACACTCGGGAAAACGCGTAGGAAGCATTCGGGATAATACATGAGAGCAACCGCTTTCAACGTTTTCGGATCGTCAATGGGGCGCTCTTTCCAAGCAAAAAAGGGGCTTCTTGCCCCTTTATGAAGTTGAAAAACTATTTGTTCGTGTTCTTCTCATTATAATCCTCGCAAAGCAAATTCATTGCCTTGCAAAGCTTATGGAAGTACACGAAGGGACCGACCAAAATAAAAGAGCCAAGCAAATACCAAAGCCAAAAGTCGCTCATGCCGAATGAGTAGTCAATGCTGTGCTCGGTCAAGGCTTCCTCAACGCGTTGTGTAATGTGATAAAACCAAGCCCAAACGACAACGTTGAGGGTAAATATTGCAAGGATCCATGCGAACAGATAATTAAAGGTCTTGCTGCCGTCGCGCTTGGGGGCAATCTTGTCAATGTCGAAGGAAAAGGGGATGAAGAACAGAATGTTGTAAATGCCGAGCGTCAGGATGTTCAATATCATCAGCTTCCACATGCTTCTGTTTGTCTTAAGCACAGGTTCCTTGTGTGCTTTTTCTTTGGCGGCTGCTTCGTAGTCAAGATCGTAAGGGTAAGCCATAAGATATTCTCCTTTTTGTTTTTAATAATATTTATTATTACGGAAATATTGCTTTGTCACTATAAATAACAGTCGAACCGTGTGAGTAATTGGCTGTTTTTTAGCGTACGACTGATTGCGGTGCGACTCTGATCCTTTAGCGCCTGTCGTATTTTGGAGGACACGTATGCGCTGAAGCACCATTCATATCTTCACCGCCTTTCTGTCATTTGACGTTCCGGTAAAAAATATTATAGTACACTTAGCTGATGATGTGCTTTTTTGAGGGCTTGATAAAAAAGATACCAATTATTTTTCTATATATCTCTCAATGAATTCTGCCCATGATGTTTCGCCGCAGTAATCGGAATGATCATATTTGTGTTGCCCCTGACCATCACGTCCGACGGCATATGAATATAAACCGCGCTCGGCAATAATATCATAACCGCCATCCGAATATACTATCGCTATTATGTATCCTTCGTAATCACAACCACCGTCCATAGGAATTGGCAATAAGACTACTTCTTTCTCAAAATCAAGGGTGCAAAGAGTATCTAAAAAGTTCGAGTGTTGCTCGGGTTCAAAAATCACAATTGGCTCATTTTCTTCAAGAAAAGCGTGAACGTCTCCCTCGTAATACGATTTCTCGGGATTAAATATTTCTATAGATTGAACATTAGCCCGATCCTGTGAAAACTCCAAATCTTTTTTTATATTAGCGCAAGAGGATAAACAGAAAATCAAAAGTAAGCTTATGAGCAACATGGTTATCTTTTTCATATCACCACCGCCTTTATGATTTTATTATAGCACATTTTCTAGTATTGGTCAATATCTGCAAACAAAAGGCAAGGTAAAGGTTCACTTCTGCTCCCTTGCCCCAAACTACCGATTGGCATCTTTTTATTTTCGTTAAAATCCGATTTTCAAAAAAGTGAGGAAAACGGCTTGGCATCTTTTTTGTCAAGACGCATTGAGACGTGTTGACAAAAAAGATGCCAACACATTATGTGAACAAAAAAAACATAGAAAACAAAAAAATGATTCCACCGAAAGCGATTAAACAAAATGAAGTCTTTTTGCTCATTGCAATTTGTTTATCAGCAAAAAAGTTCAAAACGCCAAATTGAAGAAATAAAATACCGAAAAAGCCTGACAATATATACCACTCATTCGGAGCGTTTTTTATAACCACAAAATTGTATATTATGGCAGAAAGAATCAATGAGATTATCGATATTGGGATTATACGTTTGGTTTTTCGGATATACTGTTCCTTTTC
>JAZNBB010000041.1:0-11826 GCA_045586845.1 Eubacteriales bacterium
CCCGGACCGGTGAAAACTAACTTATTACATAGCATGTGTTAGTTTGTGCCTGCCCGGGGCGTCGAGGACGTCGCCCCCTACAGTTGATGATTTTTTACATGAGAAAAACCAACACGGAAACTGCTTTTTGATACAGTTCCCGTGTCAATTCTTTGCTAATTCCACAGTCCTGCTTTGTCGCAATTTTTACTTTGCAAAATACTGTTCGATCTCGCCAAACGTGCCCTTATAACACGCGATGCAGCCGCCGTCCATAAAGCCCACGAAATGCATGCCGACGTTGATGTCCTCGCCCTCATAGTCAAGAGCCGTTCTCTCAAGGATCTGGTAGATAAAATACGTATAAGACATACCAAATCTCGGCTTTAATGCCTGTGTGTAAAGATAGGCGCGATCTTGCGCGGGGGAAATGATGAGATAGGTGGGGATGAAATCCTCGCTATCCTCCTGCGCTAAAAAATCTATTTGATAGAAGGTGTAACCGTCTGTCTCCATCTCGGTCTTGATCGCCTCGATATCCACGCTCTTGATCTTTCTCTTGAGCTCTTGCGTGTTCTCGGTGGGGATCTCCAAGGCTTGCGGAGCGTCAAGCTCCAAAATCTCCATCAGCTCCACGTGCGAGTTTTTGAGCGTTCTGATATAGCAATTGGAAATACGCAGATGGTTGACGTACAAGGAGTGGTCGGCAGGAAAGATGCCCGACGGAAAATAGTCGTTCATGCCGTCCTCTTTATAGGCAGCCTGCGCCTCCTCGGCGGTTGCAAATTCATAGATGAGTATGACTTTCTTGCTCTCGCCCTCTGCGAGCTGATAGATATAAGTCGTGCTGTTGTCATAAGCACCGTCCTGCTCGCTCTCCTCCAAGCTCCAGCCCGCCTGCTCCAGCGCGGCGCGAATATGGGTACCGTCTAAGCCCTCGACGTCGCGGTCAAAATAACAGGGGTAAATGGTGACGGTTTCCTTGTCGCAGCCAACGAAAGCCGACAGCAAAGCAATGCACAGAAATAGGGCGCAGAGCAGTGCCGGAATGCGGATTTTTTTCATAGGTGTTTCCTCCTGTTTTTCTATCATTATGATATCATATCAAATGCGGGGCTGTCAAGTGCCGTTTATCACCAAAATTGACCGATTGTCCCAAAAAATCGGTTATAAACGTACCGAGGGACAGCACGCATATTGCTTTTCACCTATATAGACGTATTTTATGCGCAAAAAGTGTATGCTTTTTGAAAAAACAAACAAATTTTTAGTCCGCAAAGAAATTGTACACGATTTTGTTGAAATCCTTTGCCTCCTCGTAGGCGGCGTGACCGAGATTTTCGTAGAGGTGCAGGGGACAGCCGATTGCTTTTGCAAGATGCTCTGCGGCATCCGTACCTACCACCTTATCCTGCGCGCCTCCAATGACCAACGCAGGGCACGTGATTTTGTGCAGCTCGGCTGCCGTGTTGCAGGTCAGGCAGGATTTTGCCAAAATGATAAAGCGTTCTTTGTCCTTGGGCGTTTGTACGCGCGTCAAGAGCGGCAAAAGCGGCTTGTAACGCCGCAGATAGGCAGGGGAGTACATGCGCTCTGCCATGTCGGCAACCAAAGTCTTAAAGTCGCCCTGCTTTGTCAGGCGCACCCAGGTGTTAATGGCATCGGTCACAGTATCGTTGTTCTCGCAAAGCGTGACGGCGAGCACCAGTTTACCAACAAGGTCGGGGCGTTCGATCGCTAAATGCTGCGCGATCATGCCGCCCTGCGACACGCCCAGCACGCAGGCGTTGGATAAGGACAGCACGTCCATGGCGGCGGCTACGTCGGCGGCGAAGTCACGCACCGTAATCCCTTCGTGGACTTCGGGACGGCGGTCAAACAAATAAACCTTATACTCCTTGGCGAAGATGCGGTAAGCAAATGCCAGAGATTCTGCAGCTCCTCCGATACCGTTTGTGTTCAGCCCTTGAATCATGACCAGAGGTCGCGTGCCCTTACCGAATTCGATGTATCGCAGCGTTGTGTCCGGGAGAACAACGCTTTTTTGCTTTGCTCCGTAAACCATCTTTTATCCTTTGCAATAAGAGCCGCGTATGAGTGCGGCTCTTTTTGTGTTTTAGTGTTTCTTTTTGATGAAAACTGCCGTGTAAGCCGCGAGTGCGATCAATACAATGGGTGCTGCCAATACTGACTTGCAGCCCTTCTTTTTCTCCTCGGGCGCTGTGGGTTCTTGGGATGCAGATTCGGTTTCGGTTTCGACAGGTGCTTTGCCCATTTCCAAAGAGGAGAGTAGGCGCGTGTCGGGAGTGTAGGCTACCTGCTCGGTCGAGGAGGTAAGCAAGGTGTCCACCTTACCGCCCTCGGCGACCTGCGCCTCGTACGCGATATACAAATTGGCAAATTCCATAGTCTGGAAACGTGTGGTCAGCGCGATCTGCGAACCTTGTGAATTGAGACGGGTGTTTTCCACCTCAAGCTTTTGATTGCCGTCAGCATCGTATAGAGTTGCCTTACCGTAGTACTCTTGTCCTGTGCCGTCTGTTTCATATACGACACCGGGATTTTCCAATTTGATCGTACACATCAGTGCATCGTTCATGTAGATGGACACGGTCTGTCCGTCATCAGCCACGCGCAGCTTGAACCAACCATCCTCGCCCGGGATGAACTTGCCCGAGTAGGGGAAGGAGTGCGATGCGGATGCCACACCAATGCCGTCCTCTGCGTAACGCTTGATGCGGATGGTAATTCTATCCTGTTCAGGATAGATACCGATGCCCGAGCCTGCGGAGGAAGAGGCGCCATACTTGCCGCCGCCATTCTCTCTGTACCAGTCCCACTCGTAGTAGTTGAATACCTGCTTGATGCCGGAGTTTGCGGGATTGATAGGGGTGTACGCGCCCGGCATTTCACCGCGCACGTAAATGGCACTGTTGCCAAAGTCCACCATATGCACGTCAGCGGCAAACTCATAAGCGCCTTCCACGTCGTTCCATGTGCGCAGGTCACTGACCTCCTTCATGCGCAGGAAGTTGAACTTGTTGCCCTTGACTACCTGCACGGTGCTACCCGACGTGCCTCCCGCGTGCTCAAATTGCTCGGCTATAGGGGTGCTTGTCACAAACACGCCCGGCTTGACGTCCGAAAGGTCGTACAGCACGTCCACGATCGCATCCTTGAGCGTAATGTCTGCCTTGCCCTCCGGCTTTGCGATATGAGATCCGTTTTGTACGGCTGTGGTTGCGTCGTGTACCAGCGTGGTAGCAGGGATCTCGCGGTCGGTGTAGCTTTCGCACTTGTAAATAAAGCCGAAGCGGTTGTCGGGCGCGGTGTCGCCAAGGTCCATGAACGCCATAGGATCACCGTTGTCTACCGAATTGTCCGCCCATTTGAAGGTCATGCTCTCAATCTTGCCGTCCACGCCCAAAAGGGATTTGCTCAGCGAGATTGCCATGTACGCGCCTTCAAGGTAGTAGTATGCGCCGCCCACGACCTCGGTTTCAAAGGTGTTATCCTTGAACCTTTCAACTGTGACCACAAAGGAATCGCGGTCGCGGTTCAACACGAAGTCATAGCCCTCCCAGCCCGTAGTGGCGTCACCGTCCACGTCAAGGTACAGGTTCATCCAGGTCGTGCCTGAGTCGATGATGATATCGGACGAGGTCTTGACCAGGAAATACAGGTTTGCGCTGTCCTGCGAGATCTTGGCATAGTCAAAATCGTTGCGTCCCGTGTTGTTGATGTAGCGGAAGTGCGGGTTGTAGGAAATGGTGTTGCGGTGCTCGATATCGTAGAGCGAATCCATGTAAGACAAGTCAATGCCGTCCCATGAGGAAAGGTCATAGATGTCGATCGTGGTCTGGTTGTCAGCCACGGGTGTGGCGGAAATGCCCTTATAGCGGCGGATCTGATCCACCATCTGATAATAGTAGTTATCACCGATGCCGTAGCCGTCCTGATTTCTCATGGGCTCGCCATCGCGCGAAAATTCGCAGTTGAATTGGTCGATGTATTGGAATTTGGCTGTGGTGCCTGCCATGTTTTGACGAGTGTCGTGATGACCGCAGCCTGCGATCCATTCGTTCCAGCCCGTGATCATCAGCACGAAGGGCTGATCTTTGTCCACGTTGTTGCCCACAAGTGTCTGCATGGCGTTGAATTGGGAGGCAAAGCCCAAGCCAAGCCCTGCCTGTTCTACGGCATCGAAGCCCATTTTGTTGTTTCTGGGTTGATTGCCGTTGACAAAGCTGCGGCCTTTGGTCATGGAGGGGTGATGACCCATGGCGATCGAGAGTGATTCGATCCTGCCGCCTGCATCACGTCCCCAGCCGCCGTTTTCCATACGGGCAGCACCCGTTTCGGCGTCGTAGTGGTATTCCTGGATCCAGGACCAGTAGTTGTCATTGTCGATCCAAGCCCAGCTGCCGCGTACCGTGAACTTTTCGTCTACCTTTTGCTTGATCTCGCCCGAAAGGCCGGAATAGTTACCGAATACCAGCGGCTTTCCTTCCCACATAAAGAACAGCTCCTCGTATTTTTCCCAGTTGTCGTCCGAGTAGACGGTGGAAAACAGGACGTTCATGTTGGATTGGAAGGTAGCAGGGGTGTCACCGTTGAAGAATACGATCTGCGGCGTGTCAATGCCTTGGCGGCGCATAGTCAGCCAAGTGTCAAACAGCGCGGTATGCCCCGAGATGAATACCTCGGCGTTGGAGACGTCCAAGAAAATGAAGTCCACACCCGCCTGCTCAAGCATATAAGCGTGCTTGCGGTAGACCCATGTGTCGGTGTTGCGATAGTAGCCAAAGTAGGGCTCTGCCCAGTATGCCTCGCCGCCGTTATCTTCAATGTACTTTTTGGCATCTCTGTAGCCCAATTCAAGGTACAGCTTGGTGTTATCCTGCACGACCTGCCCTGCGCCTACCCAGCAAAGGAAGTAGAAAAGTCCCACGTAGCGGTTGGGGTTGAGGTCTCCCGCTTGTGCATTGTCTGCGGTGGTGCGATCGAGCGCGTCTGTTGCAGTCCAGGTTGAGTAATCGATTTTGCGCAGCGTATCGGTTTGGGGCACGTTCCATGTCTGTTGCACGTTGGTAAAGCGCACGTTGTCCACGTAGCCGTCAATGTCGCAAAGCTCAAGTGTAAAGTAGCCTGTCTGATACAGCTTGCATTGCTCTGTCTCTGCCAACACCTTTCCGTCAGCGTCCAAAAAAGCAAGGCGTCCGGATACCGAATATTCCACCATGGCAAGCAGCTGCTCGCCGGCGTACAGGGCAATGGTGTCAAGGGCTTCGTGCAGGGTAATGTTCTGCACCTTGGAAAAATCGACTGAAACGGCAGCTGTAGCTTCCAGTCCGCACTCCGGCTCAAATATGCGCAGGTTGCCCGAATTGTCAAGGGCAAACCAAATGCCGCGCTCCTTATGAGAGACTGCAGTCTGTGAGTTGCGCACACCAAGATAGACTGTGCCGTCCGTCAGGGCAATGTCAAAGGAGAGATAGCCCTGCTCAAGACCGTAGTCGTCGCCAAGACACACGGCTGAACCAAAGGCAAAGGTCTTGCCCGGTACCGTGGTCAGTGCACCGTCCACGATTTGCGCGCACGCACGGTTGCCCAGTGCAAGCGCCGGTTCGTTTGCGTAGCTATTGACGCGTTCGACCGAGAAGTCGAACGTGTACGTCGAGAGGGCGCGCTTTGCAAAATCATAATCGTAGCCGCCCAAATGCTCGGAGATGGAGGCGCCGCCATAGGTGCGTGCGTCGGTGGCGGCATAAGTCGGGATCGCGGCTGCAAAGGTGCCTGCCAGCATGATCAAAGCCAGCAAAGCACTTGCCAAAAGCTTGCATTTTTTCATGTTTTCCGTTCTCCTTCTTTAACCTGTCGCAAAGCGACAATATCACTGCGCCATGGGCGCAATGCCACTATGGAAAGCCATATTATCACTGTTGCGAAGCAACAATGTCACTATGCTTTTGAGCTTACAAGCTCAAAAGCACGCTTGCCAGACGGGATGCGATGATCTCGTGACCTGCGTCGTTGGGGTGTAGTCCGTCAGGGCAGTAGGCGATACGGTGCGCCTCCAACTCGGGGCAAATGCTGCCGGCTGCGTAAAGGTCGCACACAGGCAGGGAGTAGTATTCTGCAGCTTGACGGATGATATCTACGTAGTCGCGCAGGATGGTGGTCTGGGTCACGGTACCGTCGCGCGAGGTGCGGGTCTGGGGTATGTATTCATACCAGCGGTGCAGCGGGGTCACCACCACGATGGGGCAGGTAGGGTAGCGAGCGATCAGTGTAGAGAAAAGGTCGTGGCAAGCGCCCCAGAAGGTTTCGGGGGTTCGGTCGTCGGGCGTGCCAAGCAGTGCCTGACCGTGACCGAAGTCGTTTGTGCCGCCAAATACCACGATAGCATCAGCCTTTTTCGGCATATCCTTGACGCGGGTGATGAAATGCGCGTTGAATTCGGGAATTTCCAGGGGTGTATATCGGTCGGCAAGGCAGGTGCCGCCAATACCGAAATTATTTGCTTCCGCCAAGCCGTATTTTTGCTTGATCAGCTGATGATAGACCTTATCGGGTGCGCTGGGTCCATAGCCCTGGGTGATGCTGTCGCCTAAAAAATGAATGATTTTTCCTTGCAGTTCCATATGTGTTCTCCATTCCGCCGTATCGGCATAAAGTATTCTGATTCCATTATATCATTGATTGTGCTTGATGTCAACGAAATTCTTAATATCTTAATTGTAGGTAAAAATGATTGCGGAACAGATGTGTTTGGTAGTATAATGGTGTCGAAATCATAAGGAAGAAGGCGAAGCTGTGCAACTGATTGATACTTTTCTGGATCAACTGATCGAAATGACTGCCTGGGAAATGACAAAACCCAAGGCTTACGGACCTTTTCACATCATCTTTACCATTGTCGGACTTGCCGTCTCATTGTTTGCGGCGTATAAACTGCGGAACACGGGTGAGAGGGGAAACCGTGTAGTGCTGTTGTCCTCGGGACTGTTCTTGATGCTGACCGAGGTGTATAAGCAGCTGTTTTACTTTTATCATATGAATGATCATACATATAACTGGGGCATTTTTCCGTTCCAGCTTTGCTCGGTGCCCATGTATCTGTGCGTGATCGCGGCATTGCTCAAGCCTGGCAGGGTGCGCGACGGTATGTATGGATTTATGACTACCTTCAATTTGCTTGGAGGCATTATGGCGTTTATTGAGCCGTCCGGCATAGTGCACGAGCACTGGACGTTGACTATTCATGCCTTTGCGTGGCATATGATGCTGATCTTTATCGGTGCATATCTGATCGCATCGGGACGATTTGCCAAGACCTGGAAGGATTACGGTGCGGCGGCGATTACCTTTTTGGCATTGGCGGTGCTGGCATTCTGCATCAACTGCATTTTCTGGAAGGTGTCTGATGGAGGGATCAATATGTTTTTCGTAGGTCCTCGTAATTCGTCGCTCATCGTGTTCAAGCAGATCTCCGAGGCGGCAGGGTGGTATGTCAGTACCATTTTGTATCTGCCCACCGTGTGCATAGGTGCATTGATCGTGTTCCTGCCCGCACATTTTTATGCAAAGAAAAAGGGAATGATTGCATAAGCAAGCAAAAAAGCCGCGCGCCGTAGGCGTTGTGTTCTTGAGGACACAACGCCAACTCTATTCGCCTTCGGCGAGTTATATTGCTTCGCAGTGATATTCGGCTTGAGCCGAGTGGTATTCGCTACGCGAGTTTATGGGGCGAATAGAATATCACTGAACCCGCAAGGTTTCAATATCACTACGAGCAGGGCGAGTAATATCACGCTGTCGAAGACAGCATATCACTAAAGACTTAAAAAGCGCACTTACTCACCACCGAATGTGACGGTGCAATAGAAATAGCCGATACGGAAATAAATCCATATCGGCTTTTTTACTGTCCTTTAGAACACAACGCCTAAAGCGTGCGGCTTTTCGTATTTGGGCGTAATGTGTCCGGCAATCGGAGCTTGCACTGTTATGATAACATTCAAACGAATGCTTGCCAAGCATCTGTTTGAATATGAGTGATATGATTTTAATCATGCAATGAAGGTGCGGTATGCTTATTATATATCAAAGGCTTAATACGATCATCGAAAAATAGGTCACGGTAAGCGGACCGTTATTGTATTTCAAACCACACTTGTTTGCCAAAGTGCCGACATCTATGCCGCAAGCCTCCATAGAGCGTTGTGCGCGGTTGGGGAAGCGGCAGGGGGAGTCGGGATATGTACACCTTTCGCAAAGCGTGCAGCCTCCCGCACCGTAAAACAGGAAAGGGATGGCTTTTGCGTCAAGCAGATCTGCCAAAGCGCGGTTAAACTGCTTGTGATCCTGTGCCGCTTGCTGTATGCCTTCAATATCAAAGTCGTCATCCAGTAGGTGCTTGGTGGTAAATATCAGTGCATGGGTATACGCGTAGCATTCATCTCGCAATGCTTCCCAATCGCCCACACCGGGCGGGCACGCCCAGCTTTTGCCGTACATACCGCAACGGTTGGCGGCACACATATCGCGCACGCGCGCGTCAAACGGCACGTCACAAGGGCTCAGCCATGCGCTTTCGTGTACCGCAAAGGGCAGAGAGGAATCTCGCAAAATCGATTCGATCGCTTCTTTATTCATATCTCGTTTTTCTCCGGAAACATCATGTTTTCCATAAAAGATTGATTCCACACGGCGTCGGTGCTCAGTTCCAGCGTGGTACAGCGTGCGGCTTCTTCCTGCAGTGCATCAATTCGCGTGGGATCGCTCAATACGCGCACGCAGCCGCCCAAGGAGGCATTGCCAATGCTTTGCGTGCGGTCGCGGAAGGCTTTGGGCAAAAGACCTATGGTAATGGCACTATCCACATTCATGTAATATCCAAGCCCACCCGCAAGATATACGCGCTCGATCTGCTCGGGCGCGATTTTTGCGCGTGCACAGAGAGCCTCAATGCTTGCGCGGATAGCACTTTTACAGAGCTGCAGGGCACGGATATCGGCTTGAGTAATCGTCAGCGAAGAGCCGTCGGCGGTAGTGGCGTAAGTGAAACAGTCACCATGCTCCAAAGCCCCCGTTTCGTCCATCAGTCCGGCGGTGTACAGACATGCGACCAGATCAACAAGTCCGCTGCCGCAAATGCCGCGTGCGGAAACATTGCCTACCGTGGAGCAGATTGGTATACCGTGTTGTAATTTTACGGCACTCACCGCACCGTTCACACCGCCCATGCCGGTAGATATGCCCGCGCCCTCAAGCGCAGGACCTGCCGCAGCCGAGGCGGCGAATAATTTACCGTCACGTGCTCTTCCCGTAAACAGCACGCTCTCACCGTTTGTGCCAACGTCCAAAAGCAACGCGGGCTGTTCGGCATCTGTCAGTGACGTGTGCAGCATACCTGCCGTGATATCGCCGCCCACAAAGGCGGAAATGCTTGGTAGGCAGGTCACTGTCTGTACGGGCAGATCAAGCTCTGCGCCGTCCATAGTACGTGCCGTTACGAACGCGGGAGTAAAGGGATATGCGCCCATGGAAGCGGGCGAGACGCCGCAAAAAATATGCATCATGGTGGGGTTACCTGCCATCGTCAAGAGGGAAGGCTGCTTGCCTCCGGATAATTGATCTATCATGTCGCGTACGCGTCCGAGCAGTATGCTTTGCATGGCGGCAAGCGATTCGGGATGCTGCATGACTGCCTGAATACGGCTGATCACGTCCGCGCCGTACGAGGCTTGCGGATTAAGCGCCGAAGTCGTGCACAGCACAGTACCGCTTGCAAGATCCACCAAGGCGGCAGCCAGCGTGGTCGTGCCCACGTCAAGCGCAATGCCAAGATCTGCGTGCCCATCTGTGCGGACGGGCTGCTTGTTTGGAGAAAATGCAGTCAAGCCCTCCCCCTTTTGTTCGGGTAGTTCAATGACTGCGCCGCTGCAGCACCAGGTGCGGCAGGCAAGCACGTAGCCGTTTTCGTCAGGGCTTGCAATGCGGGTGCAATCAGCGTTTTGATACAAACATCCTGCCACAAGCTTCACGCGACATTTCCCGCACGTGCCCCGTCCGCCGCAATCGGCGTGCAAAAGGTATCCCGCGTGGGCAAGGTATTCGGCTAAGTTTTGTCCGACGGCGGAAGAGCCGAGTCGGATACGAAGCGGTTTACTCATAAGCAAATCTCTTTGATCTTTTCAGCGTAGTATTGCACCAGCTCGAATTTGGTGCCGGGCATGAGTCTGTGGTCGGGACAAGGGATAAAGCCGCCAAGAGCCGAGAGGCGGGTCAGGCGTTCGAGCTCACGGTCTACCGCTGCCTTGTCAAGGCGTAAAACAGTCTTATTCATACCTCCCACGCCCAGCATCCCCTTGCCGTATTTGTTGCGGGCAGCCTCAAATTGGTCGCCCCACGTGCCGATCTCAATCGGAAACATGACGTTGACGCCGTTTTCAAACCACGTGGGCAGTAATTTGTCGGTCACGCCGTCACAATCCAGCGAAATGATATCGATGCCGTATGCGTGGCACAGGTCGTTTCGCTTTTTGTAGTGCTTTGCGCACAGCTCTTCGAACTTATCGGGAGAGAGTAGGGGGCCGGAGTTGAAGCAAATATCCTCCCAATAATGGGCAAAATCGAATTTTGCACCGGTTTTGAGGATCTCCTCGGCACACGTATACTGCATTTCGGCGTAGGTATCCACAATATCGGCAAACAGATCCTCGTCCTCGTCGTACATCAAGTAGCTCATGCCTACCACCGAGACCATGGAACGGATATTGCCAAGTACCGAGCCCAGGTGCAGACCGATCGGCACGTCTTGGTCGCGGTTGTCGTTAAAGACCTTGAAATAGTCGTAGTTGACTCTTTCAGGGGCGAATTGCATTTTGGGGCGGTAAAGCGTTTCGAACGCCTCTCTGTCCTTGAGCAGGTAATCGTCCTCGGAGGGGATCGAGGTAACGCCCGGGCGTATGCGCTCGATCAGACCGTCGGGGTTTTGTACACGCTGCGTGCCATCGGGCAGAATTTCGAGTATCTTATGCTCAAAGCCGGGGAGCAGACCGTTGTTTGCGCCCACAGTGCGATACCAGTTAAAGTCCCAACCGATGAGCCTGTCAAGTTCGCTGTCCGCAGCGTTGCCGTCCGCCCAGGTGTCAGCCAGTCGCTTGGGGATCTTGCCCTGCTCTGCCCATTCCTGCAAAAGCTCGGGCCAGTAGCCAAAGTGTACGGCAGGCAGGCGGTCAACGGACTTGTAGTGCAAAACATTCATAGCGCGCTCACGATTGGTCATGTGATGCTCCTTTCTTGTCCGTCAAACACCGGACACGGAGAAATATCGCCGCTTTCGTGCGTGATACGCGCGGCGTATTCATGCAAAAGGGAAACGTAGGTCTTATAGTTGTCCAAAGAGACATCGGGAGGGGTCTGATGGTCGACGGATGCGATGACTTTGCCACGCTGCATAGAGGGCAAAATGCGCTCGAATTCAGCGCGCATAGCATCTGCGCCGTGCTTCATGCACATCTTGTCAAAGTGTCCGAGAAACGTCATCTGCGGTTGCTTGTCAAGATAGGTGGAAACATCCACGCCCGCCTGCCTTTCCAAGGGGAACATACCATCAGCACCGACGGATGCATACCAATCCACAGCCATGGTAATGTCGCCCCTTTGTGAAATACGACGGATCTGCAAAGCCGCACATGTCGGAGGTTTTTTCTACCGAATAGCCGTCTGACAATAGCTTTCGCGCATTGGTAATACGCACCGCATTAAGGAATTCGTTGAATGCTACACCCATTTCGTTTTTACACCATTTGCAAAAATATTGCTTTGTGTATCCAAAAT
>JAZNBB010000042.1:0-41848 GCA_045586845.1 Eubacteriales bacterium
GAAACAGCGAAAGAAGAGACAAGAATGGTTATAGATTTGATGAATAATCCAGCCTCGAAAATCGCAACAAACATGATTAGACACGCAATTAATTTAGAGGGGTTCTTTCATTGACTACTCTTTGTTTCCTGCATATCAAAAAGCCACCACAAAAAACGTGGTGGCTAATTTCATTTTTACCGCTAATTTTGCACGCTCTCCCGCGAGTGCTTTTTGCTTTTATTCCGGCACGACTGCGTCGCCTTCACTTGTAAGGAATGCTTTGTCAATGCTGCGCGCGTCCAGGATCAGATTTCCGTCCTCAAGGTCAACACCGCCGCGGAAGGTGATCATCACAAGGTCGCCGGGTCTGATACCCGTTATGCTTTCCACCAAGCATCTGCTGACGCGCACGTCCTCGGTGGACACGCGGAAGATCATGCCCTCGCTCTCGTCCACGCACATGATGCTGTCGTCAATATACGCATAACCGTCCTCGACCTTGACCAGCGTGCCCGCCAGTTTGTACTCATAAGGCTCGTAAGTCGCCTTTTTTGTCGAGTTGGCAAGCGCGTAGTCTATGATCTTGCCTGCAGCCTCGGTGCCGATCTCGTAAATATACGCATACTCAAACACGTTGGTCCACAAGTATCCGTCAGCCGTGATATACATCGCCTTTTTGTAAACGCCCAAAGCATCCGAAGTCACGGTAAAGCTGAGGTATTCCTCGCTCCGTTCCCATTCTTTGCCCTGCTCCGGCTCGTAAAGTGTCGCATTACGGCAAGAGGCAAGCACATCCATGATAAACGCGTCGTCGGTCAAGGCATAATATCCCTTATCTGTATACTTTTTCTCATACTCGGTAAAGCGGTCAAGCTCCAACGCTTCGGTAAGATTATACTGATCAAACAGCTCACCAAGCGTTGCGGGCTTATCGTCATAACCGTCCTGACAGCGGTACGCATAATATACCCCCTCAATGCCAAGCGCGATCACGTGCTTTTGCGGTGCACCCTTGATCTCGCGCACCTCAAAGCCCGGATAATTGCCGATCTTTTCTCCCAAATTCTGCACCTGCACCGCTATACCCGAAGTCACGTAATTGCGGAATGACCAAACGATATGCGAATGCTTCTCCATCGCCGTCTGATATTCTGCCGGCCAGTTCATTATTCCGCTCTCCGCACTGACCGTATCCATGCTTTTATAATGTCTTTCCAAATCACCAAACGACACGGTCTGGCGATCCTTACCGGGCAGCACGTCGTCACCGCCAAGCATCATGGGCACGACGATCATGCCCGCCAATACCACCACGCAAAGGCACGCGGCGGCCAATATGCTCCACTTGACCCACGGCTGCTTTGCCTTTCTTCTCTCTCTTGCTGACGTGCTGATCAGATCATCGTCGATCTCGCCCATTGCCTCTGCGATCTTAGGTATTTTCATATCTCAATTCCCTCCTTTGTCAAATAAACCCTCAGCTTCTCTCTGGTGTGATACAGCATGCTCTTGACTTTGCTTTGGCTAAAGCCGTAACGCTTGGATATTGCGCTCACCGAGTCAAAGAAATAATACTTTCGGACAAACACGCCGCGCACGTCTACACTCTGCTCGCGCAAAAACGCACTAATGGCAGCTGCGATCTCTCCCTCGCGTCCGTCCACCGCCTCGTCGGGCAAAATCTCCTCAAGCTCGGACAGCGACACGACCACGTCGCGGCTGCATTTTTGTCTTGTGAGCGCACGCAAGCGTTTGAGTGACAGATTGCGCACCACACGGCATACAAACGCACACAAATCATCCGGACGGGTGGGCGGAATGGCATTCCATATGCCCAGATACGCATCATTGACACATTCCTCGGCGTCCTGCGCGTTGCCTAATACGCCTCGCGCAATACCATGACACAGCTTACCGTATTTGTCGGCAGTTTCCTTAATCGCCTGCTCATTCCTGGCAAAATACAGCTCAATGATACTTCGGTCGTCCATGTCGCACATACTATTCACCTCCCTTTGTGATTTGATGGCGCCATCATACATACAGTACCCTTCTGCGGACTATTGGTTGCAAAAATTCGAATTTTTCTAAAAAGAAGGAGAACCTCATAGTTCTCCGTGGGCTTTTGGGGGTGGAGGGTGTGAATCGCAAAACGACCCATCTCACTATTATACCGTTGACAAATGAATCAGTCAATATATCCGAATGAAACTGTTGCTTTTCCTGATCTGACATTATGCCAAGATCCATGACCTTATTAATATCGTCGATCATTGTTTCCTCCTTGCTTATAACGAAAAAAGCCCCGAAAAATTCGGGGCTTTTGGCGGAGGGAAAGGGATTCGAACCCTTGTGGGCGAGTGCCCAAACGGTTTTCAAGACCGCCTCGTTATGACCACTTCGATATCCCTCCGTAAATATGATGCAACAGCGTGCATCATATTTACGGAGCCTTGAAGATGGGGCTCGGCGAGCTTGCTCGTCGAATCCACTTCGCATACCCCACTCGGAGATCGACAAGCTTGCTTGTCAGGCGCAGAGTGTGGGTATCTTCGCCGCAGGCGAACTATCCCGTTGATGCATACTGTACATTTTCATCGGATATTCAATTTTTTTAGAAATATTTTTAGAAATGCTGTTTTCGGTTGCTTTCGGAGTACCCGAAAAGTCAGTGTTTACAAGGTTTTTTTGCGTTTTTGCGACCTGTGTGCTCGCAAATTTTCAAGACTCGTGCTCACTACCGTTGCATAGGCGGTTGTGCAAGCCTTGATACGCTCGGCACTGTCGAGATAAGCCTGCGTGTTTACAACATGGTGTATTATACCACAAACTTTTGCTTTTGGCAAGGGTTTTCTGAATATAATTTAAAAAAATCCAAGCCTTTTGGGAAAAGAAGTACGAGATAGCTCCACGCCATATATGTACCATAGCATTACCTGCGCTTCTTTTTCTCTTTGGTTGCCTCAAAGCTAACGCTCGTGAGGAACCGCGTCAAATCTTCGGGCGCATCCGGCAGAAGCACCGAAATCCAATGGAGCTTACTCATGTGATAGGCGGGGTAAACACCGTCAGCTGCGTCAAACGAGCCAAACATCTCGGTCGGCAGTTTGAGATTGACCACGTCAACCGCCTCATCGTAGTCAAAACCAAATTTGCGCCGTGTAACCTTCATCACAATGGCATACCACTTGCGCGTGTCCGCGTGCCGCAGCACTGCGGTTTCAAAGTCCTCTTCGAACGGATAGTCCGGCAACGTGCCATATGTATCCAGGCAATATGCAAAGAATTCTTGTTTTGTCATTGATCGGTCCTCCCTTACTTTTGCAGCGGTTATTGTTTATCATACCACAACATACGAAAAAAGTCCAGCCGTTTTTACAAAACACCCCTTACCCGAGGGCTTTGCTCGTCAAAAAAGGCTCTGCACAGAGCCTTTTTTGCTGATCTTCGTGCCCCCTATGAGCACAAATCTAATTACCTTTTATACTCGGGCATGGAAAGCGGTGCATCCGCGGCAAAGGTCGTGCCCCAATCACGGGTAAACTGACCTACGCCTGCAATCAGAATCTCCTTGGTGTAGCTGCGATCCTCCAACGCCTTACGCACCTCATAATGACGTTCGGTCTGATCGTACAGCCACTTGTTACAAGGATAAGCCAGAATAGATGCCTCGACCAACTCGTAGAACTCCAGCGGTACGTCCTCTACGCCGTGGTGAGAAACCTGGCAGAAATCGCTTTGCAGGTAGTCACCGTACATTTCGATCAGCAATCCGGTCCCTTCTTTGCCGATATCTCCTGTATACAGCGCACTGTAATTTTGCCCGTAAATACGTGTAACAAGGCTGGAATTGTTGAAGTAGTTATTATGGTTGCCCACCTTGAACAGATCATCCGCAGCCAGCAGCACCTCCATCTTGAAGTCGCCGAAGGTAAACTCCATGCCTGTGTGTGCATACACGGTCTTAGCCCCCAGCTTTGCGATGTCCTGATGAATACCTGTATTGAAGTAATCATCGCCGCCGATCTTTTTGCCAAGCTCGGCTTCAATGGGAGCAAAGATCACATACTCGACCTTGACATCGCTCGCCTTTTTATTACAAATATAGGAAAAGGCAGGGTAATGGTCGTCATGCGAATGAGTCAGCACCCACGCGCGGATAAGAGGCGTTCCTTCTGCTCCGTGCAGCTCTTGGATTTGTGCCAGAACTCTGCTCGCGCGCTTTTCATAAGAGCCGTCGTACACGATAAACGAGCCATCGGGCAGCTGTACGATATAACACATACCGTTGACATTGGAGCTATCACGCATCTGCGTGATCGAGGGCGTATAGCTGCCCTGCATGATTTCGGGCGACTCTGCGGGCGGCAATGTATCGCCTGCGGAATCAGACAACACAACGTTGAGCTCACCGTTGCTCTTGATCCAGTAAATATGTGCCAAAAATTCATCGTTGACCAGCGTGCAGAACAGATTGCCCGCCTTTTCACTCTCGGCGTAAACACTGCAGCCGTTTTGCAGATAATGGGAACGCACGCCCGCAAAGTCTTCTGCAGTCTTGTTTTTATAGGTACTCAGGATCGAGTCATCCTGACACTCGTAAGTGACATCCGCATCACCAAATCCGGCGGGATCAATGGGAGGAGGCAGCTCTTCTTCGGTTTCCGATACGCTCTGGGATTGCGATTGGCTTCCCTGCTCCGATTCTTGCGTGCAGGCAGCCATGGGGATCAGCAAAATAAGCAACAAAATCAAAGCAACCAATGCAAAATAATTATTCTTTTTCATGTTGCACATCCTTTCATAGTTCAATTTCTGCAATAATGGCAAAGTGGTCGGAATAATATAGCCCTTGCCCTTCCCTGTCATCGGGAATGATATCGCACGTAAGACAGTTGTACTGCGCAAAGATATAGTCGATCTTGGAACAAACCTCTTTTCTGCCGAAATTATGGAATGTACCGCCCAGATGCGCGGTGACATCCTGCACGCCCCTTGCCAACATGGCATTCCTGATCAGCTGCATCTCGGGTTTACCGGGCTTGGCATTGAAATCTCCCGTCAGGATCAGCGGCTGATGATAATCGTCCAACTTGGCACACAAAACGGCAGCTTCGATCTGACGCGCGATCGGACCTTGGTGGTCAAGGTGCGTGTTGCACACACAGAGCTCATCCTGCCCGCCAAACGGGCGCAACACGGCAACCGTTGCCATACGGGGGCAACTGCTTTGATCGCCGCCTAAGGTAGATCCGGGCACGCGCGGCGTGGCGGTCAGCCAGAAATTTTCCACTTTTACAACGGCAAAAGCATCCTTACGATAAGCAATCGCCATGGATTCGCCCGTGCAGTCCTTTTCCCTGCCGCATCCTACAAAAGCATACATAGGCATACGCTGCTCCAGATACGCGCGCATCAGATGCGTACATTCCTGAAATCCGATAATGTCGGGACATTGCTCCTCCAACATAGCGATCACGCGCTCACGACGGTTGGTAAAGCTGTTGACACCATCGCCCGTGTTATCCACGCGCAAATTGTAGGTCATGACCTTGATGTTTGCCATTTTTTGCTCCTTTTTTATTCTGCTAAAGGTAATGTTTCAAACAAACTGTAAATATCGCCCGCTCCCATGATCACCACCGCATCGCGCTCGGTGACCTCGGCACTCAGCTGCTCCGATACTTTTTGCAGATCGGGCTGATAGCTCGCCTTTGTGCCGATCTTTGATGCCAGTTTTGCCGAGCTGATCCCCTTGCTGTCCTTTTCTCTGGCAGCGTAAATATCCACCAAAATAACACTGTCGGCATTCTCAAACGCTTCTGCAAATTGATCCGCAAGCTGTGCAGTACGGCTGTAGGTATGCGGCTGAAACACGCAGAACACGCGATCAAAGCCCATTTGGCTCATGCCCTGCAACGTTGCCGCCACTTCGGTCGGGTGATGTCCGTAATCGTCGTACACGGCAGCACCGTTCAGTCTGCCCTTATACTCCATGCGTCTGCCCGCACCGCGAAAGGTGTGTAACCCCTTGGCAATATCCTGTGCGCTAAGACCGCACAAATGCGCGCTTGCGGCGGCCGCCAAGGCATTATACACATTATGTCTGCCCGGCACACTCAGCGCAATATGCGCAAAAAACTCACCGTCCAATACTATATCAAATTCGGGATATCCGCCCTCGTAAAGCAGATTTACCGCACGGAAAGTGGCGTACTCATTTTCAATACCGAATGTAACCGTACCGCCCACATACTGCGCAAGCGACGCCATGACCTCAGGATCATCGCAATTTGCTACGGCAAAGCCGCTCTCACCCGTGAGGGCGGCATATTTACCGAACGAACTACGGATCTGCTCCATGCTCTTGAAATAATCTACGTGCTCCATCTCGGCGTTGAGCAGTACCGCAATGCTCGGATTAAAATCAAGGAAGGAGTCCATATACTCACACGCCTCGAAAATGAAATGCTGCTTACCGCCAATGCGATATGCACCGTCAAGGCAGGCGGTCGTCGCTCCCGACAGCACGGTAGGATCAACATCTGCGTCCACAAAGATCTGTGCGCACATCGCGGTACAAGTGCTTTTGCCGTGCATGCCGGCTATACCTACGCGGTGTACGTACCCCATCATGATATATCCCAGATAATCTGCACGGGATACGCAAGGTATGCCCTGTGTCCTGGCATACGCGTATTCGGGATTTTCGGGCGAGATAGCGACCGTATATACCACCATATCCGCACCCTGTGCCGCCTGCGCACTATGCTCATAATGTACTGAGATCCCACTCTTGTGCAACGACTCGGTAACTGCAGTACAAGCTCGGTCAGTCCCACTGACCGAATATCCGCGCCTATGTGTGATCAGTGCCAACGAGGACATCATCACACCGCCCACACCAATAAAATGAATATGCTTTGCGCCGTCCAGCATTTGTGCAATGGCGGCAGCACCGTAATGTGTATTGGGAGTTGCCATAGTTTCTCCTTATCTTGCGTTCATACTATATATTATATATCGTTACGATTTATTTACATATTTGATTGAAATTCACATAAAATACCGACTGCGATTGAATAAGCATCACACAGCGGTTGTATAATTGCTATATACACTTATACAAGTATCTTTATGAAGACGGAGGACCGGATTATGCAGATCACAGATATCAAGATCAGAAAACTTTTTGATGACGGCCCCATGAAAGCCATTGTTTCTATCACCTTCGACCATCAGCTGGCTGTACATGACATCAAAGTTATCTACGCACGCGACAAATACTTTATCGTAATGCCCAGCCGCAAGAACCCCGACGAGACCTACAGAGATATCGCTCACCCCATCAATGCGCAATTCCGTGCGGCATTGGAAGAGGCTGTTATCGTAGCATATCACAAGGAAATAGAGCTTGCAGCGCAGGTTGCCCAAGAGCAAGAGCCCTCTACGGTTTGAGCTTTTAAAGCCACGAGAAGAACTCCCGTCAAGGGGGTTCTTTTTTTTACGCCCGCAAACTGCCAAACCCAAACAAAACACCTTGATTACCCAGCGTCAGCGTACCGAAATTTCCGTCCTGCAGTGCACCGGGATTGCAAACAAGTAACGGCTTTGTCAGCACCTGCCCACTAAAGCGCACACCCGTATCAAACCACTGCTGACGTGGCAGGTGCGTGTGTCCGTACAGCAAAACATCTGCCTCTGCCTGTGCGGCAAATGCACAGGCACGCTCCATGCCGCCCTTGACGCCGTGGGTATGCCCGTGCATCATAAGAATACGGTATGCTCCTACTTCAAGCAAGACGTGATCGGGTGCGCCTTGCCCCTCAAACAAAGTATAAAAATCACAGTTACCACGCACGCAACGCACACATATGTCCTGATATTCCAGCACGCGCAAATCCCGTAATCCGTCACCCAAAAACAAAACAGCATCGGGAGCACGCAACTGCGCCTCTAAAGCACGATCCACAAGATCGGCTCTGCCATGCGAATCGGACAGCACCAAATACTCCATCAACAAGCCCCCACAGGTACAGGCTCGATCACAGGCAGATACGCAGCGCCCTTGGGTACGATCAGACAAAGTGCATCTCTGACTGCGCTGATCTCCAGCTCGGACACTTCGACCACCTCGCCATCCACGCAGATGCTCTGCATACCGTCAAAGGTATACCGCACGTTTTTTGCCTTGACATAATCGATCACACGTCTTGCCTTGGGATTATGTACGAAACTGCCATCCTTATACACCTTGACCAAGGAGAGAAAACGGATGCGCGTGACATTTCTGATCATAAGCATATCCAGCACGCCGTCTCCGAGCAAAGCAAGAGGCGATGAATGGAATCCGCCGCCGCACCACGCACCGTTGGCAACCGATGTCAACAGCATATTGCGTTGCTCAGGCTCGCCACCATCCACCGACACCTGCGCCTTAACGCCCGGCTTGCGGATCAGGGTCAGCACCAAACCCGCTATGTAGCTCATATCCGAAGGAAGCAGCTTGATCCTTTTCAGCTTCGCAGTCAGCTTGACAACCTCACAATCGAAGCCAATGTTTATCATATTGGCACAAAGCTGCCCGTTATACTGCATCAGATCGAAGGTCTTGGTGCTGCCTTCCAACTGCGCGCCGATATCCAAAAACGCTTGACCACCTTCAAAATTACGCACGAAATCGTTACCCGTACCCACAGGGATCACGCCCACAGCAGCATTTGCATATCCGTACGCACCGTTGACCGTTTCGGAAAATGTGCCGTCGCCGCCGCAAGCATAAATTCGCAGTTGCATATCGGGATAGTGTTCGCATAGGCTGCGGACAAACGCAGTTGCCTCACCTCGCGCATTGGTCTGATGGATCTCGAAATCCACGCCGCGATCCGAGCAGACCTGTTCGATCTGTTCGCGCAGCCCTGCCTGCTTTGTTCCCTTGCCTGCTACGGGATTCAGTATAAAAACGTGCTTGATCATATTTTTCATATCCATTTCTTTTTTCGGAGTGAAAAGTACACTCTATCAGTTTATTATATCATACCACAGGACTTTTTGTCTACCATTTTTCACAGATTTTTTATTTACCTCATACTCTATCTATGAATACAACGATGCGAAAGGAGCACTATTATGACGCTTGATCGAAACGCGGTGGAAAAATTGCTCGCGCTCAACGACAGACAGTTGACAATTGTCATTAAAAAGCTGACGGCAGAGGCAGGCATTGATCCCTCCCTCATACAGATCACCCCCTCCAATATACAGGCACTGCGTGCAGCGCTTTCCATGGCAACCGACGAGGATCTGAAGCGTGCAAATGAGCAGCTTGCCAAGATGCAAAAAGACGGAGGACGGCATGGCTGATATATCCGACACATTGCAGCGCCTTTTGGATGACCCGGAAGTGCTGTCTGCGGCAGAGCAATCCGACGCCGGTGAAGAAGCGCTGCCCGCCGCAGGCTTACCGCTTGGCGCACTACCGCCCGATTTGATGAGCAAGCTGCCCGCGCTGGTGGGAGCTCTTGGTCCCATGCTTGGCACTGGCGGCGGACATAAGGACGAACGGACGACTTTACTTTTGGCTCTCAAGCCCTATATGAGCCCACAGCGTTGTGATGCGATCGATAAGCTGATCATGGTCTGTCGCCTGAGCGAAGTCTTCAAGCAGATACGGTAAAGGAGGTCTCCCGATGTACGTAAAGCCACCGCGCAAACAATTTCAAGGAGGAATGTACGTGCCCGATAATTATCACGGTACTGCCTTTACAGAGTCCGAAAACGAACAGCCAACGCAAGAGCAGGAAGCCAAGGCACAGGAAGCAGAGCAACCATCGACACTGTCTGATGCTCTGCCCGCATCCAAAAAAGAAGAGGGCAAATCGCTCTCATCCCTGTTCTCGGGCTTTGGTGGATTGCGCTCGGATGATATTTTGCTGCTGGCACTGATCGTGTTGCTGTGGCGCAGTGTCGGCGAGGATGAGCATGGAACATCCGATATCACACCCTTGTTGGCGTTATTACTGTTCTTGGGATAGCCGAATCGAATTTTCCGATGGCGATGCATTTTCGCATCTTTCGGTGCGCGACTCGCCCGTCACGATACAATAAACTTAAAGAAAACCCTTGCCTCGCAAGGGTTTTCTTCCATACTTATTCACGATTATTCTTGCATATTACCTTCCATAACCACCCAATTGCCATATCCTTGGGCGATCACGTAGTCAAGCGCATCGGTCTGCGTGCTGTCCAGCGCAAGTCGTGGTGAATAACGGATCAGCTCGTATTGCATATTCTCCATGATATACTTCACGGTCAATGACGGCTGCTCTGCAGCACTCTCTCCGCTATCTGTTTCACTCGCATCCAGGGGCAAATTGCGCAGGTCAAGCACCAAAAAATCACACACCGAGAGTAACTGCGCAGCAGTATATACATCGTATTTGGTTGCAAGCAGGACCTCCGGCTCAATCAGCGCGCCGATGGCACAGTCACCAGCCAGTGATTTGATACGGCAAATATACTGCGATATTTCGGGAATATTGGCTTGCGTGGGCGCAAGTCCGCACAAAAATATCTCGTCCACATCCGCCGCTGCTGCCTCGGCGATCAGTGCAGCCTCATAGGAAAGCGCCAGCTCACGCATTGCCTTATCCTGCTCCGAAAATCCGCTGATTGGCATATACGCGCACAGATACAGGCTATTGTGATGCAGGTTATCCACATTTTGAGTAAGATCTACGTTGCCGTTTTCTTCCCAACCTGCTCTTTCGCAGACCGCGGAATCAAACGCCAGCAAACCGTCCTGCGTACGCAGGGGAGCGCAAAGCTGCGTAATATCCGCATATACGTAGCTGCTGTAACGATCACCGATCCGGTAGGCGTATGCCTTAACCAAAGGCACGGTGACGGGAATAATCTGCTCTTGGGGCACCTCGGGAATCTCTTGCTGTTCGCCATCTGCGGGATATTTCTCTGCGGTGCGAAGCAGCCAATTGCCTACGCCTACGCTGGCAAAAAACACTGCGCCAAGCAGGATCACGATTCCCATCGCAACCACCCACTTGACCCAGGCGTGATTCTTTTTGCCCACGCGCACGCGTCGCTTTGTCATACTCGTCCTCTTTCTTAGTCCAAATGCAACAGGTCAAGACTCTTGCCGTATTCGTTGAGTTCGACCGTCATGTTCTCCTTAATGCCATCCTGGTATTCACCCATCTTTGCGGACTGGTAATACTGCAACAGCTGTTCTCCATACATCAGCACGTAAAGCTCCTCAATGGGCATACGCATGATAACGTAATATCCGCCGCTATACTCAACCACGTCGCTGGTTTCGTACTCGTCCAACGCAAATGCGGCAGACTCGTAAGCCTCACCCATCTCGTTGTAAGTAAAATAGTAGCCCGCCTCGGTGATGGTAAGATCCTTGTTGACTGCGGAACCGATATGTCTGCACATCAACGAATATCTCTCATCATCGTCCTCGCACGCGGCAAGCTCGTCTGCGATTGCCTTTGCGGTCTCGTAATAAGAGTCCTTTTTGTCGCTGTCCTCGATCGGGATATAAACGTGAATGGTTCTGGCGTAATCCTCACCCGCAAGCACGTAATCCAGATAATCTGAGAAGTTGTTTTTATCGTATGCGAAAATTCCTCCGTCTGCCAACGCGTAATACATGGCAGACTCAAGATATCCCACGCGATACACGAAACGCAGATAGTGGTCGGTCAAGCCGTTTTCGGCAAGCCATTCCAGATATGCGTCAAAATCGCCGCCAAATCCGCCTTCTTCTTTGCCTTGATTGACCAGGTCCTCGACCTGCTCCTGCACGTACGCATCGATCTCCTTGTCTTCAGTATTGATAAGCAGATTCTTACAACCGGTCAGTATTGCATAATTCGCCTTGAGATTTTCAAGAACAAGCTCCTCAAACTCCCCGCGGTATTTTTCTGCGGTACGCTCGTCATCCCAGATACCCTGACCGTACTTCTGTTCCAACTGCGCTTTATAGGTGTCGGCAACGAAGCGCAGCTCCTCGTAATAGATATCATATTGGTCACACTTTCCCACGACGCGCATTTCCTGCTCTGTGCTCTCCACAGGCTTGATCTTGCCGCTGCAGCCGCAGAACACAAGCGCGAGCATGAGCAGCGCCATCGTGTATGCAAGTATGCGCACTACACTGATCTTTTGCTTCATATATTCCTCCAAAAGCCATAAGGCATATCACTTCATGTTAATTATACACCCTTATTGTGACATGGCTGTGAATATCTCGCATTTTTTTGCAGGCTTTCTCGAAAAAAGGCTTTTCAAAACAGTGGATCTATGCTATAATACAGGTGATACATATGCAAAGGAGCAGCGATATGGCAGAAATTTACACCATTCCCCTTTCGCAACTGGAAAAGGAATTTTCATTTGAACGGTTGTACGTACCCGAGGATTATGAGACCGTGCTTGTACGCACCCCCGAAATTTCACGTCCCGGTCTTGCCTTAGCAGGGTTTTACGGAATTTTTGAGCGTGACAGAATTCAGATCATCGGTAACGCAGAGCATAAATATCTGGTAGAGCTCCCCCCCGAGGAACGCGAAAAAGCATTGGTGACCTTTATCAAAGCGCTCCCCGTCGCCGTGCTGTTCACCTCGGGCAACGAGGCATTTCCCGAGCTGATCCGCCAGGCGCAGATCTCGGGCGTACCCGTGTTGCGCACACAGGAGCATACCAGTCCCATCATGGCTGCGCTGATCGCATCGCTCAATCAGCATCTGGCTCCCCGCATCACACGTCACGGCGTACTGGTCGAGGTATACGGAGAGGGTATTCTGCTGCTGGGCGACAGCGGCGTGGGTAAGAGCGAGACTGCTATCGAGCTTGTCAAAAGAGGCCACCGACTGATTGCAGACGACGCGGTCGAGATCAAGCGCGTATCCGCAAAGACCCTGGTCGGCTCCGCACCCGAGATCATTCGCCACTACGTGGAGCTGCGCGGCATCGGCATTGTGGATATCCGCCGTCTGTTCGGTATGGGCTCGGTCAAAGAGACCGAGAAGATTGACCTGGTCATCAATCTTGAGCCTTGGGTACAGGGCAAAATGTATGACCGCCTGGGGCTGGATGAACAGAAGGTGGACATTCTGGGTATCAAGATCCCCTGCACCACCATCCCTGTCAAGCCCGGACGCAACCTTGCCATTATCCTTGAGATCGCGGCAATGAATAACCGTCAGAAACGCATGGGCTACAACACGGTGGAAGAGTTCAATAAAAAGCTCATGGGGCAGATGGGATTGGAATGATGTGCTTCGCACATCATTCCAATCCGTGATATTTGCTGCTGCGCAGCGAGGGATATTGCGGCAGAGCCGCAGTGATATTTGCCCTTCGGGCAAGTGATATGTGTCGCAAGCGACACGTGAAGGTAAAAACGCGCTCGAAATTCGAGCCGATTTTATTTTTATTTAATTGAGAAAAGCCGCCAAGGCGGCTTTTCTACCTTCACGTGCCACACCGTGGCACATATCACTCCGACGCAGTCGGAATATCACTGCACGGCAGGTTCAATATCACTTGCCCGAAGGGCAAATATCACTGCGTGACAAAGTCACGCTCACGCCCAACTCATGCTGCCCGGCTTGGGCTCATAGATACAGATATCCTTAAGGAATGCCACAGCCTTTGCAAGACCCTCGTCAATGCTCATCAGGCTATCCTCATGCTCAATGGAAAGCACGCGGTCATAGCCCACAAGACGCAGGTTGGAGACCATGTCTCTCCAGTAAGTCTCACCGTTACCATAACCCACGGTGCGGAACACCCACGCGCGGTGGATCTCATCGCCGTAGTGCTTGGTATCTAAAACACCGTTCTTGGCAGTGTTGTAATGATCGATTTTGGTATCCTTTGCGTGGAAGTGATAGATCGCTCCCTCGAGCTCTCGGATGGCAGCCACGGGATCCATGCCCTGCCAGATCAGGTGAGAGGGATCAAAGTTCGCGCCGATCACGTCGCCCACAGCTGCGCGCAGCTTCAGCAGCGTTTCGGGATTGTAAACGCAAAAGCCGGGATGCATTTCAAACGCAATGCGGGTCACGCCGTGCGCTTTGGCATACGCGCCTGCTTCCTTCCAGTAAGGGATCAGCACCTCGTTCCACTGCCATTCCAGGATCTTGAGGAAATCGTCGGGCCAGGGGCAAGTCACCCAGTTGGGGTACTTTGCGCCGGGTGCGTCACCGGGGCAGCCCGAGAAGGTAATGACGGTATCAATGCCCATCTTCTCGGCAAGCAGCACCGCCTCGCGGAAATCCTTGTCAAAGGATGCGGCAATTTCGTGATCGGGATGCACGGCATTGCCGTGGCAAGCCAGCGCGCAAACGCTGACGTCGTATTTTGCAAGCGTGGCGATAAACTCGTCATACTTAGCAGGGTCGGCAAGCAGCTCTGCAGGGTTGCAATGTGCCTTGCCGGGATAGCCGCCCGCACCAAGCTCTACGGTGTGTACGCCAAGACCTGTGATGATCCGGAGCGCCTCGTCCAGAGTTTTTTGTCCGTATAAATTTGCAAGTACGCTGATTTTCATATCATTTTACCTCTGTATCAGTCAAAATAGTAGGGCTGACCGGTCTTTGCAGACTCGTAAATACCCTCCAGAATACGGGTCACGGTGTAAGCCTGCTCAGGCAGCACGCAAGGATCGGTATCGTTGATGATCGCGTTGATCCACTGCGCAGCCTCCACGGAAGCGGGATCACCGCCGCTGACGCCCTCGTAGAACGCAGCACCCTGAGGATTGAGCGTAGGACGCAGCACGTACTGGCTGTTGTTGCGAATGCCGTTGATGCGCACGCCGTCATAAAGGTCGCCGCCTGCCTTGGTACCGCAAACCAGCGTAGTTGCCTCGCGCACGTCGATCATATTGAGTGCCCATGCGGACTCCAGGTTGACGGTCGCACCGTTTTCCATGACCACAAAACCGAATGCGCTGTCCTCTACCGTGAACTTCTCGGGATCCCAGTTGCCCCATGCATTGCCCTGGTTGGTGTCCTTGTTGAGCTTGTGATAAGCTGTGCCGACGCAGTACTTGGGCTTGTAGTTGTTCATGATCCAAAGGGTCAAGTCAAGCGAGTGGGTGCCGATGTCGATCAGAGGACCGCCGCCCTGCTCGTACTCATTCAGAAATACGCCCCAGGTGGGAACGGCTCTGCGGCGCAGCGCAGTTGCCTTTGCGTAGTAGATCTCACCAAACGTGCCGTCCTCAGCCTCTTTTTTGAGGTACTGTGCACCCATGGACTGACGACTCTGGTATCCGATTGTCAGCTTTTTGCCCGAGCGTGCAGCAGCGTCCAGCATCTTCTTTGCCTCTGCAGAGTTGATCGCCATAGGCTTTTCGCACATGACGTGCTTGCCCGCATCCAGGGCATCGACCGTGATAAACGAGTGGGAACGATTGGGTGTGCAGACATGTACGACGTCAATGGTCGCGTCCTTCAAAAGCTCCTTATAGTCGGTGCAAACGAACGCGTCCGGAGTGCCGTACTTTGCCTTTGCATCGATCGCTCTCTGCTCAATGATGTCGCAGAAAGCCACCATTTCAACGTTGGGCAGTTTTTTTAGCGAAGGCATATGCTTGCCGTTCGCAATACCGCCGCAGCCGATAATACCAATTCTGACCTTTTCCATTTTCATTCCTCCGTGTAGGATAAATTTCAATTCGCGGATCAAAAACGCCGCATTTTTACAATTATATGATACCCAAAAAATCCCGATTTTGCAAGCGCAAAACCGGGATTTTTCAATGTTTGTATATTTGCATAAATTTACCAAAGGGTTTTTGTGCAAGAGTGCCGTGCACCCACCAATGGCATCACCATTGGTGGACTTGATCGCAAAGCGATTTCATCCGCAATAGCGGATTTCATCTGCCATAAGGCAGATTTCATTTACCGTGCGGTCCCGATGGTTCGCGCACGTTTTATGCAGTTTCTGTGTCGTGGCGCGAAATAGGCAGGAGAATAATATTCTCCCCTACATCAAACCGTAAACAATCCTATAAGGGTCACATCCACATACGAAACCACCGCCAACGGCAAAGTCGTTGGCGGTGTTATGTACATAATTCTACTGTTCCAGCGCGATGCTTGCAAGGTAGAACACGTCGCCCGCGTCGCATTTATCGAAGTAGTCGATGCGGATCATATGGATCTTGCCCGACCAGAATGTATACTCCGAAAGGTCTACCCTGACGGTGTGTCGCTCACCGTCGGCAACAAAGCCGCTCACGCGCACACGCGCGTCTCCCGAAGGCTCTGTCACACTGCCCGCGCACAAGAACAGGTCGGTCTCATAGGTCTCTCTGCCGTTGGTCGTGGGCAGCACATATTCGATGACCAGCGTTTTGTAGGTATCGGCAGAGATATCCACGCCAAGAGAGGCAAACGAGATCGCAACCGAAACGTCCGCAGGGTCGCCCACGGTCAGCGCGGCTGCCTGCTGCTCAGCATTGTGCTCGACATACGTGCCGCGCGGCTCGCTCAAAAATGCCACGTATTCGGGGGCGGCAAACTCCAGCTTGGGCTCACCGCCAAGGTCTATGGACGGCAGACCGCTGCCGTCGCCCTCGATCAGCTTGAAGGACTTGATATAGATCACATCGCCCGCCTGGGCTGCATTGAAGAAATCCAATCTGAGCTGATGGATCTTACCCTGCCAGAAGGCGCAGCCCGAAAGATCCAGCTTCAACGTATGATACTGCCCGTCCGCCATCAGCGTGCCGTTCAGCACCATGGTACCCGTTGCCGAGGTCTGCTCCCCCGTGCAGGTGAACAGCTGCATACCGTACGCACCCGCAGAATTGGTCGTGGGGATCATGTATTCGATCTCGACCGCGCTAAAGTCTTCGGCAAAGCTTTCCTTATCGGAAAGAATATAGTTCAGATACAGATATGGGTCTCCTCCCAAAGCAGTCAGCTTTGCCGCCTGCTCTGCTGCATCATAAGCCACGGACGCATTGTTGGCATCGGTAAAGGCAAGCTCATTACCCTTGACTGAAAAATCAATATCGGTCATATCCAGCAAAATATCGGGCAATCTGGAAGAAATATAATGCTCGTGCAAAGATGCATTGTCGGTAAAATCCTTCTTGGCTGTAAAGGTAGCGCGGATCTGCTCAGCCGTGCCCGTGGTGAGCAGATAGCTGTACTCCAAGGGCTCATAGGCAACCAGCTGCATGGTATTATAAGGAGCTACGTAGTTTGTGGCATTGGCTTCCGCGCTCTTTGATCCGTTATATTCGTATCTTCCTGCCTTGAGGCGGTCAACGCCGGGCACGTAAAGCCCGATGCCGAAATCCACGTCGGTATTGACCCATGCGCACCACGTTTCGGTGTTGTTCTGACGCATATAGTAGGTACAATCGCCAACGTACTTGGCGTCTCCCCAGAATTGCAGATCGTCACGCATTGAGACCGCATCACCCGTCCATGGCTGTGTACCGTTATACCAGATAAAGGTATCAAGATAGCTTACCGTATAAAGTGCGGGAAGCTCCTGCCCCGTAAAGGGGTGCTCCCAGCCGGAGAAATCCACAAAGCGGTTATCCACGCGAATGTAGTCATTCTCCAAGGTGTACGTATTCTCCATATAGCTGGGGGTGATGTAATCCACCTTGCCCCAGTCCATGGGCTGCGATTTGATATACACGTAGTTCTCGCCCACCTGCACATCGATCAGACGGCTTGCCACGTTGCCCTTGTCGCCGCCCTGTACGGGGTTATAGGGCCATTTTTCCGAATCGTTAAAGCTACCCCATTCAAAAACGCCCTCGATCGCACCCGTGCCGTAGTAGGATTGCTGGATCAGACGCCCTGTGTCATGCTTGTTGACTAAGTTGGTCAATTCCTCTTCCTTGTGCGTCATATCCTCAATATAGTTGATCGTGCCGCCCCAGCCCATATCAACACCCAGCTTAAAGCGTCCGTTGTCGATATAGTAAGTGGTCATATCATCAATCCCCAGATAGACGGGGATGGTTTCGGTCTTAAAACGATAAAGCGCAAGCTGAGCAGCCTCGCCTTTGCAAGGCTCAATACGGATCTCGGTCAGCGTATTGCCATTCTTACCGAAAATATATCCATTGACAAGCCCCGAAAATGCGCCCTCACCCTGCTCCAGGTAATAATCCTCGGTCAATGCTTTTCCCTTTTTATCCAGATAGGTCACGAATACGTGCATGGGCGCAGACGCACTGTAGGTCAGCGAGAAGCGATTGAACGCCTCGGCAAACAACGTGTTGGAAAAAGATACGGTCAAACCGTCCGTAAAGCTGAAGTGATCGCCGTCAACCGACGAAAAGCCCGTAGCGGTATAGGTCAAGCCCGCATCAGACGTAACAGTCGCACTGTCGCCGTCAATGCTGATGGTAAGCTCAGTCTTTATTTCCTCGGTCTGACTCTCCCCCTGCGTAGCGTCAGTATCCGAGGGCGGGTCTTTTTGCCCACCGCAAGCCATCATGGAAAGCAGCATAACAATACACAAAGCAAGTGCCGAAAATCTAAAATTTTCAAAACGCATACAAGCCCCTCCGATTTTTATTTGATCACCCCCATTATATATTATTTTTCCGCTTTCGTCAAGCAAGACTTTTCTTCACAGAAAAAGAAAGCCGCAAAGATACGCAAAGAGCCGCCTTTCGGCGGCTCTTACATTGGTTTATACGATCAGATATTTGCACCCTTCGATGGACACAGGGTCATCTGCAGGGGCATCGGTGTCGAGATCGTTTGCATTGCGCACCGCGCTAAGCGAGGTAGCATACCGCTTGGCAACACTCCAGAGCGAATCGCGGTCCGAGGGATAGCATACCGTAAATGCACCGCCCGATCGGTCAGCCGCATCACCAAAGCGCACGCTGCGCAGCACGCGGGCGGTGGCGGTATCCCACAGCTCCGCCGCACAGGCGATCTCGGCATCAATACCGATACGCTCGCCATCCACACGGGCGCGGCAGGAAAGCACCTGTACGTGTGCGCGCCAATCCGCCGGCTCACGGGCACATTCCAGCTCGTACTTCCAAGGCATACTGATCTCGTGCGGCGAGACCTCGCCGTCTGCGTACATCAGCACGATATAATGCGCCGTACCGCTCAGCGTGCACCTGCCCCTATCCCAGGTCATTTGCTCGGCATCTGCGCTGCCGCACACATCTACAATGCTGCCGCCCGCCGGGATCTCGACCTCGGACAAAGCCACACTGTCACTCTGCGTAAAGTTCCCGTTGAGTGCGCGAATGGCAACCGGCAACGCGTACTCATCGTGTACACATTCAGATGTACGCTTAGTGGAGAAAATGTCCTTGGTATAGCACACAGGGCGGTTATTCATTACGTGTGCCTGCAGTACCACACCCACCTCGGCATGCATAAAGGTCTCCTCAACCGCCACACTCAGTTCAGCACAGTTGCCCATCACGCAGCACTCACATCCGGGACGCGCGGCAGCCACCTCAACGCTACCCGAAAACGGCAGCTTACGCACAATATATGTAGGCACGGGTTCGGGCAGACTTCCCTGCTCCTCGGCACTCATCATGAGTTTGAGCTCGACCTCGCCGCGGCAGTTGACCACACCCGCACCTGCCACCGTCTCCTGCACGTGTACCTGTCCCTCGGCGCATACCAGTCGCATATTTCTGCCCCTCGCATCGGTCAGAATATCCTCTCCAAGCCGCACTGTGTCGCCAACGCCGTAACCGATCTGCGCCAAGGTTTGTTCGCCTTGCAGCTTCTCCACCGAGAAGGGATCCACCATGCCTTCGGTCTGCTCAGCAGCCGGTAGCTCACCAAAAATTCGCACGCCCGAACGCAATCTGCAACGGATATTCAGCTTGCGCGGTGCACTGACTCTGCCCACCACACTCTCGGGCACCACATCAGCCATGCAGAGGTCCGCCTCACACTCCCCTTGCTCAAACGGTACACTAATCACGTATTCGGTGTGCAGCGGTGCACAATACAGCCCGCCGTCATTACCCATATACAGCACGTAATAATCCAGCGTGCCCGAAAATTCAGCATTACCGGAGCCTGCATAGGGCGCAGCCGGCAGCACACAGGGACGGATGCGCAAAAGCCGCTTGATCTCGGGCTGGTAATCGGGCAGCGAGAAATCCCCCGCCACCTCGGTCAGTACGGTCTTGTTACAAAGAGGGATCTGCATCCCCCGGGTTTCGCGGTATGAATTCATCACAAATATCTCCTTTTCCGATTCTTGCAAGTCATGCCTTGCCAAAGCGCATGTTTCTTGCTACAAACTATGCGCGTAACACCCCATATATGTACGTAAAAAATGAAAATATTTTCGCAAAATACTTGAAAATCTCAATACTATTGTGTATAATAGTATTAAGGAGTTGTACATTCGCCTTTATTTGGCACTGAACACATTCCAATCTTTTACATAAGGAGAATAAATATGGACTCTCAATCTTACTTTGATGAACCCTTCGTAACCGAAGAAGAAGAACAGCCCAAGCCCCCCAAGGGAAAGTCGATCGCTGCCCTGATTTTGGGTATTGCTTCCCTGGTGCTCCACTTTATCCCGCTTTGCCTGCCCGGCATTTCCTGGCTGGTCTCCCTGGTAACCTGCATCGTCGCCAAGTGCCTGATCAAAAATGCTCCCGAAAGCGGCTTGAAGAAGGGTGCTAAGATCACCTCCACCATCAGCTTGATTTTGCACATCATTGGTATCGTTCTTACTGTTCTCGGCACCATTGCTGTGGTCATTATCGCGCTGATCGGAATGGGTGCATGATTTCTGCAATATTCCAACGAATAGAAAATGCCACCGTATACGATGGCATTTTTTATTTTCGCAATATGAATATGTTTAAGATTTTCTTGATTTGATCTCCTTATAGAACGCGGCTTTGGCGGCATTGTAGTAAGGCCAAACGTATACCAGCGCAATCCCAAGCGTCAAAATACTCAGCAGCATCCAGCCAATAAACGAAAGGTCAAGCAAAAACAACTGCCACTTGTGCCCCTTCATGATCTGTCTGCTCCGGGTAATGGCATCGTTGATACCCATATCCGGCTTTTCCGCCATAATGTACGGCGTCATGGCGTATGCGTAATATTTGATCAATCCGGGAATGAGGAACAAAAGCGACCACAAAAAAGTGTACAGCTCGATCAAAAGGCCGGCGCCCCATCTTTTGAAGAATCTTTTGAACATTCCGCCAAAGAACGCACCAAGCTTAACCTTTTTTGTTTTGATCAGCTCAAGACTGCATATCGCATAGCCAAAGGCAAGCAGTCCCGAAAAGATCATGCCGATGCCCGAAGAGCTCAACACGACTGCCAACAGTACGAACAGTATAAATACCATGATCGCGCCCAACCAGTTCCCCTTGAGTGCCAGCTTGGCTTTTACTTTCACTTTTTTGATCATATTCCAATTCTCCCCAAACTGCATTATCGGCACATATCACAGCTCGGCAAGCACCTTGACCTGCTTCATGCGCTTTCTCCGTCTTTTCGATATGCTTCGACAATTTATTATATCACCTGTGAGAGCTTGTGTCAAGCCAAGCGCGAACAGGTTGGGCAAAAGAGGTGCGTTTTTTGTTGATTCAAGGCAAAAAGCTCTTGTGTTATAGCGAAAATCTCTCTTGTTTTTGCTCATACACTTGACAATTAAAGTAAATAGATGTACAATGAGATATAAACATATAAAAAATTATTGCTTCGGGAGGTACGGCGTGAATTCACAAGAATTTTTAGACAACTCAACACCCCCAAAAACGAAAGACTGGAAGGGTGTGGTAGCACTGTGTTTGGGCATCCTCACGTGCGTTATTCATTTGATCCCCCTTATCACCATTATCATACCAATCCTGGGAGCTAACACAATCATTCCTCTTGCAATCTCTGTCACCGGACTGATCCTTTGCAAAAAAACCATTCCCGGGAAAGTGAGAACCGCCGCGCTGGTTTGCAATATTATCGGACTGGCATTGACGATCATTAAAATTGTATCCAACATTCTGCTTTTCATCGCAAATCTTATCTTATTTGTCATCCTCCTCCTCTTTTTCGCGATCTTATTTATCTTGACATTATAGTTGCTTATCATGCTGCTCATATAAATTATTGTCCAATTGCTTGGTTAACCGATCAAAAGCCGCTTCACGCTGTAAGTGATACGGCTTTTTTTCTTATATGCATACTTTTTGATTTTATGCCCGAAAATCAAAAAGACTCTTGTGTTAAAGCAAAAAATGCAGTATAATAAAAAGAGAATATACGCAAACGAAAGGAGACATTCCGATATGCAACAAACTCCCGACTTTTCCCGTGCAAGAGAAATATTGCAAAACGGACTGGATGCAGGCGCGTATCCCTGCATTGCCTATGCCATTGGTTGTGGCAATGTGGTTTTGGACAGCGGTTACATGGGGAACCGCCAAGTGAACCCCTTTGTTCTGCCTCTGGAGCGCGACACGCTGTTTGACCTCGCCTCGCTTTCCAAATTGGTCGGCACCACCATGGTGGCTCTGCGTATGCTGGAGCGCGGCGAGATCGCGCTGACAGATCCCCTTTCACGCTATTTTGAAATACCCGCGGACGCACCCGCAGGACGCGGTGACGTTACGATTCGTCATTTGATGCACCACAATGCGGGGCTGACGCCACACATTCCGCTTTGGACGCAGACCGACGACCCCACACAGGCGGTCGAGGTGATTCTGCGCTCCCCCGCTTGGTGTGCACCGGGTGAGCAGGTACATTATTCCTGCATGGGTTATATCCTACTCCAAAAGATACTGGAGCAAGCAGGATCAGCCCCCTTGGACGTGTTGGCACACCGAGAGGTATTCGAACCGCTTGGTATGCATAATACCTGCTATAATCCTACGACCAAGAACGTAGTCACCACCGAATTCTCCGCTTTGCACAAAGAGTACCTTTGCGGTCGCGTGCATGATGAAAACGCTTCCTTCCTTGGCGGCGTGGCAGGCAACGCAGGGGTGTTCTCCACACTCGATGATATGACCAAATTTGCACGCATGATCGCATCGGGCGGCGTGCTTGACGGCGATATGTATCTTAACCCACGCACTTTTGAAAAAGCCATTCACAACGCCACCCCCGGTAAAAATGAGGATCGCGGGCTTGGCTTCCAGCTCACGCCCACCTTTTCGTATATGACGGGTGCATTGTTTTCGGAAGGCAGCTACGGACACACAGGCTTTACAGGCACAGCACTTTACGTGGATCGTGAAAGCCGCCTGTGGGGCATGATATTAACTAACGCGGTGCATTTCGGGCGCAACAAGACCGAGTTGTTCCGCACGCGCAGGCTGTTTTTCAATAGCTTTGCGGATGCGTATTTCCGCGCACGATAATTTACAAAAAGCACTTGCATACGACGTGCATGACATGCTATAATTAGTCGTAAAAACCACTCGGAGGTACATATGGAACAGATCTATACCATACCCGTTAACGAGGCGTTTGAAGCCTCTGCTGCAGACCACACACTCGGCTGCCCGTTTTGCGCCATTTATAACAAGTTAGAGGAAAACGAACTGGATCTGATCCTTGGTGCTTCCATGATGGAGCCCGACATCCGCATCCGCACCAACGAGGAGGGCTTTTGCCGCACGCATTACGACATGATGTTTGTGCGTAAGAACCGACTTGGTATGGCGCTGACGTTGGAGAGCCACTTGGATCAGCTGCGCAAAGAACTCCGTGGAAACCCTGCAAAGTCGGCAAAGCGCATTGATAAGTTAGAGTGCTCTTGCTACGTGTGCAACCGCATCGCGTTCCACTTTGAGCACATGGTAGGTACAGCAGTGCTGCTTTGGAACACCGATGAGGACTTCCCCGCCAAGCTCAAATCCCAGCCCTATTTCTGCCTGCCGCACTACAAAAAGCTGCTGCAATACGGACAAGGCCGGTTGCCTAAGAAAAAGATAGGTGCTTTCATCGACGACTGCGAAGGCGTGGAACTGACATACTTTGATGAGCTGCGTGAGGACGTGAGCTGGTTCTGCAAAAAGTTCGATTACCGTTACGACGACGAGCCCTGGTACAACTCCAAGGACGCCGTGGAACGCGCCTTCAAATTCCTGCGCTCGGATCTGCATAAAGGCGACAAACCCAAGAAAGGCTAAAGGTGAGCTTACATGATAGACTTACTTTCTCTGCATAAATTATTTATCGGCAACCACATCAAAGAGGGCGACACCGTGGTGGATTTCACTATGGGCAACGGGCACGATACCGCATTCCTGTCCAAAGCCGTTGGCGAGAACGGACACGTATACGCGTTTGATATTCAAGCACAGGCGGTGGAATCCACCCGCAAAAACCTGATCGCGCAGGGTTGCCCCGAAAACTATACGCTGATCCACGACTCTCACCACAAGATAAAAGACTATGTCAAGACCCCGTTCCGCGTGGGAATGTTCAATCTCGGCTGGCTGCCCGGCGGTGACAAATCCATTACCACTATGCGCCAGACCACCCTACCCGCCATCCAAGATGCCATAGAGTTGCTTGACCGCGACGGCATTCTCAACATTGCCATCTATCCCGGGCATAAGGAAGGGGACGAGGAAGGCAAGCTGGTTTGCGAATACCTCGCATCGCTTTCCCGCTTCAAGGTATGCGTCACGCGCGTACAGATCATCAATTCCCCCTCCTCTCCCTATTTTCTGATGGTAGAAACCAAACCGTAAGGAGTTTTTTATGAATTTCGCAAAAGCACTTCTGCTTCCCATATGTATTATGTGCGGTATGACGTTGGCTGTTGGCTGCAATCAAGACACAAATTCCGACTATATCAATACCGAAAACACCGAATACCTGGTGCTACTCAACAAGACGCACCCTTCGGGCGAGAGCTATTGTCCGCCCGATCTGACCAAGGTTGACAGCGAACTGACGCTGTATGGCAAGGAGGTTGAGCTGCGTCTGTACGCCGCAAAAGCAGCCGAAGCCATGGTCAAGGAAATGCACGCCCAGGGCTACACCGACATTGTGGTAACCAGCGGATACCGCTCGTACTCCTATCAGCAATCCTTGTTCAATACCTATATCGGACAGGAAAAGGCTGCGCATCCCGATTGGACCGAGTCACAAGTGCGCGAATACGTGCTGACCTACTCGGCAGCCCCCGGCACCAGTGAACACCACACGGGTAACGCCATTGACCTGATCAGCACAAACCACGTCTCGCTTGATGAAACGTTTGCACAAAATCCCGCCTATGAGTGGCTGCAGAACAACGCGCACCGCTTTGGCTTTATCTTGCGCTATCCTGCAGACAAAACCGATATTACCGGCTATTCCTACGAGCCGTGGCACTACCGCTTTGTGGGCGCAAATGCTGCCACCGAGATCCATGAGCGCGGTGTTACGCTGGAAGAATATCTTGGCATTTTAAATTAAGGAGTTTGGTATGAACGCAGAGCTGATTCTTGCAAGCATGACGCTTGAGGAAAAGGTTGGACAGATGTTCGTGGCGCGCCGTCCGCAGGACGACACCCTTGCCATGAAGGCTGTGACCGATTATCACCTTGGCGGCTTTACCTTGTACGCCGTAGACTTTGCCAATCGCACACCCGACGAGATGCGCGCACTGTTGTTGTCTTACCGAAAAGCCTCCCTCATCCCCATGTTTATTGCAGTCGACTGCGAGGGCGGCACGGTCGTGCGCGCCTCCAAATATCCGGCATTCCGCCAAGAGCCCTTCCCCTCCCCCCGTGAGCTGATCGCCAAGGGCGGTATGGATGCTGTCCGTGTCGACACCCTCGAAAAGGCAGAGCTGCTTTTGGATCTGGGCATCAACTTCAATTACGCACCCGTTTGCGATATGTCAAGCGACCCCGACTGCTTCATCTTCAAGCGCACCGCTTCGGGAGACCCTGAAGAGACTGCCGAATTTATTACCACCGTAGTCACGGCTATGAACCAAAAAGGCATCGTGGGCAGTCTCAAGCACTTCCCCGGCTACGGTGACAACGTGGACACGCACACCCAAATTGCGCGCGATGACCGTGAGCTTGACGCCTTTATGACGCGCGACTTAACGCCGTTCCGCGCAGGCATTGCCCAAGGTGCACCCGTGGTCATGGTGGCGCACAACATCGTTTCCTGCATGGATGCCGAGATCCCCGCCTCTCTCTCCCCCGCTGTACATAGGCTGCTGCGTGAGCAGCTGGGCTTTGAGGGCTTGATCATGACCGACTCGCTGGACATGAACGCCATCACGCTTTATACGGGTGACCGCGCAAGCGCAGTGCAGGCGGTGCTTTCGGGCAATGATCTGCTGTGCTGCTCCTCTTATGAAAAGCAATACCCCGCAGTGCTGGACGCCGTGCGCGACGGCACCATTCCCGAGGAAATGATAAACAACGCCGTACGCCGTATTTTGACGCTGAAGGCAAAAATGCTCAAGTAAAATAAGGAGGTATTCCATATGATACAACTCAATCAAGCTTGTGAGAAGCTCAAGGATCTGCAAGCCAAGCTCAGCGCATTTGGTCACGCAATGTCGCTCATTTATTACGACGGTGCAACTACTGCGCCCAAGGGCACTGCTGCAAACCGCGGACAGACGCTTTCTATCCTCAGCCGTGAGAGTTATCTGCTTGCAACCGGGGAACAAACCGTTTCTCTGCTTGCATATCTGGATGAACACAAGGACGAGCTGGATGCGCAGACCGTACGCCAAGTGGAAATTTTATACAAAGATATCAAGGAAATGCAAAAGATCCCCATGGAGGAATATGTGGCATACCAGCAGCTGCTGGTAGAGGCGGACGACGCTTGGCATACCGCCAAGGAAACCAACGATTTTGCGCTGTTTTGTCCGTATCTGGAGCAGATATTTGCCACAGAACGCCGCTTTGCCACCTACTGTGCCCCCGATATGCATCCCTATAATTATTGTCTGAACAAATATGAAGAGGGATTGACCATGGAAAAGTGCGACGAATTTTTCGGAGCACTCAAAAGCCGTTTGGTTCCCTTAATTTCCAGAATCGGTCAGGCAGAGCAGGTCTCGGACGCTTGTATTCTGGGAGATTTCCCCGAGAATGAGCAAGAAGCGTTCTCGCTTGCCTTGATGCAGACTATGGGCATTGACATGGCGCATTGCGGTCTCGGCACCACCGAGCACCCCTTTACCACCAGTCTGGGCTCGCATCACGACGTACGCATTACCACCAATTACAAGCGCGATAATCTGGCAAGCTCGATGTTCAGCGTGATCCACGAGGGGGGGCATGCCCTCTATGATCTGAACTCCGACGATTCTCTTGCTTATACCGTGCTGGACGGCGGCGTTTCGATGGGCATTCACGAAAGCCAAAGCCGTTTTTACGAAAATCTGCTTGGCAGAAGCCGTGCATTTGTGACCTACATATTCCCCCAAATGCAGGAGTGCTTCCCCGCACAGCTTGCGGGATACACTGCAGAGGACGTTTACCATGCGATCAACAAGGTCACGCCCTCACTGATCAGAACCGAAGCCGATGAGGTCACATACTGTCTGCACGTGATGGTTCGCTACGAGCTGGAAAAGAAAGTTATGTCGGGTGAACTGGAGGTCAAGGATCTGCCTGCGGCTTGGAATGCACTTTACCTTGAATACCTGGGCGTAACCGTGCCGGACGATACACACGGCGTGCTGCAGGACAGCCATTGGTCGGGCGGCGGCATCGGCTACTTCCCCTCCTACGCGCTGGGTAGCGCATACGGCGCACAGCTGCTTGGCAAGATGCGCGAGAGCGTGGACGTGGACGCTTGCCTTGCCACGGGTGATTTTGCCCCCATCAACGCTTGGAACCGCGAACACATCTGGCGTCACGGTTGCACAAAAAAGCCGGAACAGCTGCTGACCGACGCGCTGGGCGAAGCATTTGACCCCTTTGTATACACCGATTATCTTGAGAAAAAATACAGCGAGCTTTACCGGCTTGCATGATGAAACAGACATATAAAAGCCTCCTTGCGATGCAAGGAGGCTTTCTCATATCATACTATCATTCTTACGCCGTTTCCAGTTTTTCGATCATATACGGCTCGATCTCAGCGTAAGGCTTCTCCAACACCACGGAGAGCTCGTGATACAAGGACAGCTTTGCGTTGCGCTCGAAATCCGAATCAGTCTCGGATAATCTCTTATGCTGCGCCAGCATATCCGCGCGGCGCCGACGCACGGTCTTGATCAGGCGCACGTACTGTACGGGATCGCAGGATTGCATGGTCTGCCTGTAGATATCGCGGCGCATTTTTTCGGCGGGAACCTCCAAAGGCGCAATAACGGGCAAAAGTCCGATCAGCTCTTCCGCTTGATTGCGCGTCATTAAGGGACGCATGGCAACCTGTACGTTATCGGTCGGCGTATAGATCACAGAGCCTGCACTTGCTCCCAGCGGCTTGAGCATATAAAAGGTGCGCGTGTCCTTCTTGTCGAACGGTGAGGCACAGATATCCTGTACCAGACAAACGCCATTGATGCCGTAAACCATATAGTCACCTACCGCGAACATGAAGTTCCTCCTTTGATCGTCGTCTTTGCATGATTTCCTGCCTATGCTATTATTATAACATTTTTTTTGAAAATTTGTAATTGGCAAATTGAACGAAATTTCATAAATTTTCAAATTATGGAGAACAAAAAACCCCGAAACGGTGACCTGCTTTATCACAGGTCAGCCGTTTCGGGGACTTCAGATATGCAATTAAGCCTTATTGTGATGCTTGTGACCGATGTTGTGACGTCGCGCCGTGGTGCCTTCGGGCTTGGCTGTAATATCGCCCGCTTTGATCAGTGCCCACTTGGTCATCATAGGACCGAACACCTCATAGATCAATACCGCAAACAGTACCACAAATCGTACCGTATTGGCAACGCTCGACAGCGAGGGGTCCGCACACACCGTAGTCACCATACCAAGTGCCACGCCCGCCTGCGGCAACAGCGTAATACCCAGATACTTCTGAATGGTGGGCTCGCTGCGCATCAACATCGAGCTGCCGCGTGCACCGAAATACTTGCCCAGCGAACGGAACAGAATATAGATAGCACCGATTGCAAGGAACACCGGCTTGGTAAAGACGCTGAGATCCAGCTCTGCGCCGCTGATGACGAAGAACAGAATGAAAATGGGCTTGGTCCATTTATCGGTTCTCTCCATCATTTCCTCGGAGCAAGGGCTGAAATTGCAGAACACCGTACCCATCATCATGCAGGTCAGGAGCGAGGAGAAGCCGATATGTACGCCGCCTACCTCAAACTTGAGCATAGCAGACGCAACCGTGATAAACACGAACGCGATCGACAGCGACAGACGGTTGGAGTTGGAGTGGAACAAGTTTTCCGCGAAGGTCAGCGCAAAGCCGATGACAGCACCCAGCACCAGCGAGAGCACGATCTCCAAAAGGGGCTCCACCACAATGGATACCACGGAAATGCCGTTACCGCTCAAAATTGCCTTTGCAACACTCGCGGAAACCGCAAACAATACAAGTCCCACGGCATCGTCCAGCGCAACAATGGGCAAAAGAATGCTTGTCAAAGGGCCCTTTGCCTTATACTGACGCACGACCATCAAGGTTGCGGCGGGTGCGGTTGCGGACGCGATGGCACCCAGCAAAATTGCAGCAGGCAGGGGCAGAATTTCATCACCCAATATGAAATGCAGACCGATCAGCGCAGCATCCACCAAAAGCGTAGCGATCACCGCCTGCAGAATACCAATGACCGTAGCTTCCTTTCCCGTTTTCTTGAGCGAGGACCAACGGAACTCGCTGCCGATGGCAAAGGCGATAAAGCCAAGTGCTAAATTGCAGATGACATCAAACACAACGTGCAGCGTTTCTTGCTCAAATACGTGCTCATTATAGCCCAAGTAATAGCCACCCAGCGAAACGCCGCCAAGGCAGAACGTGCCCACCAGCACGCCTGCAAGCAGATATGCAGTAACGTCGGGCAAATTCAAAAGACGAACCAGTCTTGTGACCAAAAGACCGGTGATCATGCAAATGGAAACCGTAAGAATGATCTGTGTGATCAGTTGCTCGGTCGTCATAATCTTTCTCCTTAAACATTAAACATTATATTAATGTCAAAATGCGGTGCGCCAAGGCGCGTAATAGAATTTTTCATATAAATAATGCGGTGCGCACAATCGCACCGCATTATCATAGCACTATTCACAAAAATTGTCAACACCTTTTAGGCAAAAAGTTCAACTTTTATTTACCGATAATATTATCGGACCGCCTGGATCACACCCGAACGGTATGCCTCCAACAAAAGCTTGAGATCCGCCATGCGTTCAAGGATCAATTTGCCGTCGTCGGTATCGCGCACAAGCATCCTGCGGCTCATCATCTCAAACACCACATCGGTGGTGGCAAGAATATCCTTGTTCTCACGAATGGCAGCTGTTCTGCCCTCAAACGAGCTGTGCGCCACCAAACGCAAACCTCGGGACGAGAAGATAAGTGTATACCCCGCAATGCCCGTAGTATCGTGATACGCCTTGCAAAAGCCACCATCGATCAACACGTACTTGCCGCCCGCTTTGATGGGGCTCTCGCCCGCACCCACGCGTACGGGAACGTGTCCGTTGATCATGTGCGACTGAGCCGAATCCAATCCAAACTCACAGAGGATACGGCAAACGGACTCGTGATCCTCGATCATGGCGTAATAGGGATTTTTGGGCTCATGCCACGTTTCCCTGTCCGAAATAAAATAGCGTTCAAAGGTGGTCATGCGTGCTCTGCCAAACAGCGGGCTTTGCTTGCCGCACCACAGATAATACATGAAATCTCTCGCACTCAGGTCGTTTTCATAATACGCGCGGCGCGCCATCTTGTCACAATAGTCCATATATCCCTTACCCGAAAGCATGCCGCCCGTGCCCACGCGCACCGCGTCAAAGCTACCGTCCTCTCGCATGGGAATACAGCCGTGGAACAAAAGGTTACCGTTATAGATCTTGTAAAGGCTGCCGTGCTCATACAGAAAGCGCACATGCTTTTGCAGCAGCACGCTATGACGAAATGCCCTGCGCAAAGCACGCATGATCTCCGCCTCAGCGTCGGTCAGCCTATATGGATCGGCAGGATCGACTGTGGGGAAATTGCACTCGTTGAGCACGTAAACTCTTCCGTCAAGGCATACGGTCTTGTTTTCATAATCGATCTTATCAAGAAGCCTGCGCCCTTCCATACCATATTCAGGATGACGCTCAATCAACTGCCCCTCCAACTTGAACATGATCACCGCAATCGCCTCGTGCGCACGAGAGAGATTGTCCATGCGGTTTTTGACATAATACGCATCATCGGGGTTACGAGGTAAGAACCACGTGCTGCCCCTGTATGTTTCCTGCGCGTACTCGATCAGATCGCGCAGACTGATTCCATATGCATTCTCCACCATGGCAAGCGTATTATATTGCAACGCAAAGTTGAGCACCGTGGCAATGCATACCTCACTGCCCGCAGCAGCCCCCATCCACACGATGTCATGGTTGCCCCATTGCACGTCAACACGGTGATGCGCGCAAAGCATTTCCATAATACGATCGGCGTGCGGACCGCGGTCATAAATGTCGCCCACCACGTGCAAGCAATCTACTGCCATGCGTTTGATCAGGCTGCAGAGCGCCTCAATAAAACCGTTGCCCTCGCCTACTTCAATAATGGTGGAAATGATATGCTCATAGTACGCCTGTTTGTCATGCTCCTCGCCCGAGGTGTGCAATAGTTCATCCACAACGTTGCGATAAGCATCCGGCAACGCCTTGCGCACCTTGGAGCGCGTATATTTGGATGCAACCGAGCGCGCCACATCAACAAGGCGATACAGCGTGCGACTGTACCACTCCACGGTGTTCTCACCACGCCCTCTCATCTCCTCGATCTTTTCAGCGGGATAATAGATCAGCGTGCAAAAATCGCGCTGCTCCTCGTCGCTCATATCTGCTCCGAAAATATCGTGCACCTTTTCACGCACAACTCCCGAGCAGTTATTGAGAATGTGCTCAAACGCCTCGCTTTCGCCGTGCAAGTCACTCATAAAATGCTCGGTGCCCTTGGGCAGATTGGAAATGGCATTGAGATTTACAATCTCTGCGCCAACCTTGGGAATTGTGGGAAATTCCTTGGATAACAACTGCAGCAGCTTGATTTGGTCTGCGGTATATTCTTTCTTCATGCTTTCCCTCCGGAAATATTCAGCATCATTCTGTCAATACAGGTACGTTTCTTTGCAAAAGGATATTGTGTGCATACGCGAGCTGGGCATCGGTCGGGATCCATTCCGTCCTGCCGCTGTCCGCAAGCCCCAACGCCGCCGCTTTACTGCCACCCATGGGATGATAGCGTAAAAGCTGTACACCCCGGCAATTTTGCAGCGTTGCGTACAGATCGGCAACGTGTTCCATGTGCGCATCGTCAGTAGTCAATCCATTGACCAGCAGGCAGCGCAAGCGCGTTTTTGCTCCCAACGCGTCCGCCATAGTCAGATTGCGCAAGATAGCATTGGGCGCAGCTCCGGTCAGTGCCTTGTGCTTTTGCTCATCGGTATGCTTGATATCAAAGTAAAACTCGTCCACATACGGTACTGCACACTTTAACACGTCTGCATCACACGCACCCGCCGTTTCGACTATCACGTGCAGCCCGTTTTGTTTCAGCATTTGTAATAATTCGATCACGCCATCTGCACAAAGCGGCTCACCGCCCGACAGCGTAACACCGCCCGACATACCGTAAAACACAACGTCTGCCATGACCTCGCGCAAGATCTGCCCGGCATTCATCTCTTTTCCGACCACCCTGCAAGCCCCGGTCAGGCAGACCGAAGCGCAAGTGCCGCAGTTCTTACACAATGATACCATACGGCGGCGGTCGGTTTGTGTCAATACCTGCGCAGCCGTGGGACACACACCCACACAAGCACCGCATCCGATGCAAAGTGTGGTGTGCAGCATGATCTCAGGCGATTTTTTCTGCGTTTCGGGGTTATGACACCATACGCAGCGCAAAGGACAACCCTTGAAAAACACTGTGGTGCGCAGTCCCGGTCCGTCGTGCGTGCAAAACCTTTGTATTTCGGCAACAAGCATGATTTACTCCTTTGGCAAGTAACCCGCACGCTCCAGCACCATGCGTTGCCATGCGTCATCCAGCGTGACAAATCTCGCATTCCAGCCCGATACGCGTACAGAGAGCGTTTTGTAATTTTCGGGATGCTCGCGTGCGTCAAGCAGCGTTTGCACGTCAGGCACGTCCACTTGCATAAAGTAGCCTCCCAAAACACAAAATCCCTGCATCAGTCCCTCCAGCGCGCAAAGCCCGTTCTCACCCTCCAAGGTGCCCGGGTACATCTTGATATCCAGCGCAGCTCCCGTGGTCATGCGCGAAAGATCTGCCGCGCAGTACGAGCGCACAGTCGCGGTCGCGCCCGCCGTATCCGTGCCCGGAGTGGGCGAGGTATTGCCTGCCAGAATCTCGCCGCGGCGGTAACCGTGCGGCACGGCGGTGCGATGTGCTATCCACTCGATCTGCCGTCCAAAAGTACTGATCCCGGGTGGAAAGGCAAGCGGATACCCCTTGGCAAAAGGTTCGCACGCCTTTGCAAAGGCAGCAACCGCCCATGCATAATGCGCATCGGCGACGGGGTCGCCGTTGCCGTAGTGCGGCAATTTATGCTTGGCATACAGGGCAAGCTGCTCCTGCCCCTGCCAGTCGTTACGTAGAATTTCGCAAAGCTGCGTAACGCTCAATTTCTTCTCAATAAAGCAAAGCTGTTCAATGGCGCAAAGTGCGTTTGCCACGTCACCCACACCGCCCATGTGCGGCGAGATCACCCGGTAAGGCGTACCGCCCTCCAAATATCCCCTGCCGCTCTCGGCACAACCGTGCTCAAACAGATCGATCATGGGCGTTGGCATACCGGGGCGGAACGCGTCACTGCCCTCTCGCCACGCAGGCGCAAAGCCATCAAGCAGTCCCGTACAGGTATGTGCGATCACCTGCTTCATGCGCTCAAAGTAAGCCTCCCTGATCGAATCCATATCCGGATAATCCAAAAGCTCACCCTCTGCCACGTGCAGCACATCCTGCAAAAGCACGTGCAAAAAGTCCATGGGAATATAGGAAAAATAGGTCTTACCGGGAATCTGCACCTCCCAACAGCCGTCGTTTGCAAAATCATAAATCTCGTGCTCGGGATATCCCTGTGCGCGCAGGGCGGCAAACACTGTCTTTTCATTATAGACCGCCACCACACCGCCTCCGTGTCGCATCACGCACGCAAGCAGACGCAAAAAGTCCTTGGGCGTATTGTCGTGCAGTCTGACCGAAATGGGGAAATCCGAAATGCCCAGCTCCTCCACGATCTCAAGACACAGGTAGCTGACCGTGTTTGTCACGTCGCACCCCGACGCATCGGTACCGCCCAGTACAATATTCTGGTAATGCTGCGCATCCCCCGAGCCGCGCGGTGTATCCTGCTCGATCCACTCACAGCCCTTGATAAACATGGATGCCAACACCTCGCGCGCCTCCTCCATGGTGATCTTGCCCGCGGCAAGATCACGATCCAGATACGGACCAAGCAAGCGGTCAATGCACCCGATCCCGGGCCAGTTGCCGCCCAAGCGCAGAAATGCAAAGCCAAACCAAAGGCTTTGTACTGCCTCGGTAAAGCTCTCGGCAGGATACAACGGCACACGCGAGAGCGTCTTGTAAAGATGCGGATAAGCGTCACGCGTAGCATCCAGATAGCGCCTGTGCCACACCTCCATGGCATCTAACGTGCACAAAAGCGCGTTATGCCGATGCGTTGCCGCCTCGTCAAATGCAGATATATCAATGCTCTCGATACGCGACCTCATGCCGTATATTCCCTCGCGCACCAAAATACCGAAATCCACGGTCAGATGGCTGACACTCGGATAGATCACCTGTCCGCCTCTCGCCACGGGATACTGATGGCGTATGCCCGCCCCCAGCGTTGCCGCACCGCAGACGCGCTCGCCCTCGCAAATGCGCAAAGGACATTCGCGTACCAACACATCAAGCGTGGCGGTATATTTTTCGTGATCATTCAGACCATCCCAGTTTTCCACACAGTCCACGTGTACAAACGGGTAAAGCGCGGTCTGCGTACCGTACTTACCCTGCAAGGATTCCATGGCAAAGCGCCGCGTGGCTTCGCAAAGCCGCGCGGGTCTGCCGCCCTTATATGCCGAGGGAAAAACATATGCGCTCATCGCAGGCTCCTTTGGATAATTAAAGCTTTTTTACCAGTTGCTTGATAAATTCCACGACTTCGCCGTCGGGACCGTATACAAAAGCGATCTGAATGGTGATCTTACGAGGGTGCGAGTCAAGATCCATGACCGTAACAGGCATCTGCAATCTTGCTCCCGCCGCAAGTGCGGTCTGCAGCGCACTCTCCACGTTTTCCACGTGCAAGGCAAGGTGCTGCCAGCGGCCCTCTGCGGCAATATCCTGCCCCGGCTTTGCAAACATTTCCAGCATGGTGCCGTCACCCGTGTCAAGCAGCGCAATGCGATCTGCGCCCTGCCCCCACGCGGTATATACCTTCATGCCCAGCTTTTGGTAAAACGCCAGCGACTTTTCAAAATCCGATACGTACAAAGCCATGTGGTGAAAGCCCATACCCTTGATAATCTCGTTTGCCATATTAACCTCCATGCCGCCCATGGCGGCTCAAATCAGTTTTGAAACTTCACCGCAGAGCTTTGCTCTAAAAATGGGTCGGACCCCATTTTTAGGTGAAGTTTATGCGTGAACAGCATACTGAACGAATATGTACAGTAAACTTTCACGCTATCCCCCTTATTCTTCAAAAGACGCGTAAACGTCCTGCTCATACAAAAACGAGGTCAGCGCGCCGGCACCGCCGTCGTAGCCCGAATTCTTCATGTAAATTGCCGTGATCCTGTTTTCGGGATCGCTCCAATAGTGCGTGCCGTACGCACCGCTCCAGCCAAAGCAGCCCTTAGGCATCTGATACCCGTCCGCCGTGATCACGCGTACGCCAAGTCCCCACTGCACGGGAGGCGGCATGATCGCATCGGTCACCTGCACGCTGCCCATCTTTTCAACAGATGCGGGAGAAATGATGCGCACACCGTTCAGCGTGCCGCCGTGGGTCAGCATTTCGCCGAAGATGACGTAATCGTCCAGCGTGGAAGCAAGTCCCGCGCCGCCGCAGCATTGCGTAACGGGGATATTTTCAAAAATAGTGTCCACCGACTTGGGCACGGCAAAGCCGCCCTGCTCTTCGGTATAATTGTGCATGGCGATCATGCGTGCCTTTTGATCGTCGTTTAGATCAAAGGTGGTATCCTGCATCCCAAGCGGCTCGAACAGATACTTGTCAAGAAATTCATTATACGCCATACCCGACACGATCTCAATGATGCGTGCCACTGCCACAAACGCCACCACGGGGCTGTACCACTGCGCGGTGTACGGCTCGAATGCCAGCATCTTATCTGCAAACCAATCCATGACGCCCTCGGGGGTCTTGGAATTTTCATCGGGCATGGTCGCCCATGCGTGATCGCCAATCTCCAAGGTGCCGATACCGCTGGTATGCGAGAGCAGATGCTTGATGGTGATGGGCGTGGTCGCATCCTTATCGTATACGGGCTGTCCGTTTTCCATATGTCCGATCTTCATGTGCGCGTATGCGGGTATGTACTTGCACAGCTCGTCGTCAATCGAAAGTAAGCCCTGCTCCTCCGCGATCAACGCGGCAACCGCCGTGATAGGCTTAGTCATGGAAGCCAGACGAAACATGGCATCGGCGCGCAACGGTTCTTTGGTACTTGCGTTCTGATAGCCGTAGGTCTTGTGCAAGATCACCTTGCCGTCCTGCACCACGCAAAGCGCTGCGCCGCCTACTTTTCCGCTCTCAATATCGGCTGAAACGCGCGCATCTACGAGTTGATTGAGTTTTTCAGCATTGAGTTTTTTCATAAAAATCCCCCTTTTGGTCAAGCAAGGGCTGTCGCACGGGTGCGACAGCCCTTGCGGAACTGTTGATTTCAGATCAATTTATCAGTCATCTTTCTCGAACTTTGCGATCAAAGTATTGAGTTGCTTGGTTGCGCCCTTTTCCTTCTTACCGTAGCTGGAGGAGAAGTTGGGCTTGTTGTCGTTTACGCAGGTCTTGAACAGAGGCTCCAGACCAATGTTGTTATAATACATACAAAGGTCATAGGTGCGGGTCTTGAAAATGATATCCAGCATACCCTGAGATTCCTCGTCACGCACAGACTTGCGCTGCAGCACGGTATCGTAATAAGCGGGCGTGATCCTCTGGTGAGAAATGATCGCCAGTGCTTCCAGCGTCGGACCGAGAAGCTCCAAATTCTTGACGGACTTTGCAATAGAGGAGGTAGAGCAGATACCGTTGGTCCAGGTAATGTATTCTTCCTGCTGCTCGTTATACTTCGGAATGGGAAGCACACCAAAGTCCTCTTCCATTTCCTTACCAAGGGCTACGATGTACATAACAGCCTCACTGTAGAACAAACCTCTGCCACCCACAAAAATACTCTTACCGTCGCCTTCCTTACCGGGATCGGACATGAAGGTTGCGTTATTGACGTAATAGATAGCGAGAACCTTGTCAAGCAGGTCTGATGCCTTGTTCATACCGGTAGAATCCAGTGCCAGGTAAGGATCCTGACCCTCTTCGCAAACGATATAGCGAAGATCTGCGCCAAAGAAGAAGGTAGAGCCGGTCTCCCAAGTAGAAATAAAGCCGTATGTATCCGCTACGTCAAACTGTCCGTCACCGCTGGAGTCATAGGAAGCACTCTTGATCAGGCTTTGGAAATTGTCCAGCGTCCACTCGTTATTGTAGACCATTTCATAGGGATCGATATCTTCGTCCTTTGCCATGCGTTTATTGAACATCATGCAATAGGTCGTGTTCTCATCGGAGTAGTTGATCGCACTGTTCATGAAGTAGATCTTATCCGAGATCACAAAGCTTGCAGTACCCTGGTCCCACCAAGGTGCGGACAGATCCATACCGTCAAGCACAGTAAAGCTGGTCAGGTTGCCGTCGGACGCAAGGTTTGCAGTATTCGCCATGTGGTTCTGCAGCAGATGATATTCGCCTGCGCCTACCTGAACATCTTTTTTGATCGTATTGTTCATTTCCGCAGTGACATCATAAACAATATTGAGATCGAGCTTGCAGTATTCCTCAAAAGCCAAATTACGTGCGTAAACAGCATCCTCAAGCACCTCTGTGCGAGTCTCGGTCTCCCATTCTTCGGCATAAAAGTCCTCTCTTGCCAGAACAACAAAGGCCTCCTGTCCCCAGTCTACGCTGATTTCCTGGAGTGCCAACGCAGCTGCATCAGTTTCACCCTCAAGATTCTCCAACGTTTCATCCTCACCCTGGTTGATATCCACACAGCCTGCAAACGCGGCAAGCAGCATCAACGCGGTCAGAAATAAGCACAAGTACTTTTTCATATCGATTCTCCTCTTTCATATTAAAGGTATACACCTCAAACTATATTATACAATATCCGGAAGCATTTGTCAATCGGCATTTGCGTTTTTTTGAACGCTTTCGAGCTTCTTAAAACCGACAAGGACCGCCATACACGTAGCGGTCCTTGCAAAGGCTTTTATTGCAGAGCGGTTAACATCGAGCCAAGTTTTTCAAGCCTCTTCAATGCAATCTTTTCATTCTTTGCAACAGAGCTGGCAAAATTGCTTTTATTATCCGCAACGCAGGTTTTGAACAGGGAATCCAGCTGCATCTCCACGTAGATATTGCCAAGATCATAAGTGCGCGATCCGAAAATAATATCCAGCATAGCTCGCGATTTCTCATCGCAGGCATTCCCGTAGGAAAGCAGGCTATCATAGTACGCGGGATTTACTTTCTGACGCGAAATAATTGCCAATGCCTCCAGCGTGGGGCCAAGACGCTCGATATTCTCAACCGACAGAGGAATGGAAGAAGTAGCTCCCATAAGATGCACGTAGGAGACGTAGCTTTCCTGTTCGGTATCATATTTGGGAACAGGCAATATTCCAAGATCCGTATTCAATTCATAACGGAGCTGTGGAGCATAACTGAGGACTTCTTCATAAAAGACCCCTCTGCCTTGCTTGAAGATACTCAAGCCATTATTTTCGTGACCCGGCACTGACATGAAAGTGGCGTTGTTCCCATAATAGAGATACAGCATCTTATCAAGAAGATCGCTCGCCTTATTCAAAGCAGTTTCGTCCATCGCAAGGCTCGGCGATGCACCCTTATCGCATACTACGTATCTCAAATCCGCACCGTAGAAAAAGGAATCGGCGGTGGAATAGTTCGATATGAATCCGTAATAATCATTCTCGTCCATCACGGCGTCGCCATTGATATCCTCGTTTGTATCCTTGATCAATGCGCGGAGCTGATCCACCGTCCATTGATTACCGTGAACTATGGCGTAAGGATCGATATTTTCCTTCGCAGCAAGTGCTTTATTGAAAAAGATTGCGTGAGTAACACTATTATCACTGTAATTGATATCACTGTTCATGAAATAGATGCGATCCGCAAGCACAAGATTGGCAGTTCCCTGATCCCACCAAGGCGCAGTCAGATCCACTTCGTTCAGATCGGTAAAGCTGTGCAGATAACCGTACGTCGCCATATTGAACGAAGATTGCACATTGGTATGCAGCAGATCATACTCATGCAACCCGCCTTGTATGTCTTGCTTGGTCAAGGATGGTATTTCGGCAGAGCTCGCATACACAACATTCAAATCAAGGTTGCAAAACTCCTCAAACACCCGGTTGCGCTCATAGACGGCATTATCCAAAGCACCGGTCCGATTCTCGGACATCCATTCCTCCGGCATGAAATCATCTCTTGTCAGAACAACAAACTCCTGCCCTTTCCAATCCACACGGATCTGATTCAGTGCCGACACGGCAGGATCGATTAGCAGCTCCGGTTCGCTGGTTTCGGGCAGCATGGGTTGCGGCTCGGTAAAGCTTTCGGTCTCAGTCTCGGTTGTCTCATCAAAAAGGGGATCAAATAAGCTTTCAAATTGTTCGGACGAAAGCAATTGTCCAACCAATCCGTTGCAACCCGCCAAAACGGTCGTAAGCATCAAGACCGCAAGGCATATGCAAAGATACTTTTTCATAACGTCTCTCCTTTACTCACAAAGGGCATGCACAGGAGTTCCCTTCTTGCATTCTATGACCATTATACAATAATCAACACCCTTTTGTCAATCGGCATTTTGGAAATTGTTTACATATTCGGGCGGTGCAAGTCTACTCGGTCAATCACCTGCAGTCCGTGCTGTGCTGCCCACTCGTTTGCTGCAGCGATGGTTTGCGTATTTGCAACAGCATCCGCATCATGTGCGTCACAACCAAAAACGACCGTATTACCCACCTGCCCTGCAATCTCCCAAAAGGTATGGCAGGGATATGCGCGTCCGTCAGCAAGTCCAAGGAAATTGAGTTCAAGCGGAATGCCCAACACCAATGCTTCACGGCACAGCCACTCCATTGCCGCCCTGTAATCCTCTCCCCTCTCAGTGTTGCTTGGCAGATCGGGATGTGCAAGATAAGTAAAATCTCCGGTGCGCAAGCCATCGACCACCTGACGTGCATATTTCCACGGCACGTCCGCGGCAACTTTGCCACCGCAATACACGGGAGCATCGATCTCGTTGCCGATCATATGTTGACCCATGATCAGATATTCATAAGGGTATGGATCCAAAAATTCCAGAAGGCTTTGGTGATAAAGCGGATAATACTCAGCCTCAAAGCCGATATACAGCTCGATCCGTCCCGCATATTCCTTCCTGAGTGCAAGCAACGTATTCACGTAATCTCCGATTTCGGCACACTTCATGCGAAACCCGGACTCATACCCGTTTGGGAACGGATATGGCACGTGATCCGAAAACCCCAACACTTTCACACCGCGGGCAATGGCTGTTTCAATATATTCGCGCTCGCTGCCGCGCGCGTGATTGCATCTGAAGGTGTGTGTATGGTAATTGGCGTACATCTTTTGCTCCTTTTGCTTGTTACTACTCAAAATTATATCAAATACCAAGCAATTTTGCAATAGCAATTGACATTTTTCGCACTTTATGCTACAATATTTACATCTTACATGAGGAGAGTTCACCATGGCAACCAAAAAGAAATCGTCCAAGAACAACTTGACACGCGTTCTGATCAGCATTATTTTTATAGCACTCGGCACGTCCTCGGTCATCACTGCCCTGCAAGGACTTGTAACGCTCAGCCTTAACATCGGCATTGCTGCCGCTTTGGGTATTCTGATGTTTGTGACCGGTATTATCAGCTTTTGCGGCAAAATGAAGGCTTGCCGCGTACTCGGCGTGATTATCTGCCTTCTGTCCACCGCTATGTTCTTTCTCAGCCTGCCTTCCGCCACGCTGGGCACGCTGCAAGGCCCTGCGCTCTATCTGACCCAGGCACTGCTTGCATGGCTGTTCTTTGATTTATCGTAAAGCACGCGACAGTAAAAGCACCTGCTTAAACAGGTGCTTTTTAGTGCCAAAGCAAAGGGACTTAGAACCTATATTTGCGCCTGCGGACGTTAATATCGTTCGGGTGTCCTGCGCAAATCAGCATATCGCGGCGCACACGCCGCTTATGCGGGGGATCGATCGGTACAGTTCCGGTAAAAAGTTAGAGGAGAGTCCGATGGACTCTCCTCTAACTTTTTGGTGGAGCATAGGGGACTTAGAACCCATATTTGCGCCAAC